>JAIOSQ010000100.1 GCA_021107535.1 Bacteroidales bacterium | reverse complement strand
ATTCAGGCAAATAGACTTGGCATGGCCAATATGCAGGTATCCGTTCGGTTCCGGAGGGAAACGCGTGTGCACACGACTTTCGTTTTTGTTATTACTTATGTCGTCCTCAATGATGGACTCAATGAAATTGAGTGACTTTTTGGTTTCCTTGTTTTCTTCTGCAGGCATTGTGCTCATCAGTTTTGTACAGTTTATTGAGGGTGCGAAATTAAGAAAAAGAAATGGATACTGGATGCTGGATACTAGATACTGGATACTGGATACTAGATACTGGATACTGGATACTTTGTGCGCCGAAGCTTTAGCGTAGGTGTACTGGTTGCTGTGAACTCCGAACCATAAGTACTTTAAGTACTTTAAATACTCTAAGTACTTTAAATACTCTAAGTACTTATATCAATCCGGCGATTCTGCCACGGCATCCTTTACACAGCGGACAGAAAGTCCGTAATTCTTGGTGATGATCTGTCTGTCAATGCCCACCTTTGTCTTTTCCATCACACGGGCCCAGCCGTTTATTTCATCATGTTCGGTGGCAGTCCAGAAATAGGCATGTGTATTGAAATAGGCATCATCACTGATGGGGTTGACAATCCCGGCAAAATCAGCATCAAATCCAAGGCCTCCGTCAATTTTTAAAAATTTTCCGACAGTTCCGGAGTTTCTGTTATAACGTTTATCCAGCTCAGCTTTGTCCATTCCGATGAAAATCTCAAGCGCTTTCCAGTCTTCATCGCCCGGCAGGCGATATCCCTCCGGGCATGCCCTTTGTGCTGCTTCCCAGCTATACCATCGTCCCTTAAGCATACAGTTTGTTTCATCACCTTCATAACATGATGAACCTTCTCCGGCATCGAATTTAAGGTTCTGGCACATCCACCACTGATCGTTAAACTGTACGACCAGGTAAATGTTGCCATCACGTTCATCTAAAAGGAAATCAGAATCCTGGGCAGGCAGAATCTGCGCAGAAAATACTGTGATCAAGAAGAAAAATAGAAATTTCATTGGTTTCAAATATCAGATTATTTGATTTGCAAATTAAGTGATTTTTATAAGAATCCCGGCTTTATATTTTGCCTGTTCAAATAATGCAATGATAATGCCATAAAGATAAGAAATGCATATTTATGTTTTTGCCGGTGCAAAATTAGATACAGATGCTGGTTACTGGTTACTGGTATGAGTTTGAGAAATGGGAAGGTGTCAGGTAATTATAATTATCTATTGCCCCGGGGTAAATAATACATAGTAAATCAGAGATATGTTTTTTTCTTGTAATTATCTTATCTTTGTTATAATGCGATTGCGAATAATATTCATTTTTTTCCTGTTGTGCGGGAGTCTGCTTGCCCGGGCAGGCATAATAAACGGACACATCACCAACCAGTCTGGCGAACCACTTGCATTTGCCAGCGTGTACATTATGGGGACCACCATAGGCACAGCTTCAAACCCTGAAGGGTATTTTGAACTGGAACTGCCGGATGGTGCCTATGAGCTTATTTTTCAATATATCGGATATAAACAGCATCATGAAAATATCTTCGTCGGGAAGGAGCTGCTTTCTTTAAATATTGTAATGGAAGACGAACAGGTTTCCCTGGATGAAGTCGTTATTTCTGCAGATGCGGAAGATCCTGCTTATCGTATCATCCGCAATGCCATCCGTATGAGGAAATATTATTTGCGACAGGTCGACAATTACAAATGTGAAGCTTATACCAAGGGCATTTTCAGGATCACAGAAGCCCCTGACAAAATTTTCGGGGATTCACTCAATACCAAAGAAGATTCCATTCTAGGTATCGTATATCTATCGGAATCGGAATCGATCATCAGCTATGAGCAGCCGGATAAATTCAAGGAGGAAATGATATCGGTGAAAGTGAGTGGGAATGACCAGGGTTTTGGATTTAATTTCATCACCTTTTTTATGGTTAATTTTTATAATAATAATATTATCATACCTGTTGACGCAAGTGAAAGAGGCTTTATTTCTCCGATCGGGTCAAGTGCCCTGTTTTATTACAGGTATCGTTTGGAAGGGACTTACTTTGAGGAGGATTACATTGTGAACAAAATAAAAGTTATTCCAAAACGAAAAATAGACCCGGTTTTTGGCGGTTATATATATATCATTGAGGACTCATGGAGAATACACAGCCTGAATCTGATGATCAGTAAAGATGCCAATATTGACTTTATTGATTCTGTGAAGATTGCAAAAAGCATGGTGCCGGTGAATGACTCCATTTGGATGCCATTAACACAAAAATTGCAGTTCTTTTTTTCAATTAATTTCTTCGGGAAGCGCTTTGCCGGTAACGGTATCTTCCATTCTCAGTTTACCGATTATCTTTTCAATAATGAGTTTGAACGAAAATATTTCGGCAATGAGATTGTCCGGGCCAACGAGGATGCCAATAAAAAGGATTCCCTCTACTGGGAAGAAAACAGGCCCATTCCCCTCACTGCTGAAGAGCAAAGAAATTATTTAAAGGAAGACAGCCTGCAGGATTTGAGGAGTTCAAAAGAATACCTTGATTCTCTCGACCGGAAAAGAAATAAGATTAAATGGGGTGCATTGCTTTCAGGCTACAGTTACTACCGGAGGTATGACAGTACAAGATATAGCATCAACTCACCTCTTACCACGGTCAATTTCAATACAGTTCAGGGAGTGAACCTGTATCTTCGAACTGCATTCTCAAAATCTTTTTCGAACGGTAACCATTTCTCTATCGCACAGAACGTATCTTATGGTTTTTCGAACGTCCGGTGGGGGTATGACTTAAATTCCCGTTATTTTTATAATCGCAACAAATCGGCAAACATCAGAGTAGCAGGAGGAATAGGTCCGGTGCAATATAATGCTAACAACCCGATCTCTCCGTTTGTAAATACCTTTTACACTTTGCTTGACGGGAATAATTACATGAAACTTTATGAGAAAAGCTGGGTAGGCGTATCACATTTTTCCGAGCTGATCAATGGTATTTTTTTTATAGCGGGTGTTGAATATGCCGGCAGGAGTGCTCTCGTGAATACAACGAATTATTCATGGGTAAAGAGCAGTAAAAACCGTTTTACAAGCAACGATCCACAAAATCCATTGAACGAAGGGCCTGCATTTTCATGGAATAAATCATTTACTATTGATCTGGCCTTCAGGATCAGGATACAACAAAAATATATTTCCATACCAAATAAGTCGATCATTGGATCAAAGTACCCTGATTTTGTTATCAGCTATAAAAAGGGCATTGATGGATTTCTGGGCAGCGATGTCGATTATGATCTTCTAAAGATTGGCATTGAAGGAAGACAAAAGCTTGGGTTATTGGGCACCCTCCAGTTCAAAGGAACCTACGGGACCTTTCTGAATAACCGAAAGATGAAATTTATGGATTATAAGCATTTTAATGGTAACCGGACCATCTTTGCCAAGTACCGGCTGAATTCGTTCCAAATGCTGGATTATTATTCTCATTCTACCAATAAAAACTATGTTGAAGTATGTGCCGAACACCATTTCAACGGCTTTATCTTCAACAAGCTTCCCCTGATCAGAAAGGCCAAATGGAAAGCTGTCGGAGGGTTCAGGTATTTCACCTCAGAATTCACAAACAACTATTTTGAAGTCAGTGCGGGAATAGAAAATATTTTCACGCTCTTCCGGGTCGACTTTGTTGCCGGGTATAATGCAGGCAAAAACGTAAGAACAGGTATTGTGATCGGAATGAAAATGGGTAATTGATCTTTTAATATTGTGCTTTCCAGGCCTTCCATTTTTTCTTCTCAATGCTTTTCATAACATTGTAAAAACTCTTGGCCCAATAATTACGGATGCCGAATCCACCTGGCTTTCCACTCATTTTGTTGGATAATAGCACTTCTTTTGTTTCAAGGTCAAAGAAGGTTACCCACATATATCCCAGTTCTTTGTTTTTGTTGAAACTTTCCATAATAAACACAAGGCCAATGCCTTCTTTGCCTGTGATATCATATTCTGAAATGATCTTTTTTACCTCATCTTCCCCAAGAGAATAATTTGTATTAATGACCAACTCATCCGGATCAGGAAGCATATTTCTTCCCTCCACAATACTAAGGTCATTTTCTACAGAGGATTTGTGGAAAAAGCCGGCAAGATCATATTTATCCGTTTCTGTAATGATCAGGTTGTTCCAGGAATAAAAAAACTGGTTCTTGATGGCATACGGATCAGTAAAGCCTTCGGATCCGATAAGTTTAATGTTGGAAAAATCAAGCCCGTACCAGGTGATGTTGTCCACCTTAAATACATCTGCTGGGGTGTACTGCCCTTTAGAAACAAATGAAAATACAAGAAAAATTCCGGCAATTAAAATAAGTTTTTTCATGGTTTTAATATTATGTGATTACAAATGCAAATATATAAAGAAAATTATATCCTTTTATCTATAAAGCTTATCGCCTTCCGGCTCTCCTCAGGAAACTTGATCTTGTCAATATTTTCCACTGAATCAATGACAATGGACGGAGCTACACGAAGTTTAGCGCGGAAATGGTCTTTAAGCCTGGTTTCAAAATGTTCATCGGCCTCTTTGGTCCCAATTCTGATGAGGATCTCATCCGTACCAATGTCATTGGTGAATACCTCTACAACGTAATTTTCTATTCCATCAATATTGTCGAGGATATCAAATAAAGCAGGTGGATATAAAGTCGTTCCCTTGAACTTGATCATTTGTTTTTTGCGGCCGATGACAGGCCCAAGACGTGTGGTGGTCCTGCCGCATGCACAGGGTTCTGTATAGTGGTAACAAATATCGCCGGTTTTAAAACGCAACAATGGCATTCCCTCCACTCCAAGGGTGGTTACCGTTACCTCGCCGGCTTCAGTCGCAGCAACGGGTTTATTGTTATCATCCAGGAATTCAACAATGATCAGCTCCGGATGATGATGCCCGCCATGGGCATGTTCGCACTCGGTAAAAGCGGTGCTCATTTCTGTGGAGGCATAAGTTGAGTACAGGTCGATATCCCATTTTTCAATGATCTTCTTTCCTAGGGTGGTCAGGGAAAAATCAGGGTTTCTCAGAGATTCACCAATACAAATCGCTTTTTTCACTCCTGTATCACGATAATTGATATTATTGCTCTCGGCGTATTCGATCAACTTCAGCAGAAATGAAGGAACAACTATAAAAGCAGAAGGTTTCATCCTTTTTATAGTGTCCCATTGCAGTTCGGGCATGCCGTTTCCTACCCTGATGATGCCGGCACCCAGCCGCCTGGCACCAAGAAAATAGGCAAGCCCGGCCATGAAACGCCTGTCGATGGTGGTCATCAACTGAAAAATATCTTTCTCGCTCCCTCCGGCGCAGGACAAGGACAAATATTCATTATATGCCAGCCTGTCAAGATCTTTGTCGGTCATGGCAAAGGTGACGGGGTCGCCAAGTGTACCCGAAGTGGTTATGTAGTCGACGATCTTTTCGTGCGGTACGCAGATAAAATCCTCGTTATGCTTGCAAAGGTCATCTTTAGTGGTAAGGGGAAGCTTAATAAGGTCGTCACAGCCATGAATGGCAGAAATATCGATTCCTTTCTCTTCAAACAAGCTTGAATAATACTTCGAATGCGTGCTCACATACGCCAGCATTTTCAGCAGTTGCTTGTCCTGAAATTCCCTGATCTCTTCCTGTGGCCTGGTTTCTATGTTAGGGATGTGGTTTTTCATGTCATTGATCTTTCATGCATTCCTCCATACGTTTCCTGATCGTATTATATTCGTTTGTGGAGGAAACTTCCTTCGATAAGGCTAAATTATAATATTTTATTGCTTCACTGAAATTTTCGAGTTCCTGGTAATATTGCCCAAGGATAGAATACACATGAAAATACTCAGGATTGGCAGATATAAATTCCCTGACAGTTAATTCTTCACTATCAATCTTATCCCCATTTTTTATTGCATCCTGAAAGACTATAAGCAATTCTTTATAATGCAAAAAATGAGCATATTCGGCACTGAATAAGAAGGTGTCTGCGGAAATATTCATCTGCATTTCGTAAATGCTGGTTTTGGTTTTTCTTTCACTCATTTCGGCAAAGACCGTATCCAGGTTGTAGCATAAATAGCTTCCGAGCTGATAGGGTGCAGTGCTTATCCAGAACAGCCTTTCTTCGGGTATAAAAATGACGGAATGATGCGCAATCAACTGGTTGATGGCTTTTTCATTGGCAAGGCCGATGTCCTTGTTCCTTTTTCCTCTCCTGTCGCGCAAAATGCCGGCAGCTGTGTGATAATCAATGACCGGATGAAGGTCAAGCAATTCTTTAACTCTTTTATGACGATAAGAAGAAGTTTTGTTAGCCAGGTTCTCAATGTTCAGCTCGTCATCATTAAAATAATCTGACTGAAAGTGATTTGTAAGGATAATGAAATTGGTATCGGGATCATAAAGAAGCGTTTGATCTGTAGATTTTTCAATAACCACTGCTTTATGATCTTCAGCGGAGCCGATGAGAAAGCTTTCAGAAACAAAGGATCTGCGTTTCGAGGCAATGGCCATTGCTTCTTCAATATTGGAAGCGTACTGCAGGATTTCCCGGGCAATAATAGAAACCGGAGTGCGTGCCCCAAAGGGCATTTCAGATTTTGCTGAATTCAGCGTGACTGTCAGTCCTTTTTCATTCATTCCTGATACAACACCAATCATTCCGGCCCAGGTCACACTCGCAAATTTATAGCCCTTATCAGGGTTCACAAATGCGATGATCTTATTTTTTGCAAATGCATCACCCACATAAAAATCAAAGTTACGGCCAATAAGTAATGTACTGTCAACAGATCTTTCATCCCAAACCCCGAAAGCAGTGCATTCCACCAGGTTCATATTTTGCAGGGCGTGGCCAATGTCATGAGCGGCATGATAATTCAGGATGCGATGATATTTAGGGCCGATGAAACCATAGTTTTCAGAAGCAAAAGCCGACACTCCGTATATTTCCAGCAGGTATTCATTTTTGATATAGGTGTCGAGGTCTTTATTGAACCATGCTATAAAATACCTCAGGAAATTCAGGTATGATTCGGAAGGGATCATCACCCTGATCTGGTTTACAAAAGCATCTTCCTGGACCTGTATAAGTTCATTGCTGAGTAAGCCGTTGATGATCCCAAGCTCAAAAGAATTGCCTTCAATGTAAAGTTCCCATAAACCGTATTCATTGAGGTTGAGCCAACTGGTCTCACAGGAATAGAAAGCAGTATCAATTTGAGATCGTGTATATCCCATCTCATGCGGATCCGTTTCTGTTGGAGGATCAATCCGGACCACAATATTGAAATATATGACGAAGGCTATTATTGCCAGGACAAGAATGGCCAGTATGTACAACAATATTTTCCTTTTTCTCTTTTTAGCCATTGGAGATCTTTTTGGTAAGATATTTCAGGCCGATGATTTCGGAGCAAGTGATCACTGCACTTGCTGTAACGCCTAAAATTCCATGCAAGTTTATGTTCTGTCCCGTAAAAAACAAATTACTGACCTTGGTTCTTGGCAGGATGATAGACCGTAAGGGGTCATTGCAGTTTTTCATGATCCCATATGCCGAACCTTCCACTGTTCCTGTATAATCGCTGAAAGTAAGTGGTGTGGAAGTATAATATTTTACTACTTTTTCACGTATGCCGGGCAGCCTTTTCTCCAGTGTATCCAACAGTTTCTCTGCTTTTCTTTTCTTAAAGCTTTCATAGCTTTCGCCCCGCTTATTTACTTTGGTTCCCAGCCATTGGCTAACTTCTTCAAATTTCATGTCAGCTAAAACCACTATGGATTCAGCATATTTATCGGTATTGGAAGTTGCCGGGGTATAGAAATAATAATTTTCCGGCCAGTGTTCCACATTATTGATTGCACCAAGTATTCCGTTGGCGTTGTAATGAAAATAGTTTTTGTTCAGATAAGGGAAGGAGTCCTTTTTTAGAATAACATATAAGGAAAACACACCCCAGGTATTCTCCAGCCCGATGATCCGTTTACGGTATATCTTTTTGATCTTTCCCTCCCCGATCATATTGAGTGTTGAGACCGGATGGGCATTGGAAATGAAATTATCTGCAAAAATTTTCTCCCCGTTTTCCAGGATCACAGCATCAGCCTTCTCACTTGAAATATCGAATTCCTTTACACGGGAGGAAGTTAAAACCGTACCTCCGTATTTTCTAATACCCTCGGCGAGGAGGTCAGCAATTTGCTGGCTTCCATCAATAGGACGCCAACTGCTGTTGATCAGCGAATCACGTGTGCAGGCATGAATATATAAAGGAGTGCTTTCCGGATTTCCGGCATACAGGGAAAATGCACCGGCCAGCACGTTTTTCATACGTTTATTGTCTGTAACATCATTCAACAGGCTCATGGCACATTGCTCCAGTAAAGCCACATCTATGGTAAATGCATCTACCTCTGCAAGGTCGTATAAGGGGAAACCTTTTACCACAGACTTTATGGTGCTGGTGTAACGTTCAAGGCCACTTTTTTCTTCTGGAAAATATGTTAGTAGTGCCGCGATGAAATTTTCATAACCCTGGGCCATCCGGTACTCGGTATTATCATGGTCGAAGGTAATGATATCGTACCCCTCAATATCCAGTTTTTTCAGCCTGAGTTTGTCTGTTAATTCAAAATATTTAAAGTATTTGTACAGATACTGGCCTTCGTTCATGCTTCCTATATAATGCATACCGGTATCGAAAATGCATCCGTCACGGGTAAAGGTTTGCAGGTTGCCCCCTATTTTACTGTGTTGCTCAAGGACACATACGTTCATGCCCTCCTTGCTCAGGATAAACCCACTGACCAATCCGCCCAGGCCACTGCCAATTACCACTGCATCGTATTTTGTCATTGCTTTTTCCTTAATACATAAACAATATTGGAGGTTATTTTTGTTTCATCTATGATCTCTGCATGAAGATCCAGTTGCGAAAATATTGTCAAATACTTTTCTTTTGAAATAAAATATAGTTTTTTACTCTCCCCTATGGTTTTATTAAAACCAAGATGGGTAGAAAATAATTCGGAAATCCGTGTTCCAAGATGTTTTTTCTTCATTGCAGCATTTGCATCACGGATAATGATCACACCCTTATCATTCAGTTTTCCTGTGCATTTATTGATAAGTTTTTCCTGCTCATCTTCAGGCATATAATGTAGCACATCGGCCAATATAAAAGCATCACTCTGTGGGATTTCAGTTCGGCTTACATCAGCATGATGAAATTGGATATTATCATTTTTCAGGGCACAATGATTGGCAGTATCTATTTTATCCCGGTCGTAATCATATGCCATGATCCTTCGCTGCGGAGCAAGTAAATGAAACATATACGACATCAATCCATAGCCGCAGCCAATATCTGTAAGCAGGCCATTTTCGGGAAGGTGCTTATGAAATGGGAGATAGTTATCTTCCATCCTTATCTTTATTTTCATGTACCATTCAAGAACAGGCCCGCGATAAAGAAAACTTCTGATAAGTTTTTTCCTGAAAAACACCGGAGTTTCCAGGCTTGACCTGATGACGGCATATTCTGTTTTCATGTATTTCCGTACGGATTTTGATGTAGCAAGAAGGCTATCTTTGATCAGGGGATCATCCTGCTTGATCCTTGGCAGGATGGTCATGGTGCTGGTAGAGGTTTTGAGGAATGGTTCAAATTTGGGCATGGTATTTCCTGAACCATAAGAAATAATTGGAAGTATTTCCAGGTTCAGCTCTTTCGCAATGTGGAAGGCTCCCTGGTGAAAACGGCCGATTCCGAGATTAACAGAACGCGTCCCTTCAGGAAAAACGAAAATAGAATAGCCTTCATTTACCCTGTCGCGAAGCTTATCCATGATAGGATCCAGTCCTTCGGTAACCGGATAAAAATCAGCAAAGCGGATAAACCAGCCGAAAAAGATGCTTTTTTGTACCCAGGGTGCGGTAAGCAGTAGCATCCTGGGGTTTTGCAGAATATTTAAAACAGTATCGAGGTGAGATTGGTGATTACATATAACCACTGCAGGTTTTTTGAAATCCTCCCCACTCCTGTTCCAAAAAATCTTTCTGATATTTACAGATCCGTAAACAATAGTCCAGCAGGCTGCCGAAAGCATCCGGTGAAAGATCAGTTTCTTTTTAGCCAACTTAATGGGCACGGCATATTTGAGTAAAAGCCCGAATACATTCAGAAGGATCACCCCGATAAGAAAGATCAAAAAAGTGTTAACGGAAAAGATAAAATCACGCAAGGTGACCGGCCAATGTCGTTTTCTACCTTCATGTTCAACCAGGAAACGGAACAACCTTGGTAAGAGCGTATAAGTGATAAAGATCACAGAAGTTATTCCGATAATGGCCGAAACAGCTATGGACTGAAGGGCCGGATGCCTGGCAAAGATCAACACCCCAATTCCCACCAGGGTAGTGATACCTGAGAGCAGGATGGATGTTTTGTAAGAGTTCAATTTTTTTCGGCCATATTTGTATTCCTGCAAAAGGCCTCGCATGATAAAGATGGCGTAATCGATCCCCAGCCCGAAAATGAATGTTGAGATGATGATATTAAAAATGTTGAACCGGATCCCGAGCAGGCCCATGATCCCCAGGGTCCAGGTCCAGCTGATCAGGAGGGGGATCAATGTTATGATTCCCAGTTCAATTCTTCCGAATGACAGGGTCAGGATCAGAAAGACAACAGCCAGTGATAAGATGATCAGCATATTAAAATCATGGCGCAGGCCGTCCATAAAAGAAGAGGTTAAGGACTGCCTGTCGAAGACAATGATGTCGTCCATTTTCTCAAATGCATCATAAATGGCCGGTTTGTCTTCCGGTGCAACTTTAAGCAAAGTGCTTACAAAGGCCAGGCTGTCCTTTTCTGTGATATATTCATCAAGGAAAGCTTCCCTGAGTGGATCAAGAGCAGAGATTTCAAAACTTTTTTCCCCAGGATCGAGAAGTTTAAAAAATTCCGAGAAGGTGTTTTCTTTAAACCTGAATTTTTCTGAGGCGGTACCTATTGAGCTTTTAAGTGCTTCGGATTTTTGCTGATCCCAAAATTCATTCCATCTTTCGATTTTTGAGTTTCGTATGTTTTCCGAAGGATAAAAGGCATGAATTGAAGTATAGGATTTCACAATTCCTGATGCAAGGAGGCTATCCGTAAGCGGGATAATGCTTTCATTTATTACCAGGGCTTCTTCAAGCTTTTCTGCTGAAGATACCAGGAAGACAGACCGCAGTTTATAACTGGAAATGCTGTCGAGATGGTTTTCACTTCGAATTAGTTTTTCCGTCAGATAGTTCATGTTGTCCATATTGCTTTCAAATTTCACTTTTCCGGAAGTGATAAAAAAGAGAATGAACAGCAGGATAATGGCGAAAAGCAGCTTTCTTTTCCGGTCATATCTGTATGATGCAATGCGCCCGATGAAGGCTGCGAGGCGATTATGCTTATTCCCGGCGGAGGGAACAGTGGCCTGCTTAAAAAAGTGAGGCAATATGGTAAGGGTAAACACTGCTGAAGAAAGCACACTGACAGCTGCAAAAAGTCCAAGATCACGCAGTGCTTCTGATCGCAGTACCAGTAAACACATGAATGCAGAAGCCGTGGTAATGCTGCTCATGATCACAGGGCTGGCGATATCATTGATCACTGTCCTGACAGAGCCGGTTTGCCTCAGGTGAGAAAGGAAGTGCAGGGCATAGTCCACGGATATACCCAGCATCACTGAGCCCAGCCCAAGGGAAATTGCTGAAACCTCAGATTTCAGGAGAAATATGAAGGCGATGGAAAACCCTCCCCCCAGTATTGCCGGTATGAATATCAGGAGAAAGACTGCTTTCCTGCGAAAATACAAACCTATAAATATGATCAGGACAATAGCGGCAATACTTACTGTTTTTATTATATCTGCTTTGATCTGGGATGCATTGCTAACAGATGCAGCCATGGAACCAAAAAAGCTCATGCCCGCCTGTGCCCGGTAATATTCTTCAAGACTGTTGCCAAAGTTGTCCAGCATACTGAGTAATACAGCATTTTCAGAAGTTTCTGTTGAAGGATTGGCCGGTATGATGAAAAATAATAAATTCCTTCTGTCCTTTGAAAGAATATAGTCATTATACAGTTCAAAGTTTTCACTCAGTTTAAGGCTTTCCAGTTTTTTGAGCGCAATGGGAGTTATGCTTAGCGGGTCTTTCAGGATGAACTCACGCATTACAAATCCTCCGGGCGAGATCAAAGCCTGGTAATCGTTCCGGATTGCAAGTGCGACAGCAGAATCGCTGAGCATGTCCTCAATGGTATTATAGTCTTCCTCTTCAAGGAAAAGTGGCAGGTTCTCATAGAAAAGCCTGTAAATTTCTGATATGGATCCGGGTGATACTTTGCTTTCTATTGATGATATGTATGAGGCTGCATCAGTATTCTCCAGTGAGTCGATCAGGGATTCGGCAAAATCGATCAGCAGACCGGGCCTGGCTTCCGCATCTTGCTCAGATTGAGTGATACAAACGACAAGTCTGTCGGCAAATTTTGAATGTTGCAGTACAGTAATCAGCTTGCGGTTTTTCTCACTGGCAGGGATCACCCGGTTAATATCTTCCTCCAGCCTGATCTGTGATCCAAACCATGCTTCCGTTCCGAGCAGGATCAAAAACAAGATTACAAAGGCCGTACGATGCCTGTGAAAAAAATCGTATATGAGCGTAAATACCCGTCCCATTTCTGCTATTTGCTTTTTGAATTGTCAGCTGCTTTTCCTATTGGATATTTCCTGAAAAAAAGCAGTGCAAGATAAGTGATAAATCCCAAAGCCAGTGCCAGTACCACGCCAAAAATGAGAGAACCGATGATATACTGAAATAGGTTGTTGGTCACAAATTCAAGGGTGATCCCGTTGTGGAAGTCAATTCCCACTCCTTTTCCCAATACGATACCTCCGGTAATGTAGCTCAGGTAGAGAATTACAGGGATCATAGGAGGTATGCTGATATTTGATACAGCCAGTACGATGATCTTGTTCAGCCTGAAGGCAATGGCGATGCCGAGGGCAATGGCCATCTGCCAGCCCCAAACGGGAGCCACTCCCATGAATACACCTACCATTACAGAAGCCACCTTTATACCATTGGTTT
>JAIOSQ010000144.1 GCA_021107535.1 Bacteroidales bacterium | reverse complement strand
TTTGATTAACAATTCACAAAGCGCAAAAATATAAACATTAAGGCAACTCATAAATGATTTAGAATGATTTCCAAATAAGCATAACGTTCTATTAAGCAACAACTTACAAGTATATCGATAAAAGCATCCAAAGCCATCATCCCTGAAAGCCTTATCGTACAAGGAGTTCGGGATTTGTTTAGAACACCTCTAAATTGAAATTAAGTTTAGTTCAGGCGCTTTTAATCGGCAGATGCTGGATGCTGGATACTGGATACTGGATGCTGGATACTGGATACTGGATACTGGATGCTGGATACTTTGTGCGCAGTGGGTGTTGGGTGCAATTTAATCCAACATTCATAATCCATAATCCAACGTTGAACTCCAGCTCACTTCATAAACCTCTCATCAGCTTTTGTTTCTGAAAGTTTATGTACATTCTTCTCAAGCCATCCTATTTTCTCTACTTTTCTTACATCAAATTCCGGCACATAAGGTTTTATATCCAAAAGAGGAGTCCCATCTACAATGTCTACATCCCGGATAAATAATATATTCTCTTCAATCCTGTCAAGGCGCACTACTGATATGCCGATCGGATTTGGTCTGCCCGGGCCTCGAATTGCAAAGACTCCGTGCACTTCGTTATCCATATACGGCCTCACCATTAAGGACGACACCCTGGATAAATGAAAGTGATATATCAAAATAATGTGAGAAAAGCCTTCCAAGTCTTTTAAGCCTTCAGCATATTCTAAAAACAGCTCAACTGTTCCATCAATATTATTAGCCCCTGCAGCTTGTATAGGTGTTCCTTTAGCTTCTTTAAATGGAGAATGAACGACCCCGATTGGCTTGTACTTTATCTCAGCCATAATTTCATTTCTTTATATAGGATTTATTGAAACGGTCTTGAGTAAAATGAATTTTAATTCATTTTACTTGTTGTTATAGGGTGTTTCAGTTTATTTTGATGTCTCCATGTCCTTTATATAAACAACTATCGTCTTTAACGAACATATAATACAATCTTAGCATAGAATCTGTACTAATATTAAGCTCATCCAGTTTAAACATCATGGATTTATTATAAATTGAGTCTGCTGCAATTAATATGTCGAATTCTTGATTTACTAATTTAACACTGAACATAGTAATGGAATCTTTAACAAGCGCTAAAAGAAAGATTTCTGAACACGGATTAGGAAAGGCAGGATGAATTTTCAGGCTGGTATCAAAAGGGATTTTATGAGAAAGTGATTCATAATCTTCAAACAATGCTTTCTCCTTTATCATCCAATCATCATCGTTCGTCCAGTCACTTGTGTCAGCTACACCTATGGGATTTCCAACTTCATCCGTAACCGTATATCCGCTGAATGTTGGAATAATATTCTGATTATCAGTTGGAATTGAATTATTCTCTTCTTTATTACATCCTATTATAATAAAGAATGTTATAAACAATATGATATTAAGTTTTTTCATTTTATTGCTTTTGTTTAATGCACTTTAACGATATAGTGATTTGCTAATCGTTCATTCAAAAATAACAAAATTAAATCAGACATGTGTTCTGTCTGGATACTGGGTCATAGAAATCAGATACCAGATATCAGAAATATTTCTGATATCAGAGTTCTTCTGCTAGTATTTAACCAACTTTACAGTCTTAACAAATCTGTCGTTACGAAGCTGCAGGTAATAGATCCCCGGAGAGAAGTAGCTCATGTCAATGGTATTGCTGTATTCTCCGCTGAAATTTTCAATATGATAACGGAATATTGTCTGTCCCTGGCTGTTGGTGACCAGCAGGTTCAGGAAGTCCTGTTCCAGTCCGCTGATCTTTATCCTAAACTTGTCACTGCTCGGATTGGGAAAAACATTCATAAACAATTCGTCACCTGGTTCACCAATGCCTGTACACACATCCAATGTAAGATCCAGCGAAGCTGAAGTGCTGTCGCAGTATGTCCCGTAGGCTGTCAGGAAAAGCTCAATCTGCTTGTTGGTAGTATCATTATCTCCGGGCGTATAGACCGGTGACAGTAACACCGGATCATCGAAAATACCATCACCATCGGTAAACCATCGCAGAGAATCATATGCTGAAGCAAAGCCATTGAGTTGCAGTGACTGCCCGATACAAATGGTCGTGTCCGGACCTGCAATTACTGTTGGAAGGGTATCAATACCCATGACCAGGCTGTCAACGGCATTCTGTCCGAGCAGATAACCGGTAGCAGTTAGCCATAGATCAACAGAACCATTGATGATATCCTGCTGTCCACGCAGGTAAGCAAGATTGATAGTGCGTTTATTCTGGATGATCCCATCACCATTTGTTTCCCACAGAACGCTTTTCTCATTGCTTACTATTGCAGTGCGATAAAACACCTCATTTACACAAACACTGCTGTCGGGGCCCACATTCACTTCCGGGGGATCGATAGGTCCGAAATCAAAGGATGCGATCCTGGTTCTCCAGCTGCCAATGCAATATTCGTTGGTATGCCAGAAGGTGGTATCATCAACCGGGTCAACTGAAGTCATTGCGTAATCACCCCATCTGGAGTATGATCCCTGGGAGTTAAGTCCGGATACCAGTTCTATCTCCTGATAGCTCATTTCACCAAGAGGGGCATCTTTATGCCTGCCGGTATAGCGAATGGAAGGATAAATGGAATCCTGTCCGGAGATGGTATATCCCATGGCAATGGTGCCTACACCATTCATGGCTATACTTGCCATCCAGCGGTGATAATTATCCGGGGAATAAGTCCCCTGCTGATAAATATTCCATCCGTTCCCGCTCAGGGAGTCGCGGAGTTCATACCAGCGAATCCCTGCCAGGCCATTGCCGTCAACATCCACAGTATGATTAAGTACCATGGTGGCATAGGTCCCGAAGTTCCTGTATTGCAACCTGAACATTAGCCTGTCGTTCAATGCTTCCAGTTTGGTAGAAACGCCCGGTTGCGGGATGCACCGCCAGCGTGGCGCCTCACAAAGTTGGGAATCGAAGGCTTCTGCATGTAGAACATATGCCTCCTGAAAAACAGAATTGGAAGGTGTGGCCCAGTCCGTAATAAATTCCCATACTACCAACCTGTCAAAGGCATAATCCCATGCATCATCCTTGAAATTGATAAAATAGTTCGGTGTCCCGGCAGGTGGTGGTGTACCATCAAAATCTGAGGGCAGCATATTATGCTGGTCAGTGCCTTCAGGCATATCAAACAAGATCATATTAGCAGTGGAATCTCCCAGCAGCATCTTGTCTCTTTCAAAGACTGCGGCAGCTCCCCTGAAATACCCTCCGAACATATTGAAAGATGCATAATATCCATCATGCCAGATCCCGAAGTGGGGGTAATCATTGAAAGCCGGGAATTCAAAAGCATACTGGTAATAAGCTCCCAGCGGATCCCCTGTTTCTGAAATCGCGATTAGTTCCCAGTAGGTTCCGTTGCTTGTATTGATCGCAAACTGGCTGGCCATCCAGCGGTCAGCTTCACTATCGTAAAGAAGTATCGGATCTCCATCATTGGTTCCTGTCCACGGCCCGATAAACCCATTCCAGAGCGTGCTATTGTCGACTGGTCCGTAAAGTTTGTTACCCTGCTTATCCCAGATGGCAAAAGAAAGGTTTATCATCTGGAAATAATGGTTTGGCCCTACATCTCCATCTGTATCCGGAGGGAGCACACCATTGACATTACCAACACCATCAAAGTTAACATTCGGGCCACGATGTTGCAGCTGTCCATTATAGCGCTGAGCAACAGGATCAGGCCCTGCGGGTAAAGCATTGTCTGTGTTAAAAACATCATCCACAACCTCGTTCCGGATAATGCCATCTTTCCAGCTTCTGTCCCTTTCGCCCGGGAGGATGATGGTCATCTCCCTGAGGGGTGGGGTTTTGCGAAAATGGGTTGCTTTTGTAATCAGTTTTGGAGCAAGGCTCTCATCCTGGGATATTGCCAGGTCAGCTGTCAGAGCTGCAACAAGTAACAGGAGTAGTGTTTTGTTCATCATTATTAATCAGGTTTAAGAAAAATCATATAAATTGTTGTTACAAAAGGCCCCTGTATCAATCAATCGTGAAACTGAATGTGCTTTTAAGTTTGCTACGGTAGATATAAAGCAGCCAGTAATAAGGGATCAGTATAAGTATAGCCGACAGGCCTGCCACACCTTCATCTCCAGACAGAAATAATACCAGGAGCAATGTTGCGATCATCAGCACAAAGGGAAAGATGTATCCAAGCAATACGGCCCTGCTTCCAAGTGACTTTTTCATTGATACCGTAACCTGGTCATTCTTTTGAAAATCCCTATGGGGTATTTTCCTGACCTCAACAATTTTTTCTTCCATATCAGCCACGTTGCACATGCCTTTGGCGTGGCAGGAGGAACAGGCCGACATGGCAATGATCTTTACAATGATCTTATCGTCAGTTACCTGCTCGACTATTCCGGGATGGCTTATATTCTCCATGGTGCTCGTCGTAAAACCGCGCAAAGATATTTATTTTTAATGTAGTAACAAGCGGGAATTCAAATTGTTTACGGAGTGCTGAGGCTCAGCGGAAGTATTTTCCCATTATAGTAGCGGTGGCCGTTTAAAGCAAATTCCGCAATATAGTTGGCCATCTCTTCAGCAGACAAAGGAGCTTTATACCCTGGGAAGGCTTCTGAGAGCATTTCTGTCTGGGCCGCACCGAGGGCAAGGCAATTCACGCTGATACCGAATCCCTTCAGTTCTTCTGCCATGCATTCACTGAGAATAGCCAGAGCCCCTTTGCTGGCACTGTATAAGGATAAGCCTGGAAACTTGGCACTGCCCTGGTAACCGCCCATGCTACTGATATTCAACACATGGGCTTTTTCATCAAAGAGGGGTAAGAGTGATTGGGTCAGCAGGAATGCTGATTTTACATTCACATTCATCATATGATCGAAGTCTTCTGAAGTCAGATGGCCAAATTTCTTATTCACAAGCGCACCTGCATTATTCACCAGTATATGAATGTCCTGCATGTGGCTGCGGATCTCTGTTGACAGGGTTTCATAATCTCCATTTTCAAGGTCAAAAGGAAGCGTGACAATTTCTGACAGGGTTTTATTTTTTTCACAATAAGATTTCAGCTTTTGGAGCTTCTCTGCGCTTCTTGCTATAACGACAATTTTATGTTGGCCTGATCCGGCAAGGCTGATTGTGAGCTCCCACCCGATACCACGGCTCGCACCTGTGATAATGATATTCATATTTTTTGTTTTATGATAAGATGAACAAGATAAGGCAAAATAATCAACATTAAGCAATGCGAATACGATTCTAATCAGAATAATCACTATTTTTGAAAGTGGTTTGGCGCATTGTTTGTAGTTTTTATTTATTAAATAAAGAATTATGAGGTTTTTGCTATATATTTTCATCATCCAGGCAGGTATGCTTTACGGCATATCCTCAGGCCTTTCGGCACAGGATGCCGCAGAAATGGTTAACACTGCATTAAAAAGTGGCAATGCTGTTAAACTTAGTGATCATTTCAATTCCAGTCTCGATATCAGCCTTCCCGATACCGACCAGACCATGAGCAAGTCCCATGCTACGCAGGTAATGAAAAACTTTTTCAAAAATAATCCCCCGAAATCATATACTGTCAACCATACAGGATCTTCACGCGAAGCAACAAAATATATCATCGGCACATATATATCAGGCAGCAAATCGTATAAAACATATGTTCTCCTGAAGAAGACCGGAGAAAAATACCTGATCGTGCAACTTCAGTTTGAACAGGAATAAACCCATAGGAACAGCTTACACGATGAACCTTGATGATTTTATAAGGCTGGCCCTGGAAGAGGATCTCGGTAACGGCGACCACACGTCATTATCCACCATCCCTGCTGATAAGAAGGGAGCCGCTCAACTATTGGTAAAGCAGGAAGGTATCCTGGCGGGAGTCAGGATAGCTGAAAAAGTTTTTAAGATGGTGGACACTGATACGCTCATGGAGATATTCATTGAAGACGGTTCAGAGATCCACCCGGGAGATACAGCATTCAAAGTCAGTGGCCGCTCTGCTTCCCTCCTTTCAGCCGAGAGGCTAGCCTTGAATTTTATGCAGCGCATGAGTGGTATTGCGACCTATACGCATTATCTGCAATCGTTGCTGCAAGGCCTTCATACACGCTTGCTGGATACCCGCAAAACAACCCCTAATTTCAGGTATTTTGAAAAAGAAGCCGTCAGGATAGGCGGAGGTGTCAACCATCGCATGGGACTGTACGACATGATCATGATCAAAGACAACCATGTGGATTTTGCGGGAGGCATCAGCCAGGCCATCAAAGCAACAAGGACTTACCTTGAAAACAAAAACAAGAACCTGAAAATTGAAATCGAAGTCAGGAACCTGAAAGAGCTCAGAGAGGTTATGGAGGCAAGAGGTGTTGACAGGATCATGTTCGATAATTTCAGCATTGAAGACCTGAAGGAAGCCGTTGAAATAGTGGGTGGCAAATACGAAACAGAAGCTTCAGGTGGCATCAACGAGGATAGCATCAGGGCAATTGCGGAAACAGGGGTTGATTTTATTTCTGTCGGTGCATTGACACACCAGGTCAAAAGCCTTGACCTGAGCCTTAAAGCCATATAAGTTGTCTTACAAAATGAGTCATAACAGATCCCCCCTTGCATGGCTGAGAAAGACCAGGCTTTTCAGGATATTATATATATTGGCCAGGAAGCTGACCCTGCCCGGATTCGAAAAGATGCCCATCTATGATGTAGTAGAATTCTTCATTCACGGGATCCGGAAAAGCTCTTTACTGTCGAGGGCAAACTCACTTTCCTTTACCTTTACGCTGGCTGTTTTCCCGGCCATTTTGTTCATTTTTACCCTAATCCCCTATATCCCGGTGGATGGCTTGCAGGATTCTATCCTGAATGCCCTCGCCAACGTGATGCCCGACCAGGTTTACAGCTTCCTTGAGCTAACCATTACTGAAATCGTCAGCAAACACCACGGTGGTTTACTGTCATTAGGATTTGTTATGGCATTTTACTTTGCCACTAACGGAGTGATCGGGATCATGAAGGCATTCAACCGCTCGGCCCACGCTATGGAAACGCGTTCCTGGCTGAAGATGCACCTGGTATCCTTCGGCCTGTTGCTGATCCTGGTTACAATCATCCTTATTGCATCAGGCCTGATGATCCTAACGCCTGTATTTCTTAATTACGTATCCTCCAGCGGCATGATTACCAGTAGTTTTGCCATTATCCTGATCAAGGTCGCCAAGTGGATCATTCTGACCCTGTTGATTTTCCTGAGCCTGTCGTTCATCTATTATTTTGCACCAGCCGGGAAGAGGGTGTTCAGGTTTATTTCACCGGGATCCACCATGGCTACGCTGCTTTCGCTCATCTTTATCGCCCTGTTCAATATTTACATCGAAAACTTTTCCCAGTATAACAAACTGTACGGTTCCATCGGGACCATCTTCATCCTTATGATGTACATCAACATGAATGCCATCGCCTTGCTGATCGGCTTTGAACTGAATGCAAGCATTTATGATGCGCAGTTGAGGAGCAGGGGCAGGAATTCCGAATGATTAGTTCTTAGTGATTATTGCAGATTATAAGTAAAGAGATAACTCTGAACTCCACTTCCATGTAATTTACAATTCTGTATTCTGTATTCTGTATTTTCAATGTGATTTTAAATATCGGATACAAGATTTCAAATACAGAATACAGAATACAGAATTGTAAATTACATGGAACATGGAAGTGGAGTTCAGAGTTATCTCTTTACTTATAATCTGCAATAATCACTAAGAACTAATCATTCGGAATTCCTGCCCCTGCTCCTCAACTGCGCATCATAAATGCTTGCATTCAGTTCA
>JAIOSQ010000108.1 GCA_021107535.1 Bacteroidales bacterium | reverse complement strand
TAACTCCCTCTTCTTCCAGATATTCAATAACCTGGTCAGTGTAGGTATCCACCCTGTACCGGATATCGTCTACTTTGGATGTATAGATTGAAACAGCATGAATTTCCGCATCGTGAATTTTTGCCAGCTCAGTAGTGAAGGGTAGCTTTTGCCGTGTTTCAACAGTGCTGTCGAGCGGCAACACGATCTTGTTCAATGGCCGTTGTATATCTACCCCTCCCCTGATTGTGATGATTGGCTTGTTAGTAGCAGAAACGATCTTATTGGCATTGCTGCCAATCCAAAACTCTTCAAAACCGGAAGAACCATGTGTTCCAACAATGATCAGATCAGCTCCGTACTCCTCAGATTCATTAACAATTTCACGATATACTTTCCCGTCCTTGATCTTAAAGGTCATCTTCCCTTTGCCCATTTCAGGAGAAAAATCTTCGATCAGTTCATGGAAGCGTTTTTCAACTTCAACGAGCAGGGTTTCAGAATTGCATTTAAATATTTCTTTGGAATTGTCGGGCATGTTCACCCAAACCATTTCGATATCAGCCCCCGCTTTTTCTGCTATGGAAACAGCATGTGCCAGGGCATTGATAGAGCAGTCAAGAAAATCGATGGCAACTAATATTTTTTTCATAACCGTATGTGTTAGTTGATATTTGGGAATTTTATTTTATCTCTGATCACCCACGCGATGGGGTAATTTCTCTTAATTTTCTTAAGAAAGCCTTCTGCCTCCATCCTTGTCCTGAAATCTCCCACCCTGACCTTGAAATTTGGTGCCTGCCAGGTCAGATAAGTGGGCATATCAGGGTATTTGGAGGAAAACTCTGACATTACTTCACGGGCCCTGGTACTGGATTTATTGCCTGATTCCTCAAATATCTGGATCCTGTAACCATCAATTGCAAAGTTATCAGTATTCAACAAGAGAGCCTTATTCATCTCAAGGTGCTTATTCAGTATGGTGTCAATCCTGGGATCCTGAACGATTATAACATAACCGTTTCCATCTGCCTGTGAGAATAAGTTCAAAGAAATTGTACTTAAGATAAATACTAATATAACTACAGATAAACGCATTCTGTTGATATTAAATTTTACCCACCGCCGATGTCCGGATACTCAGAACCGGCACCGGGCAGTTATTTACCAGTTGCCGCGCAAAAGTACCCAGAAAAACATTGGCCTGTGTTGTTTCCTGTTCTGTCATGATAGCAATCAAGTCTACCTCATTTTTGGCAGCAAAATCAATGGTATCCTGTGTCAGGTTTTTAGTGCTGACTTCACTAATAATATGGTTTATGTTGTTTTTATCCAGATGTTTTTTCACAATGCCCAGGTGTTTATCTACCTGTCTTCTCAATGAACCAAGTTTGGATGTATGTAAAGCCAACACCTGAACTTCTGCCCCGAACGCCTCTGCAATATCAGCAGTGACTTTCACCTTATTGCTTGACTGCTTCGAGCCATCAATAGGCAGAAGTATGTTTTTAACACTCCTGTCAAACTTAAAATCCTGACGGAGAGTAATTACAGGACAGGGAGCATGTGTAACGATACGGTAAGCATTGCTACCGATCCAATATCTTTCAAAACCGGTAATTCCGTGCGTTCCGGCAAAGATCAGATCGGCACTAATTTTTTTGGCCTGTTTTGAAATTTCCTCATACACCTTTCCTTTCCTGAGGTTAAAACTGATGTTCCTTTTTTTGAATTTTCTTTGATATTTATCTATGATCTCCTTTAAAAGTTCACGGGATTCATAGCGGGATTCACCGTCCGTTCTTTCTATCATCAGGTCGGGTCCGACACAGTTATCCACCCAGATCAGTGATATATCTGCCTTAAAACGATCTGCATACATGAGCGCATACTCAAGAGCTTGGATCGAATTTCTGGAAAAATCGATGGCTACCAGCAGGTTTTTCATGACTTTAGAATTCACAATCCCATGCTAAAATAATAAAAATACACAAATTAAACTAATTTCGCAAGGCTTTTATTGCAAAATACTTTCTATTTTAGGCATACAGCATTGGATTTTGTAGTTTTGCATATCTGGTATTAATTATTCATTTATGAACGAAAATCTGGATCCGGGGGAAGAGCATCTCAGTCAGGCAGATCTTGAATTAGAAAAAGTTTTGAGGCCGGCCGAATTCACTGAATTTTCAGGACAGGCCAAGGTGGTGGAAAATCTGAAGATCTTTGTCGAAGCAGCAAAACAAAGAGACGAGGCACTTGACCACGTATTGTTGCATGGGCCGCCAGGACTGGGAAAGACCACCCTTTCCCATATCATTGCCAATGAGCTTGGTGCGAATATCAGGATCACCTCCGGTCCGGTGATCGACAAGCCCGGAGACCTGGCCGGACTGCTTACCAGCCTTGAAGAACATGATGTACTGTTCATTGATGAGATCCATCGCCTGAGCCCGGTTGTGGAAGAATACCTCTATGCCGCCATGGAGGATTTCAAGATCGATATCATGATTGAATCCGGCCCAAATGCACGCAGTGTTCAGATTGCTCTCAATCCTTTTACACTGATTGGTGCCACAACCCGTTCAGGTTTGTTGACGGCCCCTCTCCGGAGCCGTTTTGGGATCAACCTCCGCTTATCATATTATGACTCTCCTACCCTGGAAAAAATACTGAATAGATCGTCAAGCATCCTGAAGGTCCCCATAGCAAATGACGCAGCCATAGAGATCTCAAGGCGCAGCAGGGGAACACCCAGGATAGCGAATCTCCTTCTCCGAAGAGTGCGAGACTTTGCACAAATAAAAGGCAGTGGTGTGATCGATCTGGAAATTGCACGCATTGCCCTGTTAGCGCTTAATGTCGACAAGAACGGCCTGGATGAAATGGACAACAGAATCCTGCTGACCATCATTGATAAGTTCAAGGGAGGCCCGGTGGGGATCAGCACCATTGCCACTGCTGTCGCAGAAGACAGGGGCACGATAGAGGAGGTTTATGAACCTTTCCTCATACAGGAAGGCTACCTGATGCGGACACCGCGGGGGCGTGAAGTTACTGAAAATGCCTATAAGCACCTGGGAAGGATCAAAGGAGGCAGTCATCCTGATCTCTTCGACTAGCAACAGCCATGTCTGATATCAAGGATAAGATCAGTAAACTAATCAAAGATTCTGCTAAAGAATATGGCTTTGATGCATGTGGTATTGCTCCTGCCGGCCACCTGGGTGCAGAATCTTCTATCCTGAAAGACTGGCTAAGCAAAGGTTATCATGCCACGATGAGTTATATGAACAGGAATGTTGAGAAACGCCTGAATCCGTTTTTGTTAAATGATTGGGCCCGCTCAGTAATCATCGTACTTTATAATTATTTCCCTGCAGAAACCCAAAATCCCGGCACCCAATACAGCTTTGCAAAATATGCCTACGGCAAGGATTATCATGATGTGATCAAAGAGAAGCTAAGGCAGATTATTTTTAGGGTTGAAGAAGAGATCGGGGAAATCTCTGCCCGTGTTTTTGTAGACTCTGCCCCTGTTCTGGAAAAAGCATGGGCGAAAAAATGTGGCCTGGGGTGGATTGGAAAAAATGGCTGTCTGATCAACAGGGATAAGGGTTCTTTTTTCTTCATTGGAGCAATTATCACCGGGCTCGAACTATCCTATGATGAGCCTGAAATGAAGGATTATTGCGGCAATTGCAAACGTTGTATGGATGCCTGTCCGAACCAGGCCATCATCAGCCCCGGAATTATCGATGCCAGGAAATGCATATCTTATCTTAGTATTGAACATAAAGGTGAGCTTCCGGATGAAAATGAAAACAGTCTTCACGGCTGGGTATTCGGATGCGATATCTGCCAGGATGTATGTCCCTGGAACCGTTTTTCCCTTCCTCATAACGAAGCAGCTTTTAAACCTAAAAAAGCATTCCTTTACATGGACGACCTGGGCTGGGAAAGGCTGGATGAAGATACCTTTAATGAACTTTTTAAGGGCACTGCTGTTGAAAGAACTGGGTATGAGAGGTTTAAAAGGAATATTGATAGATTGTAAAGACGTTACATGTAACGTCTCAACCTCTCTGTCTGCTTAACGTCTCTGGCTACTTAACATCTCAACCTGCTCAACCTCTAGACCTTGCATGTAACGCCTCTGTCCATCACCCTATTTTCCAAAATGAAAAAACTGGTAAACCAGGCATAGCATGAGCACATCATTGAACTGCCCATGGGACCCAAGACGGTAAACATGCCCGGTGTGGGTCTTGTTCCTGAGGTTGGTGAAAGAATTATTCGTTCGTATGCCGACCATCCAGTTTTCTGTAATATTGAAAACCACACCGAGGTTCAACTGGAACGTGATGGGTGCAAAATCATCTGCTTTCACATCCTCCCCGTTTTTCTCTTCATATCCCCCCATAAAAAAAGCCAGGGAAGGCCCTGCTTCAATGGCAAAGCGGCCAAAATGAAATTTATACAGCAAAGGCATTTCAACATAATTCAGGCGCAGGAGGTAGGATGTATCATCACCTTTAGCATAATTGGCATTTTTCTTACTGCCTTTCTGAACATAGGACAACTCAAACTGGAAAGATGAGTGTTCTGCCGGTTGAAAATTAACAAAGAACCCGGCAATTGGCCCTGCCTTATTAAAACCCGAATACCGGTCACCGGCAACCTGGCTGGCAGCCATGCCGATCATGGCACCACCATTAAATTTTTGTGCATATCCAATAATAAAAAAGGATATTAAGAATATTGAGAGAATGGATTTCTTCATATGAATATTTTTTCCAAAGATAACAGAAATCGGAATTCACTCGGCACCAGGAACTCGGCACTAGGAACTCGGCACTAGGAACTCTCTAAGGGCATCTTTCGGTTTTCCCGGCAGGGTCATGCATCTCACCGAACCAGACAACCGCATAATTACCATAGATCCCAACACCCATGGCATTCCATTTCATTCGTTTCCAGGCATACTTGTTAATGATCATCTGATCATGACCGGGGCTTCCCTTCCATCCTTCCAGGGCTGCTTCTGCCATTCCTTTATGCTCCCCAACTGGCCATGGGCTGAAATAAGCAACCTCATAGCCATAATCATTATAAATGGTAAGTTCTTCCGGTTTTAGCCAGACACATTGTGCTTTTTCATGATCTTCACTATAACAACATTCCGACCACGGGCCGTACTCCGACCAGCTATGCATATTGCATTTCCCCTGATCAGCCTGGTTTGTCTGCAAATCCCAAACATGCGCACCGGCCACATAACAGAGTGAGGCAGATAAGTGAATTGCTGGCAGGCCTTTTTCCATCCTGTATTGGTTCACAAGTCTGTAAAGACGGAATTCCTCATTAGTCACACAAGCCTGATTTTCGTACGAATCCTGACTGCGGACTACATTCATTAACAATAAAAAAGCTATAAGCAAAGTCTTGCACATAAGGAATAGCTATCTCATAAATAACTCAGGCAGCTGGATAAAATTGCATGCTGGATGCTGGTTACTGGATACT
>JAIOSQ010000018.1 GCA_021107535.1 Bacteroidales bacterium | reverse complement strand
GCCCATTTGAAACCATGAATATATGCTGTGCCAAGGCCAAGCTTCCCTGTACGTTCTTCAATAAAAAGCCTGCCGGGAAATTCTTTCATCAGGCCTTTAACAATATCGGCGGTACCATCCGGCGAACCATCATCCACAATGAGCATATCAAATTCCTGCTCCAGGGAGAAAACCTTACGGATGATCTTTTTGATGTTCTCTTTTTCGTTGTATGTTGGGGTAATTACCAGTCTGTCTGACATAGGCTTATCATTTTTCAGCGAATTTAATATAATGCAAAGTAATGGAAAAATGTTTTATGATTTGTTAACAAATTGGGCGGTGGGCGATGGGCTTATTTCCCCGCGTCCCACACCTTCACATTATCCACCCGGTAAGAAGTAGTATTGCCATTCAGGTCGCTGCCAACATATTTGAAAGCAATAAATCCTTTGCCTGAAAATCCTGAAAGGTCGATATCACCGCTGGGGATCCATGCATGGTCGGGATCATTTTGCCCCGCTATGGTGCAATCCAGCTCAGTCCACGTGGCTCCGTTAATGTTGGCTCCGTTGAAATCGGTCGAGAAGAGGACGGCCAGGCCATCATGTTCCCAGAAGGCCATAGCAGTTTCAAAGTTGGCCATGGGTGTTGTCATGGCATCCAGGTCGATTCCAATTGTGATCATCCAGCATTCATTTGCCTCTTCCGAATTAAACGAAGTTGCCTGGGCATACACATCATCATTAAATGTTTTACCCTGCCACCTCCTGTTGCCTTCCATAGCCACATTAAGCCAGCCTTCTACATTGATATCGGTATAATTTTCCTGTTCGCTGAAATCCTCATCGATAGAGGTCACGCCACTGCCGCCACTGCCACATCTGGGTCCGGTAAGCTGGACTTCATAAGTAGAACGCACCAGTAATTGGATAGTGTTGTTATACCTGCCGGCAATAGCAACAAACGGGCCTTTCCCTTCCGGGATCGGATCGTTGGCAAAACTGGCATAATCACTTGTTCTTACCATTACCGAATTGAAGTCACAATCCTCGATAAACCTTTCACCATAATCGTCAGGATCGGCATAAGTTTTTCCAAGATCACCCATGCTGAATTCAACTGAATCGAACTTTATCAACTGGGATTCATATTCATCAAAGTTGCCGCTTTCCATGGCATCATTCAGCTCGGATATGGTCACCATCCTTGGTGTAAGAAAGTTCCCATTGCTCTGAATAATAATATTGGAATCATTGTCAACATTGGCGATCTGAAGAAGTTCTCCATACTCTGACACTTCACAGTTCTTGAGGTAAATACGGATATAATCCCCAACAATAACGCCCCCTGAATTCTTCATATAAAGGTTGATGGCTCCTGAGGTATCCTGCACATAGGCGCTTTTGTATATATTCCCGGTTGATTCACCCATTACCACTGTAGCATACACTGAATAATCCGAAGTAAATTTGTAGGCACCACTGTCGGCATGGATCTGTCGCAAATCTGCAATATTCAACACTTCTCCTATAGGGATCACGCCAATGGGAGGACTGTCAAAATCCTTTTTTACACATGAATTCAAAGGAATGAGAAACAAGGATACCAGGGTTACTGAAACAAGAAATAGAATAAGCTTTTTCATCTGTTTTGTATATTATTCTTTTATTATTTATCTGATTACATTCTAAAATTTATATTAAGGAAATATTGTGTACCGTAGAGGTAGATGTATTTCGGCGGGAACTTATTAATATTCCCATGATCATATCGGAGCTGTTCAAACCCACCGATGGCCAGGTCCTGCGTGTTCATAATATTGCTTATATTCAAACTCAGTCCGATATAATACTTATGTTTTAGCCTCCATGACTTCCCTGCAAAAAGATCCAATGTAAAGCCAGGTGGAAGTTTCTCCTGCTCAAGAATTTCATTGATGCGATAATCATCCTGGGCAAAGCCTTCAAGAGCTTCTTCCGTTCTCCTGTCAGGATTGATATCCAGGTATATGTCGTCGAAATAGTTCAGGTTCACACCCAGCCACCAATATCTGGTGGCATAATATTTCAAGCCCACGGAGCCGACAGTTTGTGGCATTCCTCCCACATAATAATTCTTCAGGTATACCGTCCGGTCTTCGGCAAGAACATCGGCATTATTATCCTCTGTTATGGTCACCAGCGGCCTGGAGTCATAAATAAACTGTCCACGCCCATATACAATTGTAGCAACCAGTTCAGTTGTCAGGTTCACTTCTATGCCAAGCTCCATCCCGGCATGTACTTTGTCTACACCAGTCATCGCATAATTCACAAAGGTATTGAGATCATCGTGGTAGAAACTCCTGGACCAGGTCTGGTCCATGAACCTTGTATAATACAATGACAGGCGAGCCTTCACTCCCGGTGCCCTGTAGCGGTAGTTGATATCACCGGACAGGGTCTGCTCACTTTTCAGGTTGTTCACAGTATAATCCCTTGTTCTTGCAGAAACGTAGGAGTTCCTGAAGAAGGGTGCCCTGGTGCTGTATTCACCATTGGCGGAAATGAAGTTTTTACCACTCATCTTATAAGTAAAACCGGCTTTAACACCATAATTTGTAAATTTATTTTTCTCTGAATCCCCAAGCGAATTATCCGGGAACTTTCCGTTCTGCATATTCCCGCACCGCCAGAATTCAGAATAGGAAAGCTCTCCGGCTACATAAAAGTCAATCATGCTGTAAGTGAATTCAGCCTGGGCAAAGCCACCATAATTGTTTATGTTGGAGGTATAATCATGGCCGAACCTGTCACCCACTTTCACAAGCCGGTTTGGTGTTCTGAGGTCATTCTGCGATTTATCAGAATAAGTATTAAATCCAGCCTGGTCAGCATATTTATCAATATCGAGCCAGAATTCCCCACCCAGCAGGTCAACCACTTCATTAAAATGAAAGCCTTTATACCAGACCAGGTCCAGGCCTCCCGATATATTGAGGTGCTCATTTACATTGGATTTCACATTCATGTTAAAGCCAATCTGGCTTTTATCGTTCCTTCTGTCCTCGATAATATACTTCGACCTGTATCCGGTCACTTTGTTTCCTTCGATACCATCTACATTATAGATGGTGTTCAGGTATTTGCTGTTTGTAAAATACATATGGTCCCAGTTGAGCTGGCGGTAAGCCTCGTCTTGCTGCCACATCGTGGTTTGATAATTGCATTTTTCAAAATCTCCTCCTGCAAAAGCATAACTCGGAAGGTTTCTATAATAGTCTGGCCTCGGATCACCGGTCTCGGTCCAGTTGAGGGCTGTTGACCCTCCCCTGCCAAAATTATAATACAGGGTAGATGTGAGGGATGTTCTGGACGACATGGTCCAGTAATGGCTCAACATGATCATGGGTTGATGGTAGTTGCCTATACGCGCATTTCTCACCTCTCCGTCCTGGAATCCCCAGTATGGGTTATAATGATTGTCCCCCACGAGATCATTGGCCTCCTGTACGGCAATACCGGTCCTGCCCCTCTTATTCGGCGATCCGTAGCCAATCAGTCCGATGCTGTGTTTGCTATTTATCTTTTTTTCAACTGACATGAAGTAACTCCAGGCATCATAGAAAGTCCCGCGCACAAAGCCTTCCTCAGCCCATCGACGAGATCCCGAAACAGTCATTGCCCAGCCATTTTTCATCAATCCGGTAGAATACAATACCATGATCCTGTTCCTGTACGAACGGTTTGCCCGTGAATAGGTGACCTTCAAGCCTTTCCCGTACCCGGAAGCCCTGGTGGAAATATTGGTTACACCACCAATGCCCCCGAAAGTGAGTTTTGAAGCATTTATTCCTGTGTAAATCGTCTGGTTTCTCAAGGCATCATTCAGGCCACCCCAGGAACCCCAGTAAGCCCTTCCCGATGACATATCATTCACCTTGATCCCATTGATGAGAACAGCAGTGTTTTCAGTATCATAGCCCCTTATACGATACCTCGCCGGTCCAAAAGTATAGCCGGCGGTAGATTCAAAAATATCCCGTGACGACATGAGCAAACCTGAAACATCCTGGTTTTCACCATAACCTTCCAGTTCCGATTCAGATAAGTTAAAGGAAGGCAGAGGGTAGACCTCAGTGCCAACAAGTGTATCTTCCTGGGCTGCAATCCTGAATGAGGATCCGAGGATCAGGAACAATAAAATAAGGGGAATATGTCTCATAGAGAAAGAATTGTAAAATGCATAAAATTACAGAAACAAATGTAACAAATATTGTGTAGAGAGGTAAGAAAAATTAGGGGATCTTAATACTTAAAATAACTTTTTAATACCCTTATCCGGTTAACGCTTAACGGTAAACGGTCAACGGATGATCAACTCAACTGACCATAATCCATAATCCATAATTCATAATTCATAATTCATTAAAAAACTTACATTTGCATCTGCAACATTCACCATAACACCATTTACCTATTAATGACCATTATGAATAACCTTTTCAGGCTTCCGCTATTATTCCTGGTTTTTCTGGCTTTCTTGAATACAGCCTGCACCCAGGATAAAGGATCATATCGTATGACATGCATTGCCTTTTATAATCTTGAAAATCTTTTCGATACGATCAACCAGGAAGGCGTAACTGACGAAGAGTTTACCCCGAAGGGGAAAAATAACTGGAACCCCGACCGCTACATGGAAAAACTAGGCCATATGGCTACAGTCATCTCAAAGATCGGAGTAGGGGAATATACTCCGCACGGGGCTGTACTGCTTGGTGTTTGCGAACTGGAAAATGCCGGTGTCATGGAAGACCTTGCCAACACTGACATCCTGAAAGACAGAAATTATAAATTTGTTCACTATGATTCACCCTACTACCGGGGAATGGATGTGGCTTTACTGTATCAACCAAAATTCTTCAAGGTACTTCACTCTGCGAGTTATGAACTTAACATGCCCGAGATTGAAGATTTTACCACGCGGGCCCAGCTGGTCGTAACCGGAATTCTCGACAAGGATACGATCAGTATCATCGTGAATCATTGGCCCTCCAGAAGCGGAGGAGAAAAAAGGTCACGGCCTCTGCGTATGGCTGCAGCCGACCTAAGCAGGTCCATTGCCGATTCTATATTTCAAATCAAGCCTGAAGCAAAGATCATCATCATGGGTGACCTGAACGACGATCCCACCAATAAGAGTATTAAGAAAAACCTGGGTACTGTTAATGAACCCTCTAAAATGAAAGAAGACCGGTTCTATAATCCTTATGAAGCCTTGCATGCCAAAGGTATCGGATCCCTGGCCTATCGCGATTCCTGGAACCTTTTCGACCAGATCCTTGTTTCCCGTGCACTTACAGGAGAAGATTACTCATCCTATAAGCTATACCAGGCAAAGGTCTTTAACGAACAATTCCTGATCCAGCAGGAAGGAAGGTTTAAAGGATACCCATGGAGAACATACTCCTATGGCGCATATATTGGGGGATATAGTGATCATTTTCCCGTTTATATATATCTGGTAAAGCAGATTAATTAGAAAAGCCGGTTACCGGTTACCGGTTGCCGGTCACCGGAAAGTCTGAAGCCAACTGTTTCAACATCTCTAATGCATCAAATACCGTCTTCACGTCTTTGAAAGTCAGTGTCAGGCGTTCCCTGGCTTCCTTCATGCTACACCTGCCCGGATTTTCCTGTACATACCTGAGCATGGCAGAAAATACCGGTGACTGAAAATATGCTGATTCCTGCTTGCTGATAAAATAGCCTGTCATTCGATAGTTTTTGAGGATGACTTTCTCAAAACCCAGCTGCCGCGACAGCCATCTAAGCCTGATGGCATTCATCAGGCCACCCACTTCCCGGGGTAATGGGCCGAAACGATCGATAAACCTATCCTGAAATTCCAGCAGGTATTCTTCTGTTTCAATACTGTCCAGCTCCTTGTATAGGCTCAGCCTCTCCCTGATGTTGGTAACGTAATCATCCGGGATCAGCAATTGCAGGTCGGTTTCGATCTGGCAATCTTTAACATATTCCGTTTCTTCTTTCTTCTCAAACACCCCGCTGAATTCATTTTCTTTCAGCTCCTGTATGGCTTCATCAAGGATGCGGTGGTACATTTCAAAGCCAATCTCAGAAATAAATCCGCTTTGTTCTGCGCCCAGCAGGTTTCCAGCACCCCTGATGTCCAGGTCACGCATGGCTATGTTGAAGCCGCTTCCCAACTCAGCAAATTCTTCAATTGCTTTCAAGCGCTGGCGGGCCTCCCTGGTAAGTCCGGATAATGGCGGTGTAAGCAGGTAACAGAATGCCTTTTTATTGCTACGCCCTACCCTGCCTCTCAGTTGGTGAAGGTCACTTAAACCAAAACGTTGTGCGTCGTTGATGATGATGGTGTTCACATTGGGAATATCCAGCCCGGATTCGATGATCGTTGTGGCAAGCAAAATATCATAGTCCCCTTCAATGAAATCAAGCATTCTTTTTTCAAGCTCCCTGCCTTCCATCTGTCCATGCACCACCGCAATCCTTACATCCGGGACAAAACGCATGAGCATGTGCTCAACATCCAGGATGTTCTGCACCCTGTTATGCACAAAGAAAACCTGCCCACCCCTTGAAACTTCATAATGTATGGCATCCCTGATCAACTCCTCATTGAATAGCCTGAGCTCAGTTTGCACAGGATAGCGGTTTGCCGGTGGTGTATTGATGATAGACAGGTCACGTGCTCCCATCATGCTGAACTGCAAAGTCCGCGGAATAGGTGTAGCCGTCAGCGTAAGCGTATCCACATTTACACTCATCCGTTTCAATCGTTCTTTGGCAGAAACACCGAATTTTTGCTCTTCATCAATGATCAGCAAGCCAAGGTCTTGAAACTTCATATCCTTGCTGATCAAACGATGAGTGCCAATCAGGATGTCGATTTCGCCTGCTGCGATTTTTCTTATGGTCTCTTTCTGTTCTGCTGCTGGTTTGAAACGATTAATATAGTCTACCGTGCAGGGAAAATCCTTTAACCTGTCACTAAAGGTCTTGTAATGTTGTAATGCCAGGATGGTGGTTGGCACAAGAAGCGCAACCTGCTTACTTTCCGCCACAGCTTTAAATGCAGCCCTGATGGCTACTTCGGTTTTGCCAAAACCCACGTCACCGCATATTAGACGGTCCATAGGATAAGCAGCCTCCATATCTTTCTTCAGATCCCGGGTGGCTTTTACCTGATCGGGAGTGTCTTCGTAAAAGAATGATGCTTCAAGCTCAGTTTGCAAATAAGTATCAGGAGAAAATGAAAAGCCTTCGGAAACTTTTCGCTCTGCATAAAGTTTTATCAGATCTTTGGCAATATCCTTAACTTTCTGCTTGGTTTTGCTCTTCAGCTTATTCCAGGCATTGGATCCAAGTTTGTTCATCTGCGGGATGCTGCCTTCTTTACCGGAATATTTAGCGATCCTGTGGAGGCTATGGATGCTGACATACAGCAGGTCATTATTCTTATACACCAGACGGATGGCTTCCTGCTCTACCCCGTTATTGTCAATCTTTTCAAGGCCATCGAAGCGCCCGACCCCATGATCGATATGGGTAACATAATCCCCGGGTTTCAGGTCGTACAAGTCCTTGATCGTTAATATTTCCTTCTTGCCAAAACCTGCCCGGAGCCTGAATTTATAATATCTCTCAAAGATCTGGTGGTCAGTATAACAGGCCAGCTTTGCTTTTTTATCAACAAAGCCTTCATGCAATGAGATGTTCATGGTATCGAAAACAGGTTTCTCATTTTTCCCTGCCGTAAAAGGCATATCCTCAAAGATGGTATGCAGCCTTTCAAGTTGCTTTGCATTAGAGGAAAGGATTACATTCTGAAATCCGTTTTTCGTATTCTCATTGAGATTTGCAGCGAGCAAGTCAAAGTTCTTGTTAAATGATGGCTGAGGAGAAACCTCCAGGGTAATCTCCCGAAAGCTTTTGTTCCATGGCCGTTTCGAAGTTTCAATAAGATGGAAATCAGATAGCCCGTCAAGCCATTCATCACCATCCTGGAACAGTTCCCCGACCTCAATCTCATGAAAGCCCTCTCGAGGTTCTTTGATAATCTTTACTGCCTCCCGGTATTCTTTTGTTATACGATCGCGGGTAAAACCAATGTCTTCAACCCATATTACAGCATCCCTGGGAAGCAATGACTGAAGGTTTGCTCTTTCATGGTCGATACGGCGGTCGTTCAGATCGGGGATGATGGCAATCCTTGACAGTTTATCTACTGACAGCTGGTTTTCAGGATCAAATGAGCGTAGGGATGTAATCACATCTCCCACGAATTCAATCCGGTATGGAAAATCATTTGAATAGGAAAATACGTCCATGATCCCTCCCCGGACTGAATATTGTCCCGGGCCGATGACAAAATCCAACCTTTCGAAATGATGATCATCGAGGTAATCGATCAAATTATCAATTTCAAGTTGATCATCAAGTTTTATCCTGAAGGTGCTTTTGGTAAGAAAGGACCTGGTTAACAGTTTTTCAGCCAGTGCTTCCGGATAGGTAACAATGATCTTTGTTGATACAGACGACGATAATTTGCCAACGGCCTGTGCCCTGGCAAGTGCATTTGAACTTTCTGTGCGTTCAATGTCATAGGATTTCTTGTACGAAGTTGGAAAGAACAGCACCTTCTTCCGTTGAAAGCTGACATCCTTCTCTCCCAGAATATTTTCCAGATCATTATAGTAATATGCCGCTGTTTCTTTCTCATTCACAATGATCAGGTGTGCCCCCTGCTGCTTAGTGATTACAGAAGCAGCTATTACAGAAGCCACAGAACCGGCCAACCCACTCAGCCATATCCCCTGTCCCGGAGTATCCCTGAGATGATCGAGGATCTCCATGGCCACTGGCTGCTCTGCATATGTACTAATTAATTCAGCGGTTTTCATGACAATAAAACCTGGATAGATATTCGTTATTTTGTAAACCCGTTACCGGATGGCAAAGATAGGGTAAATGCGTATATTTGCCTAAGCATACAGCTGTCAGGCAGCAGATACCTGATTAAGTTTTGAGTTTTGAGTTTTGAGTTTTAAATTCAGAATTTAAGCCAGGGTATGTGCATAAAAACAAGAGAGAAAAGCAAATGAGGGTTTTAAAATTCGGTGGGGCGTCTGTTAAAGATGCGGAATCGGTCAGGAACATTCCGGATATTATTTCGAAATACCGGAATAATGAGCTTGTGATCATTGTATCAGCCATGGCCAAAACTACCAATGCTCTGGAGGCGCTAACCGAAGCAGCACATGCAGGAAGTAGTGAAACCGGAGAAAGGTTCAGTGGGATTTTCAACTATCATCAGCAGATCATTGAGATGCTATTCCCGGATGGTTCGCATGAGATCTACGGCCAGATCAGGGAACTTTTCGATGAGATAAAGCATTGGCTGAAAGTTTTGCAGGATACTGAAAGGGAATATGATTTCGACCTGTATTATGACCAGATCGTGTCCATTGGAGAGTTATTATCAACCCGGATCGTAAGTGCTTACCTGGCTGAACAGGGATACGCCAACACCTGGCTCGATGCACGGGAACTGATCATGACCGACCATACATACAGGGCTGCAAAAATCGACTGGGAAACCACCTATGATCGCATCCATACCCTTGCCGTTCCTGAATTGCAGAAAGGCAAGATGGTGATCTCCCAGGGATTTATTGGCAGCACCGGAGAGTTCAGCACCACACTGGGAAGGGAAGGATCTGATTTTTCCGCTGCCATCTTTGCCAATATCCTGGATGCAGAAGAGGTGGTGGTGTGGAAGGATGTTCCGGGTTATCTGAATGCCGATCCCAAATATTTTAAAGACACGGTCAAACTCGACAAGATATCTTATACCGAAACCATAGAACTCGCATTTTATGGTGCCAAGATCATTCACCCCAAGACCATCCGGCCACTGAAAAATAAAAGTATTCCTCTCCTG
>JAIOSQ010000166.1 GCA_021107535.1 Bacteroidales bacterium | reverse complement strand
CGCTGTAGCCGGAAGGAACTTCCTCTTTTTTATAGGGAATGTCGGCTATGGTATCTTTTCCTCCGGCGCAGCCGATGAAGATCTGTCCATCATCTTCCGAATCAAGATTTAAAAGTATCCTGCTCCGTAGAATTTCACTGTCCAGGCCAAAAGCACCGGTGAGTCCTGTTTCTTCATCTATGGTGAAGAGACATTCAATGGGGCCGTGTTCAATGTCGTCCGACTCAAGGATGGCCAGCTGGGCAGCAATGCCTATTCCGTCGTCGGCACCGAGGGTGGTGCCTTTGGCGGTAACCCAGCCGTCTTCAATATATGCCTGAATGGGGTCGTTGTCGAAATCATGCTTCGTATCTGCGTTCTTTTCGCATACCATATCCATATGGCTTTGCAATACCACAGACTTTACATTTTCTTTACCTGCGGTGGCTGGTTTTCTGATGATTACATTGCCAATATCGTCGCGCAGGGTTTCAAGATTATGCTGCTCCCCAAAGGCTAAAAGGTAAGCGGCGATCTTTTCTTCTTTCTTCGATGACCTGGGAATTTTCAGGATCTCTCCGAAGAAGTGCCACAGGCGGGAAGGGGTGAGGGTGTATATTTCTGAGTTCATTTTTTGGAGTTTTTTGCAAAGGTAGAATTTATCGCCAAAGATAGTAGTATTTGCTGGCAAGAAGTCAGAAGACAGTAGTCAGAAGACAGAAGGGTAGTGTGCCGAAGACAGTTTTACTACTATCTCAGCAATGGTTTACAAATATGGTCCGTAGTTGGTCTATTGTGTTAAAGATACGGAAATCTCAGATATGAGCGCTTTAGGTTTTTAAAATTGCGCTGCATTGCTTGTACTGGCTGTTATGAATGCGTGGACTTACCTTTATATGCAAGGCCAATGCCGGATAGGATCAAAATGCAACGTGCCAGATGAGGCTTGGGAGATCTCTCAGTCGCTTCGCTTCATCGAGATGACATTGTATTCTAGTCTTCCTTCTCCCTATTTTCTAAACGGTCTTTATCCTGTTCTTTGCTTTCGCGTATCATATCTTCCACATTATCGATTTGTGGAGACTCCTTCATTGCATTCCAATCGAATTTTTCATCAAAGGGGTCGAGAGCCTTTTGGGGTTCAAAAATTCGACTGTCTACCGGCAGGGCAAAATATGGCTTGTAGTCTGGGGTATTGGTAAAGAAATCAGCCAAATCGCTTGCTCCGGCATCATATTGATTCAGGTAGGGCAAGCCCAAAATATTCCAGAATGTTTTAAATATGCTGCCGAAACTATAATGGACATGACTAACATAGTCTTTCTTTACCCATGGAGAGATGAGCATGAGAATACTGCGGTGTGCATCGATATGATCTACACCATTTTGTGCATCATCTTCTGTAATCACAATTAGCATATTCTTCCAATAAGGTGTGCGCGAAAGATATTCAACAATGCGTCCGACAGCTAAATCGTTATCGGCCATATAGCTTTCCCGGAAAGGGTATCCGGCATCGGGACGATCACCTGCTCCGTGGTCATTTGGAATGATTATCGTGATAAATTCCGGCATGGTGTCTTTGCCTTGCATCCATTTAGCATCGAATTCTTTAATAAACTGATCTATTCTAAATTGATCAGGAATGGCCATATTGTAGGTCGGGTACTTTCTAGAGGTGCGTTCGAAAAGGGGCTGTGGCATGGGGTAATTAATATACTGTCTGTTTCCGGTATATTTATATTCTGCTTTATAAAGTGCCGGTTCAAACATAACGCTAAAACCAAAATTATAAAAACTCACTTCATGACGTTCCAGATGATCCCACATGGAACCCGCCTCATTATAATCTTCCGGATAAATGGCTCCTGCTGCTCCATTCATTGCGAATACACCAGGGGCATTTGAGTTTTCTTTAAACCTTCTATTGCCGCCATAACTGGCTGCGGTAGATGTTTCGCACCACTCATTGGGGTAAGTGTTTACTAACCAGCGATGACCATCAGCGGAAACATCGGAGTCTACATAAAAATTGTCTGAAAAAGCAAACTGCTTTGCGAGAGCCAGATGGTTCGGCATCACACATACATCCGAAAGTGAATCTGTCTTGTTTCTATTCGAAAACGAAGCATTCTTTCCGTATCGTGCAATGCTCGGGTCTCCATTGCCTTTTTCCATTTGGCCGAAAACTTCATCGTAGGTTCTGTTTTCTTTAGATATAAAAATAATGTGTTTTATAGGGCTTTCTTTCTCTCCCGGGAATAATGGAATTGGATTATTCTGTCGTTTTTGATAAATCGGGTCGTTCGTTTTTGTAAATTGAAAGTTATTGGAAATCACCTGTTTTGTCATTTCCTTGAGTTGTTTGTCACCTGGAATGTCAACAATTTGCACCGTGCCTTTCATTAAGGAGCCAATGTAACTACCTTCAGCCTGCCGTTCAAATTCGGCTCCTCCATTTGGCCCACTTCCATAACCTTTGGCGTTAGCAATAATTAATTTCTTTCCATCTGTGCTTACTTCAACTTTTGAAGGAAACCAACCTGTTGGAATATGTCCCAGAACTTCAAAGTCTGAAACATTTATTACGGCGACTGCATTAATGCCAGATTCGGCAACATAGAGTCTCTTCTGATCGGGACTTAATGCCAGCCCAAATGGAATAACTCCTCGAAACTGCCTTACCCGTTCATCAGGTTTCAGGTAGATGGTATGTACTACTGTATCTTTTTCAATTGATATAACAGAGATGTTATCGTTGGTGCCATTGCTAACAAACACATATTTATTGGTAGCAACAATTGAATTCGGACTCGATCCCCCAACAGCGGGGATGCCTTCCACCATTGATCCAACCAGATAGCCTGTTTTTATTTTAGCTACAACTTTTGGTTTCTCCGAATCTTCCAGATTAATGACAAATACTGAAAAGGCTTCGATTGCATTCGGGTCACCCAAAGCGGGAATTATTATCGTATCATTCTCTATCCCTTCAGTCATCTCTTTTGAACCAAAAGCAAAAGCAGGATAGTCAATAGATTTAAACAAGCCATCAGCGGTGGTGATTCGTGAATACTCAAACATTCCCACATTTGCCACATAAGCTTTTTTTCCATTGGGTGACAGGTGAATGCCAAATGGGTAGCGTCCGACCGGCACCGAATGACTAAGCGTTTTGGTTTCTGTATTCACTATAAGCATTCTAAACCCAATCTGATCTACTGCATAAAGTGTAATGCCATCCTTCGATAGTTTTAAATCGCCAATATAGCCATGTGAATAATCAAAGTCGTCCGATACAAATGAGCAATCGATAGAGCCCTTCTTCTCCCCGGTATTCACATCAAACAGAAATATTTTATTCGTTTGTCCGCCGGCTACATAAACGGTTTGATTATCTGGTGATATGGCCAGTCCCATAAAAACCGACGCCAATACACCTTTGTCTGTAGATGGCCCGGGCGGTATTTGTTGTACTTCCGGCTGTTGCGATAAAATATTGCGAACTATAGTAATTGACAATGGCTTAATGCCTGAATTAGCTGTAACGGCAACATTCCCATCATGACTTAAGCATAATCCAAAAGGGTGGGGGGCAGTAAGAATACTTTTCCCGGCAGGAGTGATAAACCGGCCATTGGGGATTACCGTTTTATTGTTTTTGTCAATTTTTGTGAATTCATTGCCGGCAGGGGCAGATATCATCCATAATTCTTTGTCTTTCGGGTTGTTTTGGAAATTGCAAGCAGTAAGAAAGAGCAATATGAGTAACTGAATAATTCTTTTCATTTTTAGCGATTTATATTTGACATGAAGGCTAAGGGTTTATCATATAAAACATGGTTCTACTTATTCTGTTGTTGTCTTTTCCTCGCCTTGCTACTAACGATCCGCCGGCATGAGAGCTCTGCCGCCGATCCTGTTTCTTATTCGAAAGATACGGAATTCTTAGATGTTAGTGTGATGGATTTTAAAAACTACGCGGCATTGCTTTAGGATGCTCGGTTCATCATTACTCCGGTTAAACAGCAGGGCATAGTACACTCACCGAAAGAAATTTAACAATCCAACGGTCTCAGCAACTAATAAACTCCAAACTTGCTTATTTACTCTTCGTACCTAAATGATACTTTCACTTTTGCACGGTACGCTTCAATCTTGCCGTCCTTAATCTGCATATCGAGTTGTGACACTTCTGCAATCCGAAGATCACGCAAGCTCTTGGATGCTTTCTTTATAGCTGCCTCAGCAGCTTTTTCCCATGATTCACTGCTGGTACCTACCAGTTCAATGATTTTGTAAACACTATCTGCCATAATTTCAATATTTTTTATTATGAATGATGTAAATTCTCCTATTTCAAACTTACCCCATGTAAAGATATAACATAACAAATTCAATGTCAATAATTTGAAAGGAATTTTGTATCTTTATAGGGTTTCAAGTTGCATGTAACTCAAAATACGCTAAGGTGTGGGCTTCAGATTTGGGGGCTTGTGCCTTGAGACTAAGGGCTTAGGTGATAGAGAATTAGGAAAGATTAAAAGTAGAACCAAATAACATTGAACGTTGACCAGATCTGAAACAACAAAGAAACCTGCTGGTAAAAGCATCAAAAAAGAATTTACATTCCGTTTTTATGCGGAGCTGAATGATTTCCTGCCTCCCAGGCGGAAACAAAAAGCATTTTTACAATCTTTCAAAACTCCTATTACAGTTCGAGAGACCATTGAATCTCTCGGCATCCCACTATCTGAGGTGGATATGATACTGGTTAATGAAACATCGGTTGATTTGGAGCACAAGCTTAAAGAAAGTGATTATATCTCTGTCTTTCCGGTTTTTGAAAGCATGGATGTTTCGGCAACAACAAAAGTGAGAAAAACAGCATTGCGCACTACCCTTTTTGTTCTGGATGCCCATTTGGGTAAACTGGCAAAGTACCTGAGAATGCTTGGATTCGATACCCTTTACAGATCGGATATAGACGATAATGAAATTATTTCTGTTGCCAGGAAGGAAAAACGGATTATTCTCACTCGTGATAAACCCTTACTGAAATCGAAGGAGGTTAGTCATGGTTATTTTGTAAGATCAATTGAAAAGCACGAACAACTAATAGAGGTTATAAAAAAGTTTGACCTTTACAGCCAATTCAAATCCTTTACACGCTGCATGATGTGTAACACAATTCTTATAAATGCAGATAAGGATGAAATCCAAAATAAAGTTGACAAAGATATTTTCAGGAGGTTCAATGAGTTTTTTTATTGCAAACATTGCGATAAGGTGTTTTGGAAAGGGTCGCATTTTATGCGGATGGAAGCTTATATCAGGGAATTAGTATGATCAATTCCCCTATAAAGAGCTGGGGAGCTGAGAGCTAACAGGTTTTTTTCAACCCTTAAGGAATTACATTTTACTTTTCAAAACTGGATTCCTGCTCAAGACAGGAATGACACCAAAAAACATATGTCCAGACAGATACTAACCTCCTTGAAGTTACAAACTTCAAGGTGCAGAGTTTCTTCAAATTACCTACAATTTTTATTGT
>JAIOSQ010000233.1 GCA_021107535.1 Bacteroidales bacterium | reverse complement strand
GGTATATGAGAAGATCGGGTGTTCCCCGGTCACGGAATGAATTAAAGGCATCTTCAAATTCAAATTCTGTCCCCGATTCATACCGGCTGCCGTCTGCTTTGGTGAACTGCTCTGGTAATCGTGTGCCCAGCCTCGACCACAAAATAGTAATAACGATATCTGTTTCGGAGGGACGGATAATTTGTTCCTGGAAGGTTTGGGTTGCCAGCAAAGGCTCATGCTCCCAGTAGATGGGTTCAAGGATGACCCTGCCGGAATATTCACCCTGTAAACGTTCGATCACTTTCCGGGTCAGTGCACGTTCTTCTGCGACATCTCCAGGTGAGGAAATGAAGATCCGGATGGACTTTATTTCTTTTGTCATAACTGTTTCCTTTCTTCCTAACTCGTATAGCTTTGTTTAAAAAATTATATCGTTCTGACCAATCCTGTAAAGATAATGAATCATAAGGCCATAATCAAGTATATGTCATAACTCAATACGTACCATCGTATTTTGCACGATATAGCCTGTATGGCTCAGGCATCACCTGCACCATGAAAGTGGCTAATATGGCCATACGTATATGCTGAAAAGGCGTGACATTTTCCGATTTTGGGTATCAATAGATATGAACATAATCTGCCCGAACTTAATATTTCAACAAATGACCCTCTACCAAAACAAATACCGCATAGAATCAAATAGATGGCAGTTTTGGAATTATTCAGCACCCGGTTCATATTTTCTTACGGTATGTGTTCAGGGAAGAAATAGAATTTTAGGTAGAATTGAAAATTCTAATATGAAATTATCTGATGCAGGAATAATTGTTTCTGATCATTTTAAAGAAATTCAAACTTATCATAAACGAATTGTGTTAGACGAATGGGTAATTATGCCCAATCATTTTCATTGCATTATTACATTAGGCGATATTGATTTTGATAATGGGATTTCGGTTATTGGGGATAATGGCGGTGATGTTGCCGTAGATAAAATTCATGAATTTTATCTACGGATAAACCAACCAACAAAAACAATAACCGAAAACCATATAAAACAATATCGGGCATTACGCAGGAAAATGTTGATCCCCAAAATTATGGGAAAATTGAAAATGCAAACATCAAAACAGATAAATATTCTGAACAATACGGCAGGAAACAAAAATTGGCAATCAGATTATCACGACCATGTAATCAGGAGCAGTAGTGAACATCAGCGCATTAAACAATATATTAAAAACAATCATTTACATTGGAAGGATGATACATTAAATCAATGAAACTAAATTTTCAAGAACAAAATGAATTGAAAATTTAAAGCCGAATTGATCCCCACGAGGACTCAGAGGGATCTCCAGAAAGAATCCTTTTTATGAATTAGCTTAATTTGAGTGGGCGTTTGCCGTCAAATAAACCTATGAACCGGATGCTTGCTTCGATCTGCCGATATATCCTCCCAGGAACCCGCCAAGTATACTCAGGGCTATTACGGCAAATTCATTTAGATAGCCTATTTCAAGGTCAATGTTTAACAGATCCAGCCCCAATGCCCAATAACTGACAGACACAGTGAAGCCTAATAATATTCCTACCACGAATGATCTTGTGTTAAAACCTTTCTTTTTACTTCTGAGTACAAGGATGAGCGATCCGATGATTGCACCGGCAATGGAAAAAAGAAGGAAACTCCAGGGAAATACAAAAAATACCACCTCTGCATTGGAAAGAAGGTTGGGTGCTGTAGCAGTAATTACTGTTTCTCCAAATTTTTCAGATCGGAGTGTTACTGTAGAAATTTCGCCTGCATGAAGAATTACATGATCAGGTTCAAAGTATCCCTTTTCTGTTCTCAGGCCTGCTTCAATAGCCTGGTAAGTTGTAACACCTGCAAGACTGATATATACCGGCATGGTTTGAATTCCAAAACCCTGGATTTTTTCCTTCCCCGCTGAAATTTTGATATAAGGAATAACCGGCAGACTGGTTTCATATCCACCTTCATAAGTCTTGACCATAACAGTAACAGGATCTGTAATTACATTTTCCTCCGGATTGGCGTCAAGGTTTACAATAATGGGGGGCCAGTTGATCTGACTGAAGTATATGGTATCCTGTTTTTGGTTAACAGCCTTGATGATTAACATAATCGGATCGTTCAGGGTGATCACCTCATTATGTGTTTCTGCCAGGTCCTCTACCATAGACAGAACAGGATGTATCTCGATGCTGCCGTGAAATAATTTGGTTTCATCATTGTATTCAAATGGACTATATGGTTTTACCAGCAACTGAAAGAGAATCTGTTCCTGATCCGATGTTCTGGTGATAAAAGCTTCAGGTAAAACAAATGACTCTACAGGAATTTCTCTCAGGTTTAAAAATACCTCTTCTGTTTCAAAAGATGCAATTATTTGATCATCCTCTAATTGAAATGATCCGACTGTGGTTTGAATGTTTATGGTATCATCTTGAGAATTAATGATATTAAATGACAATGGCTGCATGATAGATTGAGGACTGATATGCGAAAAGTCATGGGCAGTGAAATGTGTAATTGGCTGCTGACTCCATCCTGTGAAACAGCAAAACAGTATGGCTATTGTCATTGAAATAATACGGAATGACATCCATAGATTATAATTATTTCTCTTTTTCATATTGCTGAGAGGTTTGGATTTACTTGTAAATTTAATACATCAGTAAGTGAAAGTCAAATAAGATGTTACATTTTGGGGATGAGAGAAACATTGAATAACGAAGACCGGGCAACGAGCAACGAACAACGAGCAACGAAGAACGAACTATCCGATATCCGGTATCTGCTACTAAAAGTGACTAAAGTTCGGAGCAGGAAAATATTAAAACCGTTTACCGGCTAACATTATTTTCTATTTTAAAAACACCATTCTTTTTGTTTCGGAAAACGTATTTCCTGTTTTCAACTGATAAAAATAAATTCCCGAACCAATTGGTTTTCCAGAATCATTTGTCGCATCCCAAACTGCTTGATGTATACCTGTATTTAATTTCTTATTAACAAGTGTTTTGATTTTTTGTCCGTTTAAATTATAGATAGTGATAGTAGTGTTTTTATCAGAATTTACAACAGAGAAATTTATTGTTGTTGATGATTTAAAAGGATTAGGAAAATTTGAAAGTACGCACTCCCTTACATTACATGTAGAATTATAATCATCATCAATTCCAACAGGTTCATTATTGAGAATTTGAAAAGAGCAATCTGTAGAGATATAAAAGTAATCGTTTGTATAAGCTAAACCTCTGCACCAGCCTGCAGTTTGAAAGAATCCCTCACGAAAAGGAGCACCTGGATTGCTCACATCTATTTCCAGGAAGCCGCCTATAAGGTTTTCAATATAGGCATAATCTCCATTAACATAGATATTCGAATAACTGGAAAGATCGCCATCAAAATATGATCCGACAATCTGTGGAGTATTGATAACACTGATGTCAATTATTTGAAGTTGTTCGT
>JAIOSQ010000064.1 GCA_021107535.1 Bacteroidales bacterium | reverse complement strand
TGGCTTGATTTCATTGAAACCACAAGATCATTGAACCCATCATCCCGGCATATTTCAAGGAATTCCATGGCAGAGGCAAGCATGCCTGCTGCCGTATTGCCATACTTTTTCAGAATCCGTTCCGATAAAGAACCATGATTCACACCCACTCTTATCACCGTTCCGTGTTCCCGGCAAATTTTTATTAAACGTATTACCCCTTCTCTGATGACATCCGGGTGAGGTTCAGTGGTTTTCAGGTTTTTACTTTTCGAAAGAAAATACTGCTTATCGATATAATTGCCGGGATTTATCCTGATCTTGTGTACAATTGCAGCGGCAACTTCAGCCACTTTAGGATTAAAGTGTATGTCGGCAATAAGGGGTATATTCAAGCCAGCCTTTTCCAGTCTGTTGCGGATAACACCCAGGTTTTCAGCTTCCCGTACATTTCTTGCCGTAATGCGGACGAGCTCGCAACCCGCTTCCTGCAATTGCATAACCTGCCTCACTGTGGCTTCGGTATCCATTGTCCGGGTATTGGTCATGGACTGTATACGAACAGGCATATCTCCCCCAAGGGATAAGCTGCCTATTTGCAGTATCCTTGATTTGTATATGCCATTAAAGAATTCCATCCCTTGATATTTATGAAAGCGTATTGTCGAATTATTAAACATTTACAACGAAACAGGCAACCATATGGTAAAAATACTATTCTTACAATAAATGAAAGAAATATAAGTTTATCATATGACTAAAATAACAAGCTGAATAGGTATTTTTGATAATCTTAATCAATCCGGGATTTGTTCTTTGACAATAGCCCGGCATTGTATATTAATAAAATTCATCCTGATGAGCATTTATAAACAAGCGCTGTTCATTTTTCTTTCTTTAATCACAGTGATCCCGGCAATGAGCCAGAATGCTGGTGTCGGACAATGGCGTGATCATTTACCATTTAACAGCTTCATAGCAGTAACAGAAGCCGGGAATAAGATATTTGGTGCCACACCTTATGCGCTTTTAACTTATAACAAAACCGATCATAGTATTGAGCGCTTTTCCAAAATCAACGGCCTGTCAGATATTGGGATCAGTGATACCAGGTACAGTCAGGAATTACAAACTGTTGTGGTTGCTTACCGCAATACAAACATTGATCTTTTTAAAGGCAACAGCATCGTCAATATTCCCGACATCAAACGAAAACCCATTCTGGGCAACAAGGTAATCAATAAAATCTCTTTCAGGGGAGATTATGCTTACTTATCCTGTGGATTTGGTATTGTCGTGCTGGATATACTGAAAGAGGAAATCCATGACACTTATTACATCGGCCCCGAGGGAAGCCAGATCAATGTACTTGATTTTACCCATAATGATACCGCATTTTTCGCCGCCACCGAAAACGGGATTTATCATGCTGCCTTTACCCACCCGAATCTTGCTGATTTCACTGCCTGGAAAAAAATGGATGATGCACCTTATCCTACGAGTGAATACAATTTGATCACCTCTTTTGAGGGCAGGATCATCACTAACCTTAAGGAAGGGGGCAATTTTGAGGATGACAGCATTTTTGTATATGACGGCACGAATTGGTCGCATTTAATATTGGAGGACCTGCATGGAGTGAACAACATCGAAACTACCAATGGGAAATTGGTAATTGCACTTGATTTTTCAGGAATTCTGCTCAATGAAAACCTTGAAAAAGAATTGAAAATTTTTACTTATAATCCGGGAACCCCAAGGATGAATGATGCTATTTATGATAAGGATGGCAGTGTTTGGGTAGCTGATGCCAGCAGCGGGCTTGTCGAGTCATTTGCCGGTGGCTGGGAAAGTATGAAGATCAATCCCGGAGGACCATACAGTGCCAATGTATTTTCTATGACTTCTTCCGGAAACCGTGTTTGGGTGTCTCCGGGAGGTTATACCAGCACCTGGGCACCACTTTACCTGAATTATGGCGCTTACAGGTTTTATGATGACAACTGGAAGAATTACAATTCCGGATCAATTCCGGAAATGGTTGGGATCAGGGACATCGTTTGCATTGCAGTAAACCCTGCAAATGTGGATCAAACATATTTTGGGATTTTCAGAAATGAAGTCGGAGTGCTTGAAATGACCGCTGGCGAAGTAACAAACAAGTTTACTGAAGAAAACAGTGAGCTTCAGAAGTGGGAAGCTGCAGCAACCATTGCTTTAGTTGGGCTTGCATACGATTCTCATAACAGTTTATGGGCCTTATGTTCGGGAGCTGAAAAACTTCTTGCTGAAAAGAAAAATGATGGAAGCTGGTCATCATACAGCCTTGGTGGCAGTGCTTCCGCAGTAGATTGCCGTAAACTTTTTGTTGACTCCTATGACCAGAAATGGATTTTATTCAGGCATACCAACAGCAATCCGAATTACGTAGCTGTTTATAACGAAAAAAATCCTCCGGGTGACCAGTTGAGGTTGCTCAGATCGGGAACCGGAGTCGGAAACATTCCGGGAACTACCGTCTTCAGCATTGCGCAAGATTACGACGGTGAAGTCTGGATTGGCACTGATGAAGGAATTGCCATCTTCTATTCACCATCCGATATTCTCACTGCCCAGGACTATGATGCCGTAAGGCCATTGGTTAATTTCGATGGTTATGTTCAATATCTTCTGGAAACAGAAGTTATTACTGCGATATCCGTTGACGGAGATAACAGAAAATGGATTGGCACGGAACGCTCGGGTATATTTTTGCTGTCGGCCGATGGCACTGAACAGATCTATCATTTCACCGAAGATAATAGCCCTTTGTTCTCGAATCAGATCATAGATATTGTGATCAATGCTGATGGCGAAGTGTTCGTTGCAACTGCCAGTGGAATCATTGCTTATAAAGGATCGGCTTCTGCACCCAATGAAACTTTTACAGATGTTTATGCTTATCCAAACCCGGTAAAAGACGGATTTGACGGTTGGATTGCCGTGAAAGGACTGATGCAGGATTCTGATATTAAAATTACTGATATTAGCGGAACGCTTATTTATTCCACTCGCTCTGAAGGAGGTCAGGCTGTGTGGAATGGCCGCAATTTCGATGGCAGGAAAGCCCGGCCGGGGGTTTATCTGGTATTTGCCTCAAATGAGGACGGTTCTGAAAAAATGGTTACAAAAATCCTGATCATTGACTAATACATTTCCACTATCTTAGCAGCATGCTGCATAAGACCCGGGGGATTGTCCTTCATCATATCAAATATTCTGAAACCAGCCTGATCGTAAAGATCTTCACCGAATTATTTGGCCTGCAAGCTTATCTCGTTAAGGGTGCCAGGTCAAAAAAATCTACATTCAGGAGCAGTCATTTCCAGCCTATGACCATGCTCGATCTTGTTGTTTACCACCGGGAAAAAAGAGATTTGCAGCATATCCGTGAATCTGAAATATCAGAACCTTTTCATGCCATCTCTACAGATATCCGTAAAAGCACCATTGCCCTGTTCCTGGCCGAAATGCTTCTGAAAACTTTAAAAGAAGGTGAAAACAACACGGAAATGTTCGATTTTATCTCTTCATCTTTGAATTTCCTTGAAATTCAGGAAAAGGGTATTGAAAATTTCCACCTGTTCTTTCTGATTAAACTAAGTCGCTATCTGGGATTTTATCCCCAGGGAACTCCCGGATCAGGCAATAACTTTTTCGATCTGAGGGAAGGCAAATATACAAGCACACAACCTTTACATCCTGACTTTCTGAATAAGGAAAAAAGTCTTGCACTGTACGCACTTTCAATTGCCCGGGCAGGCGAACTCTCAGGGCTTGTAAATGCAAAAACCGGAAGGAGTGAATTGTTGAATGCAATCCTGATCTATTATCAAATTCATCTTAGCGGCCTCACCAATATTAAAACCATTGAGGTGCTGAAGGAAGTATTCCGTTAATGGTTTTTTAAAAGCCTGAGCAGGTGAGCCTTTAATTGTATTTTCACCTTTTCAATATCCTGTTTGGATCCCAGTTCTTTTTCCAGGGAGGTGACCCCTCTTTCGGTAAAGCCACAAGGGTTGATATAATTGTAATATTCAAGTTTGGTATTGATATTAAAGGCAAAGCCATGCATGGTAACATAGCGACTGGAGCGCACTCCAATGGCACATATCTTTCTGACTTTCCCGGGCTGATCAGCATCCAACCACACTCCACTGGCTCCGTCCAGTCTTGAAGCAGATATTCCGAAATCCCTGAGTAAGGCTATAATGCTCTCTTCCAGCAACCAAATATACTTCCTGATGCCCAGCTTGAAATTTTCCAGGTCAAGAATGGGATAACCTACGATCTGGCCGGGCCCGTGGTAAGTAATGTCTCCGCCCCTGTTGGTTCTGAAGAAAGAAACCCCTTTCTCAGCCAGTGCCTGGTTGTTAATCAGCAGGTTATTTTCTGACCCGCTTTTCCCGAGTGTATAAACATGGGGATGCTCGCAAAACAATAAAAAATTTGAGGTCTGTGGCTTATCAGGATGACCTTTCTGAGTAATGGTCTCCTGAAACAAACTTTCCTGAAAATCCCAGGCATCCTGGTAATCAATGAGTCCAAGGTCATTAAATATGATCTCTTTATTCATCAGTGAAATTTCTATCAGGGACATGTTTTTCTGCTTTGTATGATGACCTGACCAGTGGTTGGCTTTCGATATGAATGAATCCCTTTTCCAGGCCGGTTTTACGATACTTCTCAAATTGTTCAGGAGTCGTAAAAGAAGCAACAGGCAGGTGTGTTTTGCTCGGTTGCAGGTATTGCCCAATGGTTAACACCTCACAACCAGCCTGAATCAGATCATCCATGCATTCATAGATCTCATCCTCTGTTTCACCCAATCCTGTCATAATCCCCGATTTTGCACGTATCCCTGATTCGGAAATGATGCGGATGACATCAAGACTTCTTTCATAAGATGCAACACTTCTGACTTCCGGTGTCAGGCGGCGCACTGTTTCAAGATTGTGGGAGATCACTTCCGGATTTGAGTCGATGACTTTTCTGATATATTCATTTTTTCCCTGAAAATCAGGAATTAAAGCTTCAATAGTCGTTTCCGGGTTTTTTTGTTTAACTGCTAAAATAGTTTCTGCCCACATCCCGGCACCGCCATCGTCCAGATCATCCCGATCGACTGAAGTTAGCACACAGTGTTTCAGGCCCATCAAACTGACCGATTCAGCCACTCTTTCAGGTTCAGTACGGTCAACAGGGTCCGGTTTCCCGGTTTTGACATTACAGAACTTGCAGGACCTGGTGCAAATATCTCCGAGGATCATCAGTGTAGCAGTCCCTCTCTCCCAGCAATCGTACATATTAGGACAGTTTCCGCTTGTGCATATGGTGTGCAGCCGGTGCCTGCTTACGATATCTTTTACTGCCAAATATTCTTTGCCTGCCGGGATCCTGATCTTTAACCAGTCCGGTTTTTGTCTTTTCCTTTTTTCTTCCATGAGTTTTCTCCTGCCCTGCAAAATTAATAAAGTAATGTCATGTCCGATATGATTTAAAATATTAACCCAAACCGATGTTGGGTGTTGAGTGTTGGGTGTTGGGTTGGTTTTTTTGTTGATGGTTATTGTTGATTTAGACTTTTTTGTGTTGTCTTTACTATTGCTGTCGTAATATTAATAATGCTCTTAATTTCTTCCATATAATCTTTGAGATCACATTTGACCAACTGGCCTTGGTCTAAAATTTTAAGCCAATATTGGGTTTCGCGTGCTTCTTTGGAAGCAATAGACATCTTATGTGCAAAATCTTTCTTACTGAATGCAGCGGATGCTTCATGAACATTAGCCCCAATGCTGGTAGCACTTCGAAGCAATTGTTTCGAAATAATAAATTCTTTCTCAGCGCATAATTCTTTATAAAGCTTAATAACTTTCAGTGAGAATTGAAAACTTATGTCTATTATTTTGGGCTTTTCCATAATTTTATTACTTGTCTTTACTATTAATACCGATTCTTTGATTTTGTCCCCCTCTTATGATAAAAAAACTTTACAACCTACCACCTCACACTTTAACCCAATCCAACACCCAACACTCAAAACTCAAAACTAATAAACACTATCTTTGCAAAAATTTTTTTATCATGAGCCCGGAATTGAGCGAACAGGAACAGATACGACGGAAGTCATTGCAGGAACTTATCAGCATGGGGATTAATCCTTATCCTCCTGAAACTTATGAAATTAACGCCAGCACATTAGATATCCTCAAAAGTTATCCTAAAAATCAGGACTTATATCAGGACGTAAGTATTGCGGGTCGTATCATGGGCCGCCGCATAATGGGTGCTGCTGCTTTTGTGGAATTGCAGGACCATAGCGGAAAGATCCAATTGTATTTTAAAAGGGATGATATTTGTCCGGGGGAAGACAAAAGCCTGTATAATATCGTTTTCAAACGTCTTCTTGATATAGGTGATATCATCGGGGTGAAAGGCTATGTGTTCACAACAAAAATGGGCGAGATCACTATTCATGTGACAGAATACAAATTGTTGGGTAAATCCTTAAAACCACTGCCGGTTGTAAAAGAAAAAGACGATAAAGTCTGGGATGCCTTTACTGATCCCGAGCAGCGGTATCGCCAGCGTTACCTGGATCTTATCGTGAATCAGGAGGTGAGAAAAACGTTCATTAAAAGAGCGGAATTAATAAATTCCATGCGTAATTTTTTGAATGAAAAGGCTTACCTCGAAGTTGAAACACCCATCCTCCAACCCCTTTATGGAGGTGCTGCCGCCAGACCTTTCATAACACATCATAACAGCCTGAACATGACCCTGTATCTCAGGATAGCAAATGAACTTTATCTCAAAAGGCTTATTGTTGGCGGATATGATGGGGTTTATGAGTTCGGTAAGGATTTCAGGAATGAAGGCATGAGCCGTTTTCATAATCCGGAGTTCACCCAAATGGAACTTTATGTTGCTTATAAGGACTATGAATGGATGATG
>JAIOSQ010000028.1 GCA_021107535.1 Bacteroidales bacterium | reverse complement strand
TTTTTTCCAGTCCCGGAGATCATAATGCCGCTGAGTAATATGGATATTCTGTGGGCCGGAAAAACCCATAGATGCCCTGTAATCCTCATCATCTTTTGAAATCGGTGTAATGATATCACCCTCATCAAAATAGCGGGAAAGTGCTATCTCCAATGAAGTACCTGCGGTTTTTCGCAGCTTGATGAATATAAATTTATGCTTGTGGGAGATGATCATTATTCTTTATCGATATGGTGAAGATATTTTGTCATATGGCCCCAGTTCACGAATTGCGGGCTTTTTTTCCATTCTTTAGCCAGTTGTTCAACATACTGACTGATAATGTGGGCGGTTCTTTCTTCCCTACTCTGCTCTTCGCTTCCTTTATCAAGTGGCTGGCGAAGGTCTACTGTAATCCGGCCATGATCGTTAGGAATGATAAAGAGAGGAATGATTTGTGCGTCAGTACTCAAGGCAAGTTCGGCATAACTTCCCCTGAAACCCCTCAGTTTTCCGATAAAAGGAAAAGTCAGGCTTGATTTTCCGTGATAACCATCACCGAGCAGGTGGATGATCCCGCCCTCCTCCAAAACATGTTTTGCTTTCATCATGAGCTTAATTAGCTCCACATCCGAAAAGTTAGCGAAAACCAGGGTCTTTGCCTCAATATTCTTGTTGATGCCTGTGAACTTTTCAGATTCGGCTCCCCGGCTTCCAATCACGGTGTAAAAATCTGTATATCCAATTCTCGGAAATAAGGAAATGGCAACCTCGGCTAAACCGAGATGACTGCCCACCAATATCACACCTTTACCCTTATCATAGTTTTCCCTGAAGACATCCAGGTTTTGTATCCGCACATATTTCTTAAATTTCTTGCTGCTCAGGTTTGAAATGGCCATGATACGCCATTTTTTTAAAAAGAAGGCATTAAGCATCTTATGGATCAACTCCGGACTACTTTCTTTGATCTTGGTTTCTTCAAGGAAGGTGTTGATCAGGCGTACTTTCTTTTTAAAGTAATCGTTCCTGGCATAAGAAGTTCCGCAGAACCATCTGATCAAAAAGGAACCGGTCCGGTAAGGAATTGTTTTTCCCCCACGGGGGGATGAAAAATAATTTTTAACTTTATTGACTATGCTTCTTTTATTGATCGCCATGATTGTCTTCTTGCAATTGTCTGATGATTACTGAAAGTGATTCAATGGTAGGTGTTTCAATAAAACTGTCTAAATCGAGCTTGATATTGAATTGCTTCTCAACAGTATCGAAAGCTACAAACAGCTTCAGCGAATCGTGGCCTGCCTGAAGGATGTTTTCCGTTATCCCGATAGGATATACTTCCAGGTGCTTCTCAAATATGGAGATCAACTGCTCTTCGACCGGGTTCTTCGCATGCTTTATATCACGTTTCTCTGACAAACTCTCCCAATCAGGGTCGGGGAGGGAACGATAATCTGTCTTCCCTGAGTCGGTCTTTGGAAGTGATTCCAGCTTTGTGTAAAAGGGTGGCACCATATAATCGGGAAGCCTTCTGACCAGGGCATTCTTAATTTCATCCAGTTCAATATGTTTACCGGGGCTGCAGACATAATAGGCTGTCAGGACTTTATTACTCAGCGGATCCTCCTTGAGCATGACTGCAACCTCCTGTATATCTTCACTAAAAAGTAAAGTGTTTTCTATTTCGCCAAGGTCGACCCGCTGTCCGCGTATTTTAACCATGGCATCCTTACGCCCGACATGGACAATGGCTCCATCAGGGTGCTTATAGGCAAGGTCACGGCTTTTAAAACTTCTCCGGCCATCCTCAACAGGAAAATCTTTTTCTGTCAGGTCCGGATTATTCCAGTATCCCAGTGCCGCATATTGACTATGAATGACCATCTCGCCAAGCTGGTTCGGATCGCATACTTCCCCGTCTGCATTCACGATATCAATATCCATTCCATCGATAGCATACCCGATGGGGATGATGTTTTGCTTCAGGATTGTATCACGTTTGATACGGTATGCTCTTGCCAGGAACAATTCTGTGCTGGCATATATATTAATGATCTCAGTCCTGCCTTTCAGATAGGGCCGGATCTGTTTGATATCATTATAATACAAGGTCTCACCTCCAAGGAGTAGGATTCTGAGTTTGTTGAACTTATATCCTTCCTCCAATGTAGCCCTGAAATGTCTCAGCACGGACGGGATCATCAGGCTAACGCTAATTTCTTCGGAAGCAAAAAAATCAGCGAGACCGGGAAATCCGTTTTTCTTCAGGTCGTACATCACGAGTGTTCCCCCGTTCAGCAAGGCTCCCAGTGATGGCATTGCATGGGCCGAGAAACCAATTGAGAAGTAATAGGCAAAGCGGTCGGCAGGGGTGATATCTATGAACTCGGAAAAACGTTTGATAAAATGAACCTGGTTCATGTGACTGGTATACACTCCCTTTGGTTCACCGCTTGATCCTGATGTGTACAGAATATGCGCTATATCATCCGGCCCGGGTTTTAGCACGGGAGCCTCTGTATTCTCAGAGAAATTGATCTCATCAATATTGATAATACAGGCATCATCACATAATGCTCTAACCTGGGCGTAATTTTTATTGTCGGTAATGACTGCAATTGCAGATGAATCTTTTATTGCATGCTCAATGCGGTGTGCCGGCCAGGAAGTATCAAGTGGAACGTAAGCGCAGCCGGACTTTAAAATGCCAAAGATGGAAATGAACTGATTGATCCCGTTTGGCAGGAAGAAGGCAATTTGTTTTTGCTCTGATCCAGGGCCAGGAATCTTATTCGCAACAACATTGGCTTTTTTATTCAAGGCCTGATACGTAATCATCCCACTTTCATCCCTGATCGCCTCTTTATTTGCAAACATGCTGACCATCAGATCAAAGCGATCGCAAAGACTTTGATTAACTGTTTCTATGGGAATTTGTCTTTCTTTCTTCATTCCTTTCTTGTCCTTGTTTGTTTCATCTGCAGCCTTGCGTGAAATGTTTATTCATTAGCATCCGCAAAGTTATTTTATATTTATCCAAAACACCAAACGGAAAATTTTCAGGGGGAAAATGAATTCCTGATAAGATCATGAATGAGCATCATCAATGATCTTTTCGTATACCTGTAACGTCTCTCTGGTGCTTTTTCTGATGGAAAAATTCAATGACTGCTTCATGGCTTTTTCTCCCAGATCCAGCCTGAGCAGTTCATCAAAATACAACTTTTCGTATTTGTCACATATGTCTTCAACACTGGATGGGTCAGCGCCCATACCGCCATCTCCTGCCACTTCAGGCATGGAACTATTATTGCCATATATTACAGGAGTGCCGCAGCGCATGGCCTCCAGCAGTGGTAGACCGAAACCTTCATAATAAGAAACATAACTCAATGCCATGGCTTCAGAATACAGTGCCGACAGGTCTTTGTCATCTACAAAACCGGTAAAGGTGATGAGCTTACTGTAGCCTACTGTTTTTTTCATTTTCCATCCCTGTTTCCCTGCTATCACCAGTGAGAGGTTCAGCCCTTTATGTCTCTTATGAAGCAACAGAAAAGCATGGATGGAATTGATCACATTCTTTCTTGGTTCAATGGTGCCCAGGAGTAAAATAAATGGCATATCCTTCCGGATACCATATTTCTCCCGCACTTTGCCACTTACTTCTTTATTGACCTGGTACATGAATTTGCCTTCTTCAATGGCTTCATAAACAAGGTGGAAGTTTTTTTCGGGCAGCGACAGGAATTTTTTTGAATCACTCAATGTAGACTTTGAGACAGCGAGCATGTGGGCCTGCTTTTTCAGGATCAGCCGGAGCCCGTTCTCTGCATTCCTGATATTGATCCCGGTATGGAATTTTGGAAACAGCTTATGCGTAAAATCATGTATGGTAAAGAGCAGCGGTACCTTTGCATATTTAAATGGCCAGTAATGCTGCTGCAGAGGTACATGGATAAGGTCATAATGTGAGATCCGGCTGGAAATGGCCTTTAATTCCCGCTCTTGTTTGTAACGCAGGAACAAGGTGTAAAGCATCCTGGGCAGGAACAGCAGCACGGATTGCAGCCAGAATATGATGGTGAGAATAGCCTTTTTCAGGAAGTCATAGGTTTTATGAAAGATCAGGATGTTATGATCCGTGAGCCACTTGATCCATCTGTCAGGCACGAGAGCCTGCATGAAGCCTTCAAGTCTTTCAAATAAACTCTTTTTTCGCAAAGGGCTTTTAGGGTCACTAGCGCCTGTTTCCCTGTCTCCATTAAAGTCATCCTCCATTTTTCTGGCATAGTCTTTTAAGGGAATGATGTCCTTGTTGATCAGCAGGTCGATATGCCATTTGCTGTTTTCATTAGAGCTAAGTGGGATCAGCCCGTTGATCAATCCGGCTACATATCTTTTTACTCCGTCATTGTCCCTGGTATTCATTTTGTTGGCTTCGAGGAGGACCCTGTATTTCTTTCCTGGTTTTGGTGGAGCTTCCACCCCCAGTTTTTGCAGTATGTGATGGTCAAACTCAGGATCAGGAAAGGATAATTCCCCATTCATGGTGTAACCAAGTTGTTCCATGGTGTTTCCATGGTATGACCAGAACAGCTCATGGAGTTCTTCAGGCATCTCTGTTTTCCAGTTCCCTGATATCCCTTTGCGGAAGGCCTTGTCTGCCAGCTTTTTTGATTCATCTTCACTATAGCCCCAGCTTTTCCTTGCGCCGTATGCTGCCTTACCATCTTTTAATTTTTCAAATGAAGGGATCTTTGAAGGATCCGGTTCCGGCAGTTCAACTATTTTTCTGATCCGTTCAATGACCCTGATGGGATCTAAGAGCAGGTCTTCATACCTGATGACCAGGTCGGCCCGATCAAGCCAGGCCGCCACATTATGTGACCAGCCGCCGAAAAAAGTATCTTTTTCTGCAAAGATCGCGGCTTTGAGGTTCTCGTAGAAGTCGGAGCCCGGGGCAACGATATCTGTTCTCTGGTGTGCTATGGAAACAAGGGCATCCCGTCCGTCCCTCACCAGGTAAGCAGATTTAATGGAAGGATCGGAAGGTTCAAGCTGGTGCGGCAATAAATGTGTTTTTACAAAGGGATACTCAAAGTAATTCTTTTCCAAAGGATGATCTTCTTCCCGGTGGTATTCTCCGGAACTCAAGCCATACACTTCGTACAGGATATTCCTCACGTAAGTGTTGCCGGAACGTGGAAAAGAGGCTATCCAGATCATGATCGCTTATTGATTCGCTCTTCTCTTAACTGAAGCGCCCTGTTGTAGATTTCGTAGTCATTGCTGTTTAGCTCTTTGATCATCAGGAGGGTTTCCTCGTCCACACGTGGTTTTTCCCCGGTAACATTTTGCTTTAACTCTGGATAATCCTTCCATTCAAGAATGCTTGCAAGATATTGCAGGTCTTCTGCGTAGTGATCCATCAGTCCTATAAAGAACAGCTCTTCCGGTTTAATTCCTTTAAGGAATTTGCTCATCCTGTTGCGGTTGGCCTCAGTGTTTGCATATTCTATGAGGGTTTTCTGCATTTTCGCCAGGATGTTCAGGTCTTTTGTTTCCTCATTTAGTTCTTCCCTTAGGATCTTTTCAAGATAAAAGTAGTTTGAAATTACACGTTCTGCCGGATCGCGCAGCCAGGTGATCACAGGAACCCCTTCAGGAAGTTCCACAAGCTCAATGAGTTTATAATACGGGAAATGTCCGTGGATAACCTGTATGTCAGCTTTAAGTTTGCTGCCTTTAAATTCCTCGTTGTCAAGCGAAATATGCCCGGTAATGTCGAACCTTACAACATGTTCTTCTCCATACACTTCTTTTAGAATATTTCTAAAGGAAGTGCCTGCGGTCTTTGGAATATGCAGGGAAACCAGCTTCACCTGTGCCCTGACCTTTATATTTCTTTTGAATAAGTTCATTAGTTGCCTCTCAGTTTTTTTATTTCAGCATAAAGCAGCATGTCATCTTCGTTCAGCCTTGCCACCTCTACTCGCATGTTCTCATCAATATCATGATATTGTGTCGCACAATCGTTGTTCAATTTGAAGGGCGTGCTGTCGTTGATATGCGGAACATCGATATCCTCAGGCCAGTCCATTAAGTTACACAGTATGCGCAGATCTTGTTCAAATTGCTCCATGATCCCGATAAAGAAGAAATCTTCCAGCCCGATGCCTTTTAGTATCTCTGTCATCCTGTTTCTGCGCTTAGGCTGTCCGGCGTATTCAAGCAGGGTGAAATTTATTTTGTCCAGCTGCTTTTCCGGAGTATCTCCATCACGAATGCGTTTCATGAAATAATAATAATTGGAGATGACCCTGTCGACGGGGTTTCTCACCCATGTAATGATTTTAGGGTGATCTTTATCAATGATATGCTTCACCTGTGAGATGCTCAGATGTCCGTGAATGCCCCTGATCTCCTTCGGGAGTTTGTTGCTCAGCTTAGGATGATTACCGCCTTCTGAAAAGAAGTGCTGTTTTTCATACCTCTGGTCAAGCGACGTACCGAAAACCTGCTTCAGTACCTTATGAAAGGAACGTCCTCCTGTTTTGGGAATGTGTATGGATATCAGTTCCACAGCATCTATATTCGATTTGTTACTGCTGATCAGTCTCATAACTTTTTCCTGAAGGCTTTGGCCTCATTGTATAATTCACTATCCCGGACGTTCAATGCAGCAATATGCTGCCGCACATCATCCGTAATATCCTCAATTTGTGTTTTACAGTCATTCTTTGTTTTGAAGCGTGAACCACTTTTTGCATGTGGCATCATGAGGTAGTCAGGCCAGAGCATTTTGTCTTTGAGCAACTCAAAATCCTCATCCAAATATTCATACAATCCGACAAAAAACAATTCATTTAACTTATAACCCTCGAGCTGAAAAGAAGCTTTATTGCGATTTTCTTCGATTTCAGCATATTCAATCAGGCTGTAATCGGCCGTACCGAGTTTTCGCTCATCTGCCTTTCCGAGCCTGATGCGCAGCATGGAGTGATAATAGTTTGAGATCACCCTTTCTACGGGCTCTCTCAGCCATGTAATTATTTTTGGTTCATCCCTGTTAATGATGTCCTTCAACTGGGATATCTTCAGGTGTCCGTGTATTACCATGGTATGGCCTGGAATTTCTTCAGCCGGAATAACATTTTCCCTGGCCTGCCCGATGAGGTTTATGGTATTCAGGCGATAAACATAATCGCGGGAATAAACCTGTTTCAGAATGCGGAACAGTGAGCTCCCGCCGGTTTTTGGGATATGTACAGATATAATATCGATCATCTATTGTGCTTTGAAGGTTCCGTCTTTCCGGTAGCCTGTTTTCAACATTACGTCCCCGTATTTTTTCCAGAATTTTTCATGTATCTCGTCTGGCATATCTTCTTTCCATGATCCTGTTTTTCCACTTCTGAAGAACATGGCATTAAACTCATCCTGTTCAGCTTTAGATAGCTTCTCGCGTTTCTTTCCGCCAAAATGTGATCCGCCTGAACGCTGTGAATCAAAGGTAGGGATATTTTTAAGCACAGGCTCGGAAAGACCCAGGAATTCCCTGATCCTTGGAATTTCCTTTTCCGGAGTATTCACCAGGCTTTCGAAATGAATGACGAGATGCGCAATTTCTGTCCAGGACGCAACATTCTTGCCCCAACCACCGAAATATGTTCCCATAGGAGCCCGGATGGATTCTTTCAGGTTTTTGATGAAATCAGTTCCAGGCTCAATGATGTCTTTTCTATGATGGGCCATGGATACAAGGGCGTCCCTGCCATCGCGGACAAGGTAAATGATCTTTGGTTCAGCTACACACAAAGGCAATATCCTGGAGGGGATCTCATGCGTTTTTACAATGGGGAAACTCAACTGCTTCTTCAGTTTCTCCAGCTTTCTTTCTTTTCCTGGCGGGAGGGCGTGAAGCTTTTTCAGCCGCTCATATTTTCTGAAATTCTTCTGTGCTTTATTATAAACCTTAACATTATTCCAGGAGTAAACACCGAAAACATCCATCAGGATATTCCTCAGGAATGTATTCCCTGACCTTGGAAAAGAGGCGAGAAGGATTTCCGGCTTTTCAAGTGTTTGCTTTATATTACTCGTCCCGGAGATTAAGTTTCTTAACCTTAATCGTCCTTTGGTAAAGAGCAAAAATCTCATCTGCCGATCCAATACCGAGGCACTCACCTTGATGTAATAGAACAACCCTGTCTGCATAGTGTTTTATTGTACTCAGGTTATGGCTAACATGGACGATGGTCCGTCCTTTAACAAAAGATTCTGCAAAAATTTCATCCGATCTGGCCCTGAACCTTTCATCACCGACTCCGCCGAAAAACTCATCCATCAGAAAGATGTCTGCTTCGGCATGCACGGCAACAGCAAAAGCAAGGCGTGTGCGCATACCACGTGAGAAGTATTTAATCTTGGTATCTATAAACTTCTGTAATTCTGCAAATTCGATGATCTTATTAAAGTTTTCCTTTAACTCATTTATTTTGACGCCCATAACCGAACCGTTAAGAAAGATGTTTTCCCGTGCGGTAAGCTCACTGTTAAATCCCAATCCGAGGCTTAAACGGATATAATTCCCAAAAATCTCTGATTTCCCTCCCTTGTCGGGCCGGTATACGCCTGTCATCAGGTGAATGAGTGTTGATTTTCCACTGCCATTGGCGCCAACAATACCCAGGAACTCTCCCTTTTTTACTTCGAGGTTGATGTTCTTGACGGCTTCTATCTCCCTCCTGTTCTTCCCTGTAACGAATGCGGCGGATTTTTGCAGCAGATTGCCCCGGGATTTATCCCTGATGCTAAATGTTTTACTCACATTCGTTAAACGTATGGCTATTTCTTCCTTCATCAAATCTACACTTTTTCAATCGCTTTATGAAAATATCTTTTGAATATCACCAGCCCGATCAGCAACACCACACCTGCATACATGAAATCATAGGCCGCAACAAACCAGTCAGGTTCTTTCCCGTACATGATCACATCCCTGGAGTTGATGATGATCCCGGCGATAGGGTTGAGGTATAATAAGCCCGGGATCATTTCAAATACCTTTTGCTTGGCAAAGAATATTGGGTTTATCCAAAACATGAGCAGCAGAACCAGATCCCAGACCTGGCTGATGTCCTTCAAATAAACATGGATGGTGGAAAGGATCAGGCTGATGCCAAGTGCCAGAATGCACAGGTTCAGGATAAACAAGGGATAGTAGATCAGCCTCCACGTCAGTGGGATCTGCATGATCTGCAATAGGACGATGAAGACGAAGAGGTTGACAAAAAGTCCGATAAGACTTGTTAATACAGAAGAATAGTATACATCCAGTTTGTTAAAACGGATGTTTTCGAAAAGATATCGCTTGTTCCGGATCACAGATATCCCCTTCTTTGTGGCTTCCTGAAAATACATCCAGATGATAATACCGGAGAAGATATAAAAGCCGTAATTGGGAATGTCTTTTGCGAAAACATAGGAAAAAACAAGGTAATAGATCAGGATACGGATAAGGGGAAAGACAAAGGCCCAGAACATGCCAAGCGCGTTTGTGCTGTATCTTAACTTGAAATCGGTTTTTGCTAATATCCAGATCCGCTCTATGCGGTTGCTCTCGGGAACAAACGAAGTAATCCTGCCTGTAATGCCTCCTGTCATGTAATCGTCCTTATGCTTTTGGCAAATATAAATATTTTCAGGCAGTCTTGCCGATTATTGATATATTTGGAACTTTGTGAGTTCAGAAGAAGAAAGAGGTGAAAAAGAAAACAAAAGAGCAAAAAGCACATAAAAGCAAGCTGGTACTGATCAGCGGAATCATACTTCTCGTAGCCGGTTTTATTGTATATTCAAACAGTTTTGATTGCTCATTTCACTGGGATGACCGTATTGCCATATTAAGCAATGACAAAGTTCATGATCCCGGCTTTTTTGCAGATCCGGGAAACTGGATGAAGGTTAACCTCAGGCCATTCTCTTTATTCACTTTTGCCATGAACTGGTCTGCAGGCGGGAAAAATGTGTTTGGGTATCATCTCGTGAACCTGATCCTGCATATCCTTACGGCCTTCATCGTATTTTCTCTGGCAAGACTGACCATTGGACTTCTGTCAGGTGATGACAGGCTTGACCAGAGGCTGAAGGATGGCAGCGCTGTTTTTATTGCCCTGCTATTCCTGCTGCATCCCTTGCAAACTATGGCTGTTACCTATATTGTCCAGCGTATGACCATATTGGCGGCACTGTTCTATGTGCTTGCGGTATATTTATATGCCAGGGGGAGATTGGCATATCTTGGCAAGGGTTTAAATAAAAGATCAGCAGCCTTATTGATACTTGCTTTTCTTTCCGGAATACTGGGCATATTATCAAAGCAGAACGCAGTGACATTTCCGGCAGCATTTATACTATATGAGCTGTTTTTTATCAGGAAACCCGATGGAAGCATGTGCAGGAAATATGTGATTTCCGGGGCCACAGTGCTGATACTTGGATTCCTCCTTGTATTATTTGCCGGATGGCTTCCCATGGAAACCACTAATTTCACACGTTTTGAATACCTGAGTGCACAATTTGGAGTGTTTCATAAATACATTCTCCTGATCCTGTTTCCGCTGAGCCAGAACGCGGACTATTTTATCATAATCGAGCCCCCGCTGATCGGTTTTGTACAGCTCATTGGCATCGTACTTATCCTTGGTTTTATTGGATTGGGGGCCTGTTTATTTAAGAGGAACAAGCTTGTTTCTTTTGGAATATTTTGGTTCCTGCTGAGCATGTCAGTGGAGTCGGGCATCATCCCCATCAGGGATGTGATGATGGAACATCGCATGTACCTTCCGCTATTCGGTGCCGGCCTCATCACGGCCGGATTGATCATGAGATATATCCCCTATCGCTCGATCATGAGCATGTATGTTGGGGGCGCGATCATCCTGATTGTACTGGCCTTTACAACATATAGCAGGAACGAAACATGGAAAACAGACCTGAGCCTCTGGCAGGATACCTACGATAAAAATCCTGATAACCCAAGGGCAATGAACAACCTTGGCATGGCAATAAAGGAAAATGCTAAAGCTGCTCCCAATATCCGGCAGAGAGAAATTGAGCTGAACGAGGCCATAAATTTATTTACTGAGTCGATGAAGTTGGATACTATTTATATTCAAGCATTTATATATAGGGGTTTGGCGTATTTTGAGCTTGGAAAATATGACAGGGCACTGAAGGATATTGAAGTTGTTGTTGACAAGAAACCGGAAGAAGAATTCCTTTACCATTATATTGAGGGTGTGGCCTTTGCCAAACAGGGTCTGATCAAGGAAGCCAGCAATAGTTTTGATGTTGCATACAGGCTCAATGATCATTTTTCTCCATTACTGACCTGGATAGGCCTGGTAAGTGCAGAGATGGAACAACACCAGAAGGCGATAGATAATTTTCAGGCTTCCCTGAAACTTGATCATGAACAGACCATTCTGTATATCAATATTTCGCAAATGTATTCGTATCTTGGCGATTACAGGGCCGCACTGGACTGGATCAAAAAAGCACAGGCAGCAGGGGAACAGGTGGATCATGCATATATTCAAAGATTGGAAGAATTGATTTCCAAACAACCCATTCAAATAAGATGAGAACTCTTGTGATCATACCGGTATATAATGAATCTGCCAGTATTGAGCAGGTCATCAGGGAGGTTAATGCTGAGCATCCCGAATATGATATTCTCGTGGTAAATGATGCCAGCAATGATGACTCCGGTGCCATTGCACAATCCACCGGCCTGGCATCAGTTGTCAACCTTCCGTATAACCTGGGCATAGGGGGAAGCGTGCAAACGGGTTTTAAATATGCCAGGGAGAAGGATTATGATATTGCCTTGCAGTTTGATGGTGACGGACAACACCAGGTTAAGGAGATCAGGAAGCTGGTACAGTCTGTGGAGAAGGGTAGGGCAGATGTAGTCATTGGCTCACGCTTCAACAAAAAAAGTGTGGGTTTTACCACCCATGGCATCAGGCGCGTTGGCATCAGGATCTTTCAGATTGTCAGTTACCTGATGATCAGGCAGCGCATCACTGACCACACATCCGGTTTCAGGGCGTATAACAGGAAAGCCTTCTGTTTTCTCGCAGATCATTACCCCACTGATTATCCGGAACCGGAAGTGGTGATCCTACTTGGCCGGAACAGTTTTGTGATAGAGGAAGTATTTACGCAAATGCTGCGCAGGCAGGGAGGTGTTTCCTCTATTCCCGTTGCCAAAGGCCCATATTACATGATCAAGGTACTATTGGCCATGTTCATGGCATCAATCAGATCGAGGATCATTAGCAAAAACAAAAAGCATTGAAATGGAAAATATCAGTCAAATACAAATCGTTGCCATTGCAGTCAGCCTGCTGTTATTTCTGTTTATTATGTATCTGATCAGGAGCCAGCGGCTCAAGGAAGAGTACTCCTTGCTATGGATCTTCTTTAGCCTGGTTTTTATCCTCTTCTCATTCTGGCGAAATGCTTTGGATTATATATCAGAATTCCTGGGTGTGGCCTATCCGCCAGCCGCCCTCTTTATGATACTGTTGATGGCCGTGTTTCTTATCCTGATCGAGTTTTCTATCATCATCTCCAAATTGGCAGACAAAAATAAATCCCTGGCACAGGAGATTGGGCTGCTGAAGCATAGGCTGGAGAATATCGAACATGGAAGTGAGGAAGACCGAAGACCGAAGAGCGAAGACCGAACAACGAAAACCGAAGACCGAGCAACGAACGATAGTTAATTGTACATTTTACACTATTCACTCCAGATAGGAACCAGGCACTAGGCACTCGGCACTCGGAACTCCTGATCCAGCATCTATTACTCATAAAGCCCAAGATAATCCCGCAGCGTATCCTCAAACGGAAATTCCTTTACAGGCTTATTAATCCATTCGCCCCTGTAGGCTTTTTCCAGTGCATCCGACAAGCCTTTACTATCCTGGCTTTCCATCACAATATGCTTTCCTGAAACAACCTCTTCCAGTGCTCTTTTCACGGAGGAGATGACAGGAATGCCAAGTGCGATGCTTTCAACGGCAGCAAAGCAAAATCCTTCGCTGTAGGATGGGATCATGATGCAGGAGGAATGTTGTAAATGCATGAGGAGATCCGTTTCATTAAGATGGTGAAGCAAGGTATATCGACCTTCAGGGAGCTTTCCAAGTAAGTTGTAGATCTTATTAAAAAGACTTGCAGGGGTCTTGGGAATAATCAATTTCAGTTGTGCATCCGGGTGATTTTCCAGGAAGTCTGCAGATGCATCCACAATAAGGTCCAGTCCTTTGGAAATGCCGAGCCTGCCAAAATAGGTAAAGACAAAATCTTCAGGTGGGGCATACGCCTCAGGGTCATATGCAGAATAATCAAGCCCGTTATAGATACGGACAAGTCTTTTCTCTTTTATCCCGCTTCGGAGCAGGCATTGCCTGGTATAATCCGAGACCGCCACATAACGATAAAATCCCAGTCGCAGGATGAATTGTTCGTACAGGTAAAACAATCTTTTGCTGATATAATTAACAAACGGTAGCCTGAACCAGAGCTTTCCCCATACTTCATGAAAGGTGATGATCACCTTTTTCCTTGTGATCCACCCTGCTAAACGAGCAGGGAATGCTGCATTATAAGATGTGGTATGGATGATATCACAATGGCGGGCCTCTTTCAGCATGCTGAAGATCCCGAAAAATGTGAATTGAAACCTGGAAGAAAATTTCAGGCGCCTGATCTTAACTCCATTCAGGGTTTCCCTTACAGGCAGGCCTTTCCGAAAGCGTGTGGTGATCACGGTGACTTCGTGGCCTTGCGCGGCAAGGGTTTCGGACAGAGATTTAAAAAGCTTTTCAATCCCCCCGATATTGGGATAATGCAATTCGAGTATAAACAGTATTTTCATTCGTTTATAAGCTTTTTTATTTCCTGATCAAATATGAGGGCGTATTCCTTCCATCTGAATTTTGCTGCTTGCTGCAGCGCCAGTTTCGATAATGCTCTTCGAAGGGATTCATCAGTATTTATCTTAATCATGCTCTTTGCGATCGATGCCGGATCTTCCGGCTTGAAATACAAAGCAGCTTTACCTCCCACTTCCGGCAGGCTGGATGTTTCAGATAGCAGGCAGGGCGTTCCGCAGGACATTGCCTCCACTACCGGCAGGCCAAAGCCTTCGTATAAAGAGGGCAAGAGCAGTGCAATAGCCTGGCTGTAAAGTGGTGCCATGAGATGGCGTGGAAGATAGCCTGTAAGAATAATGTCCTGCCGAAATGGATGTTTCCTGAGTGCTTCAAAAAAAATACGGTTTTTCCAACCCTGACTGCCTGCAATGACCAATAAAGGAGCATCATTGGACTGATCCCGGAATAGTTCATAAGCTTTTAACAGCGCTGTAAGGTTTTTTCGGGGTTCAATGGTTCCGGCAAATAAAAAATACGGCTTTCCTTTAAACATGCGTTTCAGGTAATCAGCCTGTTCACAATAAGTGATATGCTCATCCCTTCCCAGGTAAATACTAATGATCTTGTTTTTAAGTGTGGGATCATAGCTTTCAATATCCTTCGCTGTATTTTTTGAATTGCTGATGATCAGCTTTGCCCGTCTGAGAATACCTTTCAGGAAGATCCGTTGCAGAAGCTGACTGTGGAAGCGGTGCAGATGTGGGAAAAGAATTGGAGTGAGGTCGTGGATCACGGTGACCCGCTTTATGCGTTTTGGTAGATTAAAAGGACCGAAATGCGCCGGCTCCACGACTACATCTACTTTTAGTTTTCTCAGTTTCCGGGGTATGATCCAGAACATTCGAAGGGCGGCATATCCCGGGAAACGGAAATTCTTAATGATGATCTGCTTATCTTCAGGGAACAATTCATCCTTTTTTCTGCGCAGGATATAATAATCAATGTCACTGTTAACTTTTCCAAGCTGAGATACCAGATTCCAGGTATAATAATGAATACCCGCATGCTGGTTGTCGAGCGGATCGGCCAATATCACTACACGCATAGGGCTGGCTAACATGCGAGCTAAATTAGGTAAATTCATGAGAAAATGGGGAAAAACAATAAATACAGGGGCAGAATTTTTTACAACGAGCAGCGAGCAACGAACCAGTATCCAGTACACCTACGCTAAAGCTTCGGAGTACAAAGCATCCAGCATCCAGTATCCAGTATCCAGTACACCTACGCTAAAGCTTCGGAGTACAAAGCATCCAGCATCCAGTACACCTACGCTAAAGCTTCGGAGTACAAAGCATCCAGCATCCAGCCCCCAGAAACTCCCAATTTATCTTCAAGCGAAACTTATATATTGATTTCTGACATAATTTGTTGTATATTTAGCGTTTTAACCAAATTCTTATTTTCTTAATCCGAAAGTTTTCAAAATAAACTGTTAAACCAAATTCTTTTGATCATGAAAACTTTTAAACTGACCCTTACTACTTTAATTATTAGTATTTGCCTGTCATTTCAAGTGAATGCACAGGGCTTTGAATACGGGGATGCCCCGGAGGGTGTCCTGGCTTATCCTTCAACAGGAGTTGTAGGCTTATTTCCTACGTGTATAACAGTAGGCCCAAATAGTTTTGTCCAGCACAATAATTTCGGGGCAGTACTGGGGCCCACATTTGATCTTGAGGGAGATGGTAACGCAGGCTTTTGTCCAGGCTTTGCACCATACGACAATGATGAATGTTTTTTGGATAATGATGCCGGTTTACTCCTTCCGGAGCCGTTTACCATTGTAAATGGTGTGGTGGTGACCTGCCCGAATAGTGTCGGAACCTCGCTGGGGGCTCCATGTGCTCTTGCAAACTGGGGCATAGATATTGATATCGATCTCAGCAATAATATGCCAAACATGACACCCGGGGTAATGAATGTCGTTTTCGACTTCAACCAGAATGGGGTCTGGGGCGACATGGTCACATGCCCGTCAGGGCCGGTTCCCGAGCATGTATTGCAGAACTTTCCTATACCCTGGGGTTTTGCAGGGCCGCTTGGAGCCCTGATGCCGCCCCCTTTCACCATCGGCCCCAATAGCGGCTATGTCTGGGCCAGGTTTACTATTTCTGAACAGGCTGTGCAACCAAACTGGGATGGCCATGCAATGTTTGAGGATGGCGAATCAGAGGATTACCTCATCCTTATACAAGCTGTTGCAAGCAGCGATTTCGGAGATGCCCCGGAAGATGTCCTGGCATATCCTTCAAACGGTGTGTTTGGAGCTTTCCCTACCTGCATCAATGTGGGGGTTAACGGATTTGTGCAACATATACATTTCGGAGCAGACCTTGGACCAGGGGTAGATTATGAAGCGGATGGAAACGCTGGACTTTGTCCCGGTTTTGCTCCATACGATAACGATGAGTGTTTCAACGATGGAGATGCAGGATTGCTGTTTCCTGATTCCTATACGATTGTCGCCGGGGCAGTAACTACATGTCCGAATTCCACCGGTTCAATCCTTGGTTATCCCTGCGATACAGCAGTATGGGGAAGCAATGTAGATATAGATGTTAACAATTTTATGCCCACACAGGCCGACGGTTTCATGAATGTGCTTGTCGACTGGAACAAAGACGGCGATTGGGGAGATACAGTATATTGCGACGACATCCCGGTGCCTGAGCATGTGTTGCAAAACTTCGTCATTCCAACAGGATATACGGGTCCCTTGTCAGGCCTTATGCCGCCTGACTTTATCATTGGCCCCGATGAGGGATATTTCTGGTGCAGGTTTACGATCTCAGATATTTCCGTTAATGTTCCATGGGATGGTAATGGATTCTTCGAGGACGGTGAAAGCGAGGATTATCTGCTGCGTGTCGATACGCTCGAGGTGGGGAATTATGAATACGGGGATGCCCCGGATGGGGTGATCGCTTATCCTGCCAATGGCGTGAATGGTAACTTCCCGACTTGCATGAATGTACCGGCAAGCGGCTGGGTTTCACATATGAACTTTGGTGCCATTCTCGGCCCCACGGTCGACTTTGAAAATGAAGGGAATGCAAGCCTTTGCCCCCTCTTTACTCCTTACGATAATGATGAATGCTTCCTGGATAATGATGCCGGATTGATCATGCCGGATCCCTATACCATTCAGGGAGGGGTGGTAGTGCCATGCCCCAATTCGACAGGAACATCGCTCGGATTTACCTGTACACAGGCAGTCTGGGGTGCTAATGTCGATATCGATGTACAGAACTTCATGCCCAACCAAACAGTTGGGTACATGAATGTACTTTTCGACTTTAGCCGGAACGGTGCCTGGGGAGACATACCGAACTGCCCCACCGGACCTGCTCCTGAACATGTGCTGGTCAATTTCCCCATCCCGAACGGCTATACCGGTCCGCTATCAGGACTGGCTCCTCCTAATTTCCTGATCGGGCCATTTAACGGTTATGTCTGGGCGCGTTTTACCATCTCTGAAATGCCCGTTGCTACTGACTGGGACGGCCAGGGATCTTTCGAGGATGGAGAATCAGAAGATTACCTCATCCGGATCGATCAAGATATCAGTGATTCAGATTATGGCGATGCACCGGAAGGTGCGATGGCGTACCCATCACTGAACCTGAACGGAGCCTTCCCGACATGTACCGGGGTGGGCCCACCCAACTATTATGTCAGTCATTTGCAAGGAGGTGTGATGTATTTTGGTTCAATGGTTGATTATGAGCCAGACGGCAATGCCGGGCTCTGCAGTCCGTTTAATCTGCCCTACGACAATGATGAGTGCTTCCAGGACGGCGATGCCGGACTGGTCATTCCGGCTCCCTACACCATCCAACTTACAGGAGGTGTGCATGTTGTTGTACCATGTACCGGTACAGGTGGCATATTGGACAGCATCTGCAACATGGTCCAATGGGGGCCTGAACTGGATATCAAGGTCGTTAACAATGGATCTGACCATGTATACATGAATGTACTCATGGACTGGAACCATGGCGGAACCTGGGGTTTGGATACCAGCATTCAGTGCAACGGTATAACAGTGCCGGAGCATGTACTTGTAAACTTCATCATACCGGCAGGATATAATGGTCTGGTTTCCGGGCTGAACCCGCCGGCATTCCTGGCAGGCCCGCAAAACGGATATATCTGGAGCAGGTTCACAATCAGTTATTCACAGGTACCCGCTAATTGGGATGGTGCGGCAATCTTTGAAGGAGGTGAATCGGAGGATTATCTCCTGTATCTTGATATTTATGATGGTATAGGCGAATTCAATCCATTCGACCAAAACCTGAATTTGCAAATCTTTCCCAATCCGACCAACAATAGCTGTACGATTACTTATCAGCTACAGTATGAATCTGATATCAACATCGAAGTGTATGATATCCGCGGCAGCCTGCTCAGAAAGCTGAGCAGCAATAATCAAAGCCCCGGAACACATCAGGTCGTCTGGGATGGAACAACGAATAGGGGAGAGGATGTGACTTCTGGAATTTATATTATAACAGTATCGCTTGACAATATCCCTGTGGAGCGTGCAAAAGTACTGATGAGCAGGTAGTTCTTTAGAGTGCCTGCTGGCTAAATCAGTGACACTGAATTTTTTTGAATTCATAAGTTTATTCAACTTCTATTGACTTTTATAAACTTATGCGCTATATTTGTTTCTGATTGAAAATTACGATGCGTTAAATATCAATATTTAAGGTCACTTATCCTATAATATTAATTGTTATTATACTTTAAGAAATGTTGATATATTCCAATCTTCTGAACATTCCAACCAAATTGTTATAAGACTTATTTGTCGGTACTATAAGTATTATTGACCTGATTCTTATATGCTAAACCCAAACCTAAATCTAAAAATTATGAAACAAATGAAAATTATGAAATTGCCAGGCTTTATTGTGTGCCTGGCATTCATTTTCTTTTCGTGCGAGAACGACAAAGAGGCCAGTGAACAATCTGTTTTGGCACAAGGCGTGAAAGATGCCTGCGAAATTACGGTTGAATTAATGGCCGGACAATTCACGGATGTGGGAGAAGTCACGGCACTGCTTGATGGTCCGACACTAACCGTTACCTACATCATTGATGAACCTGGTTGGTGCATAAGCTCAACACACCTTGATGTTCAGCTGGCTCCGGCTAATTTTCCTATGACTAAGAAGGGACATCCAAAGATCGGCCATTTCGTCTATTCTGAATCAATTGATTGTGAGACATACTGGGAACAGGAGATTGAACTTGCCATACTGGACGGATGGCAGACAGGAGATCAAATATTTATTGCAGCTCATGCAGAGGTTGAAGGCGGATGCGGCGATGAAACAGCCTGGGGTGAAGGACCATGGCAATTTAACCCAAATGCAGGGTGGGCTATGTACTTTGATATTGACTGCCCTTAAAGGAACAGGGGAATAGAGAATCACGAACAAGGAATAAGAATAAGAATAAGAATGCCATTTATGAATTAAGGCAAACATTTTATTTATTCGATCAACAATTTTCCGTTGATCACCCTCTTAGCTGAAATAATACTGATTACATACATCCCCTTATGAAGGCCGCTGACATCCAGCCTGATTTGCTTAATCGCCTTCTCATTGATCTGCAATTCCCTGTATAGTACTTCTTTGCCACTCAGGTCAAATACATGCATGATCGCACTCCCTCCTAAGTCCGTATTCCAAATGACTGTGACAAACTCCTGTGCCGGGTTTGGAGACAATTGCAGTTTTCCATCATCAGCGGATATTTCATCAACATCCACCATGGAGACCAGTTCTTCCATAAACTCAATATCCCCACTGGAAGTTCCGGCATAGTAAGTAAAGTACAGTTTGTAAATATTAGCATCCAATGCTTGAATAAAAAACAGCAATGAATCCTCCAAATGCCACTGCATACCACCCATGTCAAACCATTTCCAGTTGTAGCCGACAACGGTCCTTGAGACATCAAGGGGTTGATTGTACCATGCATTAAAATCAAGGGTCACAGGATGAAACCTGTTGGCTTTTACGCCCACGTTATTCAACACACCAACCACCGGAAAAGGCACCCCCTGGGGTATCATGGCCTGGTATTTTGTAAACAATATGTCCCAGTCTTCCGTATTTGGCTCCCTATCGAAGAATGATCCTGACTGAAAATCAAAATAGGAGAAATTCGTTCCTATATAATCATCGTTTTTAAGGGTTTTCTCCTTTTCGTAGGAATTGTCGAGATCAGCATACCTGAAAATATATTTATTATCAGAAGTTAGCTTCCGCTCAATCCACAACTTTTTCCAGGAGCCATCCATAAGCTTTATGACAAACAGCGAATCCCCAACAACATTCTGGGTAATATCGCTATATACACCCCATCCGTAATCGGGGTGCCCTGTCGAATTCCTGTTAAAGGCACCATTCTGCCAGCTGTCCTCACCATTAAATAATACCGGCCATGAAGCAGCCAATCCGTTGGTATCGATCGACATCCATGCGGAAGTATCACCGTAAGGGTATACATATAATTCTATTCCGGCTCCACCGTTGGTGATGATCGAATAACTCTCCGAACTGGTATAAAATCCAAGGTCCCACTCTGCCCTGTCAGCAACACCAACAACGCCTTCAAACATTTTGTAATAAATATCATCTGCGTAACCAGGCCCCATTGAAATAGAACTCTGGGATTGCACAGCCATTGAGATCGAAAATACGCAGGCTGTGAGTAAATAAAGCTTCAACTTTTTCATAATTGTATAATTTAATTTTTAAAATGTACTATTGGGCGATGGGC
>JAIOSQ010000254.1 GCA_021107535.1 Bacteroidales bacterium | reverse complement strand
CTTTGAATGTGGTTTTTCCATCCAGTTCTGGTAATCTTCTGAATTCGTAAAATTATAGAGTCCGCTTCTGTGCCTCAAAAGTTGCTCTATGGTTATTTCTTTTGCATTGGGAACTTCAGGGTAGAAATTAGAAAGCTTGGTATCGAGGCTTAATTTTTTCTCGTCTATCAACTGCATAATAATTGTTGCTGTAAAGGTTTTTGAAACTGAGCCAATTCGATATTTTGTTTTTTCGCTTGCCTGAATTTCATTTTCAATATCTACAAATCCGAATGAATTTTGATAGATTTCATTTCCATTTTTAAAAATTGAAATGCTTCCCATCCCTTTTTCGTTACGCTCAATTCTCTTGAATAAGCTATCCATTTTTGCCTGGTCAAAAGTTTGAGCATTTATTCCAAATGTGAATAAAAATAATGCGAATACGATTGCTGCTTTTTTCATGAATTAAAGTTTTCAGTTGATTAAATTGTGAATTTTTAGCTTCTTTTTATCATCTATCATGCCGGATATCGTAACACATAGAATATGAGCGGGAAAGGAAAACCTCTCTTTTTTTTGCACCTTAGAAACATGTTTGTTTTTGTACAAAATGTGTACGTAATCGTACATGAAGCCAGCAGGCAACTGTTCCAATAAGAAGCTATTATGTTAATATAGCTTGGGTTGTGGGAAGGTGTGCGGTTGGATTAAGGAGTCTCTTGACCACTATACTAAAACACCCCCGGGGAAGGTTTGGGCTTCGATGTACTAAAAAGGAAGGTATGGGTTTAGGCAGACGGATTTGTAATCGTTCAGCAGTTTTGCCTATTGGCTTTTAATGTTTTTTGGTAGACGTATTAATTAATTTACCCATTTCATACTCTTCAGTTCTAATCAATTTGCCGCTAACGTCATAGTACTTGAAGATACCATGCTCAATATTGCTCTTGTATTGTTTCTCAGATTTTATGGTTCCATCTTGATAATATTCTATCCAGATCGCAGAATCTTTTTCACAAATTGGTTCAAAGTATTGTTCTCGCAACTTTCCCGACTCATAATACGTAATCATACTTTTAAAGCATGCGGAATCCCAATCAATATGTGTATAACCTTCGAGGTTCCCATTAGAAAAAAACCAATATTCCGTTACTAATCTTCCAATTGAGTCATAATTCATAATAGCCCCTAATATGCCATGTTCAGAATAAAATAACCATTGGCCAATTCGATGCCCATCCAAATATTCACCAATTTGATCTAATTGACCATTCTCGTAATAACATTTATACGGTCCTTCAATTAACTCGCCATTTTTGTAATTTGCAATTTTATATATCTGACCGCTGACATAATACGTTATAATTTCTCCTTCGCAGGGTTGACCATTACAATATGTCTTACATCCCTTGGGAACTGTACCAGGACACTGTATGCCATTGTTCCAATCGTAATTATTATATAAAATAGTATCACCTGCTATGATATAAAAATATTTAGGTGGTGATGCTGAAAGCGGTATTAACTTTATTAATACTTCCCTGTCAATGTCTTTAAATATCTTAACCGTATCAATAATGTAACCCATAAAAGAAGTAATAAGAAATACATCGTTATTTGTTATTTCAAGGGCAAACTCCCCAAGTGAATCGGTTGAGGCTCCATTATAAATTGAATCCTGATACCAAACCTTAGCATATTGAATAGGCTCATTTGTAAGACTGTCAATTACACGACCATTAAGAAAGTTTATTTGAGCAAAACCTGTTCCAGAAAATAATACAAATAATATGATAACTAATCTAAGCATATTCGTTTGTAAAACCTTTATATAAACATCCTTTAGTTCCCTGCTGTAAATATACCAAATTCCACAAACCCTTTAACACAGGACGCACGATCGCTGTTTGTTGGCACCCAGGCATCACCCGCAGAGAGAAAGTGCGGCACAGGCGGAAGGATTTCGATGATTGAGCGACGTCTGCGATTGCCGATGTACGATGTACGAAAGATGTGTCTAAGCCTTATATAAATCTGAAATATATACACTCTATTGCAAAATAAAATGTACAGTTGCTTCCATATATATATCTTCCTTCACTTTAACATCATTGTCTTTAAATTGTTGAGCCATATTTTTTATCGCTTCAATCACCGATTCTGTGCATCCATCTTCTAAGCCTTTAAAAACATGTAACATATCAATATCTCCATTTTTAGTTACAACATATCCAATTACAACTACACCTTGTGTATTGTTGTGCCTGGCTTCAAGTGGGTAAATTATAGGGGCAGATAGAATTGTACCATCATTTGCTGCTTTATTTATTAAATCAGCAACATTCTCCCCCTTCATAGTTTTTATGTTAGGGTATTTAGTCTCCAACTGTTTAATATAAATTTCGTTTTGATGCTGGGTTATAATTTCATTAATTTCTGCTTCGATAGAAATAAAAGTTTCATTCTGAAATTTCGATTTTAGATGCCTAAAAGGTATCTCCTCTTTTTTTATGTTTATACTTTGATATTTCTTTTTCTTAATCCATAGCACAGATATAACTGAATCTTTTTCAATGACGCTTATAGTACCTTCATAATCACCTAAATCAGGAGGGTTGAGTTTGTTGGTTTCAAAGATATTTTCATGTACATCAACAATTTTATAGAAATTATTTGAATTTAGTTTTTGGACAATTATAATATCCTTCGGGTTATATTTTTTCAGTCCTAATGAATATTCTAAGCCTTCCCTGACTTTTGACATTATTTGCGATTGATAATCTTCCTGGGATAATGTCAATAATGTACAGGATAATAATACTGTAAACAATGATATTTTAAATTTAATCATATATAATCAATTATTTAAAATGTTGCTGGACGCATTTTTCAGTTCCTTAATTCTATATTCACGTAGAAATATGAATATAAATATCATTGGTATAATTTTTAAAAGTGGAATTATCTCAATGACATTTTGATCGAATAAGATTCTCATAACAGTTCCAATGACAACCGCGACAACAAAAAGGGGAATTACAGTTTTTCCGAGATTCTGTAAATGTCTAATTATTGGGATATCATCCTTTTTAATCTTCAAAATTCTAATATATAGCAGAATATAGAGTAACAATACGGTGATGCCTAAGAGCATAAATATGTAATATAAATCACTATCGATTCCAATGCTTGATAAAACTCCAAGAACTGACCTAATAACCTCAATTTTAATCAGCCAGTCAAATGTTGATTTAAGTTTCCGAATCGCATAATACTTAATTAAAATGTTTCGTATAATGATCAATAAATAAATATAGAAGTAATAATAAATGACGGTTATGATTACTTTGCTGAAACTTGAAAAACCAAGTATGTCAAACCCAATAAGATCATAAATTGCACCTAATATTATTACGATAGTAAATCCAATAGTGGAGGCCATACCAGTTTTGATGGTAAGATCGCTTGTTACATTCATTATCAATAGTTATCTACTATGATTATTTTAATTCAAGTGTTCACCAATTGTGTTCATGCACTCCCATTTAGCGTGGATAAGGATAGGTTCTGCCAATCTATATATTTAATCATTGGTGGGTTTTATTCAAATGCCTAAGCTAAAGTAAGAAAATAATTTCACATGACATCCCCCTGAATTCTGTCCGATAAGGCCTGTATGGCCCAGGCATCAGCTGCAGGCAGAAAGTCCGGCACAGGTGAAGGGATTTGAGGAAAAAGAAGCTTCTTTGGGCCCGTCGATATTCAATAAATATTCAGGACTATTTATTCCCTTGTCTTTCGTACCTGTCTTAACCACTCTGCTTTTAGAGTATCTCCAAAATTACTTTCTGAGTCTAAAATGCCCTGCCCTTTACATTTGAAGTGTACTGATTTACCAAATGATGTGTTCCTGACAAATTCTATCATGTATAGTTCGTGACTGGAAAACATTGCGTCAACAAAATTGCCTGATGCTGAAATAGACCTAATATCTGTTATTGGTAAAATTTCAGATCGATTACCTCTTCGTATTTCTATTAGATCTCCTTTCAATCTAATATAATATGTATTTGGTACCAAGAAATAAACAAATACACTAATTATAAAAACATTTCCCGCAAGAAATAAAAATAATGTATGTGTACTATCCTCTGAATCTAAACTAAATATTCCTAATACCACAAACAGAAGTATGATAGTTGTTGCTATATAGAATGTCAATTTACGATAAGGAAAACCTTTAGCTGACTCCATAAATTATTCGTTCAATAGACCAAATATACCACTTCCCCTGCAATCACCAAACATTTTCTGCCATAGTCATTAAGTATAAACTGTCATCCTGATCCGCCGAAGGCGGAGAAGGACCCCCGTCGGGTTGCGGTAAGCAAGCAAAAACATCCTGCCGGCTAACTGCAATACGCCAAAAGGTGCTTATTGCCAGCCAAACGCAATAGGTATAAAGATGCAATTTACCTGCCCTCTGCAGCACGCCAACAGGTTCTTCGTCGCTTCCTCAGAATAACAATTTTTCTTTACAGGCCAATATGCCCATGGCACCCCCTTCGCTAAATCGCTACGTCGGGCAATCGTGCCATCGTGCAATATACCCTTTTAATCCATTAATGGCTGAAAGGCAAAAATGTCACAAGGTGTTATTGAGCGATGTATCGATTGCACGATTGCACGATGTAACGAAGTGAAGTGACGAGGGATCTCCCGGCAATTTACTGCAAGCTGGCAAGGAACTTTTCTGGCAGCAGTGCCTTCGGATGAAGGAGCACTCTGCAAACAGAAGTGCATAAGGATAGGTCTATACAGGTAAATATTTCCTATTGCGATATTTATAATACTTTTATAATACTTTTTGTACACAAAAGCCAATATAATTGATACTTGTTTTTGTGTAGATGAAGAAACATTTTATCACTTGCCAGATAAGATAAGGATAGATTTATTTCATTGTTGACCAATTCTGAAGGATGCCTTTTCTGATGATAAATAAATTTGTTAAATAATAGTCTAATAAGCGATAGAAAGCAATTTCGTAAACTGTTTGTGTCTGTCCATAAAGTCGGTGTTTGGTTCAGAATGTTCGCTTTCGAGGCTTGCGAAGTATTTATAACAAGGAGTTTACTGATGTAAATGACTGTTTTAAATACGAGCGTAACGATGAAAACGGACATTATGGACAAACACTATTTAGTAGTTAGGCCATGAAATATAGGAGGTGAATTAAATGAATGACACAAAACGAAAGCAATATTTCATGGACCATGAGCAGATGGACTTTGAAACCCAGATTATCCTTGGTAGTTGTCACTACGGCGCGGCTGACGCAGGGGAAATTCTTGCGACAGTTGAGCGTATCCCCTCAGGCGATTTCGAGAAATGGTATCAGGAGTGGTTTGCGATCGCCGGGCGTATGCAGGGAATTGCTGAGCAAAGCGCTTCATCAGGCAATCATGTGAGCGCGAGAAAAGCTTTTCTGCGCGCCGCCACTTATTATGCAGCATCAGCAATTTTTATTGATGGAACAAAGGACCCGTCGAGAGGCGTACCTGTCTGGACAAGGCACCTGGCTTGCTGGGAGCTGTTCTGTTCCTACATGAACCCACCTGCCGGGAAGGTGAGTATCCCGTACGAAGGCATTTTTATACCAGGGTACTTTTTCTGTCCCGATAATGGCGGCGGCCCATGGGCCACAATTATCTTTAATAACGGCAGTGACGGTGCTACCTGCGGAATGTGGACTTCCGGCGTAGCAGCGGCGCTTGAGAGAGGATATGCCGCTCTGGTTTTTGATGGCCCTGGCCAGAATGCAATGTTGTGGCAACAAAATATTCCTTTCCGCCATGACTGGGAAAAAGTTATAACACCGGTAGTTGACTTCCTGCACCAACGCGAAGACGTTGACCCGAACCGGATTGCTCTTTCGGGGATAAGCCAGGGAGGCTACTGGATCCTTCGCGCCCTGGCATTCGAGCACCGGATCGCGGCTGGTATTGCAGACCCGGGAGTGATGGATGTTTCCGTGTCGTTTTATCGCGAACTGCCACAGGAAATGCGTGATCTTCTCGATGCCGGGAAAGAAAGAGAATTTAACGAAGCAATGGATGAAGGCCTCAGGTATGCTGGTGACGAGGTGCGACAGAACATCGAATGGAGAATGAAACCATACATGACAAAGAACTTCTATCAGCAGTTCAAGATGGTGGGGCAATACAATGTACGGGAGGTAATCAAACAGATTCAATGTCCCATGTTCATAGCCGATCCCGATGATGAGCAGTTCTGGCCCGGACAATCCAAAGAGGTCTATGAAGCGCTTGTTTGTCCAAAGACCATAGTTAAGTTCACAGCTGTGGAGGGGTCCAATTGGCATTGCGAACCCAAGGCACGCGGCCTTTATGATCAGCGCATGTTCGATTGGCTTGCTACGGTTATGCCATCATGATGCTGGGCGGATGAAATAAGGAATTTCTTTTGAGCTATGAGAATAAATACCCCCCTACCACCTCATCCCCAATCCTTCGCCTCAAGGAGTAGGGAGTTTTTGGTATTTGATTGTGATTGCGTGGCATGAACTAAAATAATAAAAAAGTTAATTTCTTGCACCTGTCATCCCTCGGAATGAAGCGCAGCGGAATGACGAGGGATCTCCCAGCGGTTTGCAATACGCTGGCAAGGGAGAAAGGCCGGTAGAGGAAGCATGATTGCACGATGTAGACGATTGCATCTTTTTGTCAAAAGGGGATAGAACAGGATTAGCGAAAGTGCAGGATGCTCAAAATTTGCTGAATATCTCCAACAGGCTGCTCTTCTTCCGGTCGGCAACAGGTAGTTTTGAACCATCATTGAGTATTACATATCCGCCATCGCTCTTTACATAAGTTTCAACAAAAACAAGGTTCACTATATGGGATTTATGCAGACGAAAAAAGCCCTGTTCAACCAGCATGTCTTCATAATCCTTCATGGGGTATGAAACGATGATCTTCTTTCCGTTGGAAAGAAAGAAATTTGAATAATTGCGATCAGCTTCGCAGCGCACAATGTCGTGGACCGGGATCAGGTGTAGCTTTTCAGCAGTTCGCAGTACAATGCGTTTATTGTTGATCGCCTGCAGATTGGTATTTAATTCAGCCAGCTGAACATTAAGGTCTTTGATGATCTGGTTTTCGGCTTTATCCATCGCTGATCTTAGTTCAGGAAGAGAGACAGGCTTCAGCAGGTAATCCAATGCACTGAACTTGATGGCCTTCAAGGCATATTCTTCAAATGCTGTGATAAAAATGACTTTAAAATCAATGGTCCCCAACTGTTTCAGGATATCAAATCCTTCACCATCCCCCATCCTGATATCCAGCAGCACAAGATCAGGTGAATGCTGTCTGATGGCCTCCAGTCCCGACCCCACGCTGTCAGCTTCGCCCACTATGTCTGCTTTTGGAAAATGATCCTGCAACATGGAAGATAGTATCTCCCTGTTACTTTGTTCATCATCGATGATTATGGTTCGGATCATGGCTTAGTATAAATACAAATCTAATAAAAATATTCTAAAAGACATATCTAATTTAATCAATTAAATAGGGCAGTTTAAGTATAACCCTGGTTCCGGAAGCTACACCATCATCTGTTTTAAGATCAACAATAGCCAGGCTGATCCTTATCTTTGATTTTTTATTCAGGATTTGAATCCGGTCCTGAATGATCTTAGTGGCAAGTGATTTATGCGTATTCCTTACACTGTATTTTAGCTCGCTGGCCTTTGCCCTGCCCACACCATCATCTTCTACCTCACAAATAAGCTTTTTGTCTGCCAATTTGAAGCTAAGTTTTATATTGCCTTTTTCTTCTTTATGGCTGATACCGTGTTCAACAGCATTCTCAACAAAGGGTTGGATAAGCATGGGAGGGATAATGGTATTCTCCTGATCAATTTTTTCATCAATCTCTATCGTATATTCAAATTTATTGGCAAATCTCAGTGATTGCAGGTCAAGATAATTCTTCAGGCTCCTTATTTCTTCCTCAAGATGGATATATTCTTCCCTCGATCCCTGCAGTGTAGATCTCAGCAATTGTGAAAAGCTGCCCAGGTAATCTGTCGCTTTACGCAATTCTTTTTTATTTATAGCATTCATGATACCGGAGAGGGCATTGAAAATAAAGTGCGGGTTCATCTGCAAGCGAAGGAGTTTTTGTTCCAGTACCACTGCTTTATGCTCAGCCCTGATCTTGTTTTGCCTTACAAACAACAAAGCCATAAAAATGAAGATAATAAATATCCCTCCCAGGGCAAACAGGTAGACCCTTGACTGGTGGATGGTCAGGTTTTTAAGTTCATTGTCCTTTTCCAAAACAGAAATCTGACTTTTACTGATCTCTGTTTCATGCTCAGCCTGTATCATGGCCACTTTCTTCCAGTTTCGGTCACTGTATACACTATCACTCCAGGCTGTAGCCATCTGAAAATGTTGCAATGCAGCATCCTTATCTTTCAGTACAATATCAAGCCGGTAATAGAGCCGATAGGCTTTCTCCATGAATGCCTTCAGGAAAATTCCGTATTCCAATTTATTGTTGAGGGAAACATACATCTGGTGGTCGTGTTTGGAAATGTAGGTGTGGCACATTTCCAGTGACAGATCCAGATATTCCTTTGCCTTTTCATGCCGGCCGGTCTCTAAATATAATTCTGCCATTCCCCCGATTAACCTTAATTGATCCTGCCCGGCACCAATAGAGGCCAACAATATATCATAACTTTTTAAGAAATATTCCTCTGCCTTACTGTAATATTGTGGTCCGGAAGCAAAGTAAGTTTCTGCCACCTTCAGGTAGTTAATGCCCAGTTGTGACCATTCCAATGTATCCCAGATCATGCGGGCATTTGCAAAATAATACATCGATGTGTCCAAAGAGAAGCCACTATAACTCACTCCTAATGCTTCATATGTAAATCCTTCTGCCCTATAATCAGTAATTGATTTTGCCATAGATAATCTTTGGTGAAAAGTATTTATTGCTTCGCCAGTATCCCCTGCCATCAACTTTTCATGTCCAAGATAATCCAGTGTTCGCATAACGGACCCTGTATCATATAGCGCTTCAAATATTTCCAGAGCCTGTTTATGATACCCTGCAGCCTGCTCATGTGAACCGGTAAAGCTGTGTATACTGGCTATCTGTGACAATAAGTTAGCAGCTTCATTCTGCATTCCGAGAGAATCGAAAATCCACAGTGCCAATAGCTGACTGACCAGTGCTCCGGAATAATTATCCAATACATATTGGCTGTTCCCTTTGCAATATAAGGCCATGGCCCTGCCTTTCGGATAGCGGGCCTTATTCGCTAATTTAAGGGCCTTATTCGCATAATAATAGCTTTTCTCATCATCGTTCAGTGAATATGCAAGGGCAAGTTTATTAAAGGCATCGATCAAATCACGTCCTGATAATTCCGGGATGATACGGATCAGGCTATCCACTTTTATGTATTCAAGATTATTGAAGATTTGCACCCTGATCTCCCTCTGTGGCATAACTATTTCAGCTCTTTCCCATAGCTGTTTTTCTTTGGCCGATGTTGTGGCATATCCAAGCTTACTGCTAACATTGTTGCTTCCCCAATAAAACATCCGTGAAATTGAATCAAATGTGATTACATCGGCAACAGCAATCATCTGCATATCCCAGCTGCCGATATCGCCTGTCTTCAGTACGGGATTTGCGAATGACCTGGTCCAGTTGATCCCATCATCTGAAGTGGCCAATCCAATCTCAAACTGTATATAGTTCCAGCCAAAATACCACATCTTAAACTCAGATCCATTATGGGTAACATCGTTTGCAACTACCCAGTGGTCGTCGAATGTTCCCTGCTCACCAGCATCAAATACAGGGTTTGCAGGATACTTTTCCCAGTGAATCCCATCTTCTGAAGTCGCATACCCTACTCTTACTACTTTTGGCATCCTGTACGATACCCCATTATACCACATATGATAGCGCCCGTCCTCGTATAACACACATGGGCCACCAATACCTGCAGCTTCCCAGCTCTCCCTGTCCCCATGCTGCAAAACCGGGTCAGCATGTTTTGTCCAGTGCAAGCCGTCCTGTGACCAGGCAAAGCCTATATTGGCCAACTGCCCGCTAGCCTTTGATTCAGCTGTATACCACATCAGATACAGGGAATCTTTCCGGATGACATCAAAAGTCCAGTACTTTTCATCCCAGGGAGACCCATTGCAATCAAAGATCAGCGGATTTCCCTCATATTTTGTCCAGTGAATGCCATCATGAGAGGAGGCAGAACCGAAAGCACTGTGTCCTGTTGCATCTTTTGCCCAGGCAGAATACCACATATGGTATTGGTCATAGTCGTATAATATGGCAAAATCTATAATATTCTGATCCCAATCACCTTTCTTGCCGGGTTCAAAAACCGGATTACCGGGATATTTGTACCAATTGGTCTGTGCATTAGACAAATTGATGATGTTGTCCAACATCAAAAACATTAAGGTCAGAATGAAGAACGTACATATTTTCACACTAAAGGATGTTGAGTAAATCTGTCTTAAGATTTAAAATTCATGTAATCATGCTCAAGATAAGATAAATTTGCCCAAAAGTCAATTTTTCTCCCTCCCGTTCATCCGGCCAAATCGCTATTTGGGTAAATAAACCCCTACGTTCGGTCATCTGCCAACATCAGGCCCTTTTATTTTTGTAATTTAATGCACATCAGATAATTGTCCTGACCGACGATTTTTAATTAATTCAATTTACTAACCAAGAAAAAATCCCATGAAAAAATATTTACTATTGCTCATCTTAATGGTTCCCATGATCATTTCTGCACAGACGCAGGTGCCTCCCGGGCCTGTTTCCGGCACCTGGGACCTTGCCGGCTCGCCTTATATGGTGAATGGAGAAATTTATATTGATGAAACTGCTACATTAGAAATTGAACCAGGCGTAGAAGTGCGATTTAAAGGTTGGTATAAGTTTATCGTTAACGGATCCCTGAGAGCCGTTGGTACAGCTACAGACAGTATCCTGTTTACAGCTGATGATACTACCAACCGCTGGCATGGTCTTAAGTTTCTGAATACTGTGGAAACATCTTATATTGACTATTGTATTTTTGAATACGGTCTGACCATATTAGATAACCAGCCACAGTCATTTCCGGATAATGCAGGCGCTGGAATTCTCATATATGATTCTCCCCTGGCATTAATTACTGTAAAGCATTCATATTTTTTCAATAACCTTGCTTATCTGGCGGCAGGGATAGGTTCTTATAATAATAACACACTTATTGACAGCTGCAAGTTTATAGGGAACAATACACCGGCTGGAGGCAATGGAGCAGGAATATATGTAATGGGGGGATCATATTCTTCCCCTATGATTAAAAATTGTGAATTCAGAAATAATTCCAGTGGTCACAGGGCCGGTGGTGTTATGTCATGGGCATGCAGGCCGGTCATTTCAAAATCTGTGTTTATAAATAATTCCTGTAGTCAGGTGGGAGGAGCTATTTTTATTGGTGTAACCACGGATTTCACCATATCGGACTGCCAGATAGTTAATAACACTGCTATGCATGGTGGTGGCATCTATTTATCTGAGGCTACCGGAGATTGCATAAATAATACAATAGCATGTAATACAGTCAGTAATAGTGGCGGTGGAATTTATTTCTACGAAACAACTTATCAGGGGCTGGTGCCTTTACTTAAAAACAATATTATCTATTTCAACACTGCCTCAAACAACCAGGGGGGACACCAAGTATGTCTTACTACCATGAACGACGATCCTGATTTTCATTACTGTAATATTCAAGGAGGTCTTGATGGATTTGGAGGAATTGGGTCAGGTACAAATTTCTCAGGGGATTATGAAAACTGCATTGATGGAGATCCGTTATTTGCCGATCCGGTTAATCATGATTACAATATCACCTGGGAAAACTACCCCTGGGTTGATACAACGAAATCACCCTGTATAGATTCAGGAAATTCAATGTTCCCAGATCCAGATGGGACAATAATAGATATTGGAGCTAATTATTTTCATCAACAGTTGGATATTCCTGTAATGAAACCTCCAGACACTAATTTTATTGGCCAGGATCACTTCCTGGCAGAATGGACAAATTGTTTTGGCGCCTTGGGGTATTACCTCGATGTTGCTTTGGACGATGCATTTGCAAATATGGTTTATGAAAACATTCAGGTCAATGGAGATACAGTCTTTCTCGTAGAGGAATTAGGATGCCAAACTGCATATTATTACCGGGTACGATCTTATAATACAGCACTCACAAGTCCCAATTCAAATAATATACTTGTAGTTACAGATGATTGTGTATCTGTAAATGAGAACAATATTGATGAATTGGAAATATTTTCATCCCAAAACAGAATTTACATTAAAATAAACGAGAATTTATCATCCTCGGGTAGCATACTTGTATACAACACCGCCGGGCAGTTATTGACCCAACAACAAATTCATTCAGGATCGAATACAATAGATCCTAAAGTTACAGACCAGATCATCTTTGCAAAAGTGATATTAGAAGGAAAGTTTTATCAGCAGAAACTGCTGGTAAAGTGAGCATGAGTTAAGCATTGGTTGCTGGATACTGGTTACTGGTTACTGGCTTCTGGCTTCTGGCTTCTGGCTTCCCTGAAAAAGACATAGCCTATACATAAGCACCCCAAAAGGACGTGGGTTCCAATAATGAATTAAAAGATATTACTTAAGCGTTTCTTTTGCAAGATATCGACTCCAGAATAGAAGCATGGAAACCACGAGAATCAATATTGCAGGCACGGCAGTAAACCAGGTGGTGCCCACTATCTCACAGATCCAGGCATATAGCAATGCCAGACCTACAAATAGTGTTCCCATGGCCATGGTTAACACAAAAATTCCCTGTTTTATTGGATTTCGGATGACCAATATTGATCCGATACCGAGAGAAATAAGTACTCCTCCCGACCAGCGAAGCCATGCAGATGGTATTGGATCTCCACCCGATAATTCAACTAAATATTCCGGGAAAAACAGATAACCTATTCCATATACCAGTGAGATGAAAGCATAGATTACCAGAGTGACTCTTAGAAAAGATAAACCTTTTTTTTGTTCCATGATGAATCTCCTTTATTTTAGTATTTGTGCAATAAAGATATAAAACTAATGAGGCTAAGTCAAATATGGCAATTTGATATCCATGTGCAATCCACACGCTTCGCTAAATCCTCAGATTTATTTTACAATAACTTTATTTGTGAAAATTTGATTACCCCTTTGAGTATTTATGAAATAAACACCTTTTCCATATTGCGATAAATCTATTTCTATTGATGATTGTTCATCGCGTATTAATAATTGTCTGATAACTTGTCCGTTAATATTTATGATCTCAAGCGATTCAATATCTTTTCCTTCAATTGTAATCATTCCTGTTGTGGGATTCGGATAGCAATATGCAGCATATTTAGTTTGAATTTCCTCATGAATGCCAACACCTTGTTCCGGGTCAATTTTTACCAGATAATAATTATATTCCCCTTGCTCGTAAATATATGTATCTCCGGCAAGGATGTAACCGCCGTCAGTAGTTTGTACAACTGATCTCGCTCTGTCTAATTTATCGTTTCCGATTGTTTTAGTCCATAAAGTATCTCCGGCATTATCAATTTTCAACAGCCACATATCATAATTCCCGGCACCGAAAGATTCTGTATACCCTGCAACAACAAAGTTATTGTCTGATGTAGTTTGAATTGCAAAACTACGGTCATCTTCTGCGCCACCATAGGTTTGATTCCAAATTTCATTACCCAGATTGTCGGTTTTTATTAACCACACATCATAATCGCCTTCACCATAAGATTTTGTATACCCTGTAACAATATATTCATTGTCTGATTGAACAACGGAATACCCATGTTCGGGTTCAGTATCACCAAAAGTATTATCCCATTCTAAAATTCCATTTTCATCGGTTTTTATCAACCACATATCACTACTTCCTGCACCATAAGAATAGGTATATCCGGTAATAATGTAACCGCCATCAGAAGTTTGTTTTACACAATGCCCGACATCGTAGCTCTCGCCACCAAAAGTTTTTGACCACATGGTATTTCCCTGACTATCGGTCTTTATCAAAAATACATCCCAAATGCTATAAACACCCGGATCTTTACATCCTGTAATTATATAACCGCCGTCGGTAGTTTGTTCGACGTAATAACCCCAATCCCAACTCGTTCCTCCAAATGTTTTAGACCATAATTCAGTTCCTTCACTATCAATTTTTATTAGCCAAATATCATACCAGCCGACACCGTATGATGATGTTGTTCCTGCAATTATATAGCCTCCGTCGGTAGTTAGCTGAATAGATTGTCCTCTGTCTTCATTCAGGCCTCCATAGGTTTTCGACCATTCAGTAACACCATTTTCATCGGTTTTAATAACCCCGACATCAAAAGAACCAGCACCTGCTGATTCCGTATCTCCAACCATAATATAACCACCGTCTGTGGTTTGTTGAACCTGCCAGGCCCAATCATAGAGGCCTCCTGAATACATTTGTGTCCATGCTGTGTCTGGAGCATTTTGTGCTGATAATAATCCTGAAAAGAATATGAATGAAATGAATAAGGATGATATATATGAATTTTTCATCTGTATAAAGTTTGGTAATTATTTGATGCAAAATTAATTAAAAATTTTGCAGCCATAGAAGTGAGGTGGGCAGGAGACAATGTCATCCCTCAGAATGAAGCGCAGCGGAATGACAAGGGATCTCCCGGCGGTTTGCATTACACTGGCAAAGGACTTTTCCGGCAACGGTATATTTATATTCCCTCGAAAAATTGGCTGTAAATTGAAAAATATTCAGCAAAAGATTATAACTAGCTTTAAATACGGGCAATTCATCGTAGAGCGACATGATTCAAAAAAAATTTCTATCCCGACGAAGTCGGGATTAATAGTCAAATTGACAAATAGTCAAATAGTCTAATCCCGCAAGCAACGCACACTGAAACCGTAAACCTCGTAGTGAAAGTACCGGCTTACCTCCGGGTAGACGTAATTGAGGCTACGGTACAATGCGCTGTAGTAATAGTCCTCCGTCGATGTCCACCAGAGACCGTAACCGCCAATGCCAACGTAGTAGAAGTAACCATTGGTGTAGCGGCCGCCACCCGGCAGACCTGAGAAACCAAACAGGTCAGTGCCGTTACCATTATTTCTCCAGCCACTGGTGACTTTCAGGTTCGTCCCGGCATCATAGCCACGATAATGATAATTATCCCATACCGGATCACCGATCCCGTACTGGCTGTCCACGGCCCCTTCCAGCACCTTCCACTCTTCATCCGTGGGCAGGTGCCAGCCCGGCGGGCAAATACCCTGCGTGCCCTGCTGGGTGATGTATTGCATCATCTCAGCCCAGTGGTAAAGACCGCCGTATTTCATGCAACTATCAGGTTTGTTGTTGTAGCAGTACTTTTCAATGGTCCCATTGTCCGATTGTTCCATTGTTCCGAGGACCATCTCGCCCACGTTCAGGTTCTCCTTCAGCCAGCACTGGCTGAAAATTTGTACTGTATTGTAAACCTGACCTTCATATGTGATAGTTGGAGTGCCCGGGCAAGGAATATTATAAGCAAACTGAAAGGTGGAGGTATCATGAGTAATGGGAGCCTGAAGAATACCTGATTCAAGTGTGTCTGAATACCCAATGTATAATAGCGTATCACCAAAACTGAAACTAAAATTCTGCATAACCCTTTTTGCCTTTGCCTGGTTTTTAGATTTAGCACTACCGATATATTCAAGTGAAGCTCTACTGGTATAAGAATTTGTGCTTAACACTCGAATACTACTGGTCCAGTCCTGTATCGAGGCCGTAAAAAAAGATATACCACTATTCCCAGGCGTGTATCTGAAAGAATGATAACCCTGTTCAAGTACCATTTCAGACCTGTGCAATACCCTTCCAAAGACATCAGTTATCATGATATTTACTAATCCTTTTTCAGGTATAAATATTTTTACTATGGTTCGGTCCACAACCGGATTGGGATAATTCTGAAAAACCTGCAAGCCATCTTGTGTAACAATAGGCTCTTGAATACCAAAACTACTGCCAAGTACAAGAACAGTATCAGGCCAATACAGGACCGTATCGCAATCCTGTGTACGATTCATAACCTTGATACTGTCAAGCTGTATGTATGCCCCATTATCTTCTGCTGTATAGGTTAATACCAGGTATGGGTTCTGTGCTGATATTATATACGACAATATAAGCAACACAATGGTGACGAGTAATTTTGATTTCATAGGACTCTGATTTGGATTACAGGACTAAGATAGGAAATTCCTGTGACATTCCACTATACATTGTACGATAATGCCCGAATAGTACCCAGGTATCACCTGCAGGGAGAAAGTGCCTAATCAGGCCATACGTATGTGCTGAAATAAGGAGTCTCTTCCAGACTATATAAAAACATACCCTCGTGGAAAGGTTTCAATCCTGTATTGTCAAAAAAGAAGGGATGAGTCCCTCCGGGCGTAAATGTTATCTCTGGACCAGTAGCTTCTGCCTTATCCTGGTATTCTCGATTGTAACGTCTACAATGTACATACCCGGTTGGAGGTGTGAAATATCTATGGTACCATTTGAAGGCTTGTCCTGCATCATCTGTTGGCCTGTTAGGGTATATATCTTGACCTCACCAATGATGTGGTTGTCAATGGATATGTTGAGCTCTTGGTTGGCAGGATTGGGGAAAATTGTTAAATGAGTGCTGATATCCAAGTCATCAATAGATAATCCACATGCCTCTTCAACTTCTTTTTGGCTGTTACACCCAGGGGCGTTTTCTTTGATATAAGCTAAACCCTGGTTCGAAAGGTAATCACAAACGCTTTTAACTTCGCAAGTAGATAAGTTTTGATTATATGAGATTGTGAGGTGTTCAATTGAATTACTCTCAATATTCTCCAGTCCCGACAGGCTGGTTAAAGCATCATTAAAACTAATCCAAAGATCTCCCCCGATAGAGGACATATTCTCCAGCGACGTCAGGCTGGTTAAAACATTGTTATTCGAAATCCCAAAAACTCCACCAATAGTTGTCACATTCTCCAGCCCTGTCAGGCTGGTTAAAGCACCGTTATTTCCAATATGAAGGTCTCCTCCCATGATAGAGGTTATATTCTCCAGCCCTGTCAGGCTGGTTAAGGAATCGTTATCGACTATCGAGATGAATCCCCCAATAGAGGTTACATTATCAAGCCCTGTCATACTTGGTAGAATATCGTTAATTTCAATCACGAGGTTTCTCCCGATAGAGGTTAATAACGTCAGTCCATTAAGATTCGTAATATCATCCCCGCTAATTTTAACATCTCCCTCTATCTCGGTACACCCTGGGTAATTTATTTGAAAACTATCTATTTGTGCTTGAGTATTGAAAATTATCCCATTGGGTAGGCATGATTGAGCTGATGCTGTAATTTGACAGAAACTCAAAACAACCATGAGTAACGATATTTTATTCATGGATCTATTATTTTAGGTTCAGCCATTGATTAAGCAGAGCATAAGGAAGGTTTCCTTTTGGTCCTGTAAAGATACTAAATCACAAGGCCATAAGCAAGAGTCATAATTATGGATTATGGATTATGAATTATGGATGAGTTCAAATTAACTTCATCATTCTTATTCTTATTCTTATTCTTATTCTTATTCTTATTCTTATTCTTATTCTTATTCTTATTCTTATTCTTATTCTTATTCTTATTCTTATTCTTATTCTTATTCTTATTCTTATTCTTATTCTT
>JAIOSQ010000056.1 GCA_021107535.1 Bacteroidales bacterium | reverse complement strand
GGTTTTGAATCCCCGGCCGGACAATTTAATAATCTTGACGGGCATTCCCTCATCTCAATGAATATCTGGGGGTTTAAACCGCTCGTTATGGATTATCTTGAATCTGGCTTTGTAGCATTTCTTGAGTCAAACATTGCGAATGATAAAGCCGAATATTACCTGCCCGGCAGGCTTAATGAACTGGTAAGTGATGGCCTCATGACTGTGAAAATGCTTGAAACTGCATTCAAATGGTTTGGGGTGACTTACAAGGAAGATAAACCGGAAACGATCGAGCGGATCCGACTATTGGTTGAAAGTGGCGATTATCCGCCTGACTTATGGAATAACTGATGAAAGACTTTAACTTACCTGATATATTGCAACGTTATGGCATCCATGCTGATTCCTGCACCATCTCCGGGTTTCATCGGGGCCATATCAACGATTCCTTTATAGTGGATGTCAGTGGTAGATGCCGCTTTTTCCTGCAACGCATCAACCACCATGTATTCAAAGACCCTGAGGGTTTGATCGAAAACCTGATCAGGTTCAATGTTGCTATGCAGAAGCATTATGGCAAAGAAGGCAACAATCCCTATCCTGCGATCAGGCAAAACAGGAACAAGAAATTTTACCACCTCGACCATGATGGGAATTTCTGGCGCATGATGGATTTCGTTGTCGACAGCCGGTCATTTGATATTGCTGAGACTGCCGACATTGCCAGGGAAGGTGCCGCTGCTTTCGGGCGTTTTCAATTGGTAATGAACAATGAAGACCCTGCCGCTTATGTTCCGACCATTCCCGACTTCCATCATCTGGGGAAACGGCTGCTGCAACTTCAGGATGCGATAGCGAAGGATGCATTTGCCAGGAAACAACAGGCAAAGGATGAGATATCATTTGCATTGGATCGTTTGTTATTTGGAGCTGAATTGGAAAGCCTTCTCAGTGATAATGCCATCCCCGTCAGGGTAACACACAATGATACCAAACTCAACAATGTCTTGTTCGAAAACGACAGTATAAAAAGTATTTGCGTTGTTGACCTTGATACGGTCATGCCCGGTACGGTACTGTATGATTATGGCGACATGGTCCGCACCTTTACCAGTCCGGTTGAAGAGGATGAACCGGATCCGGAGAAAGTTGTATTCAGAGAGGAGATATTTGAAGCCCTGACAGAAGGGTATCTTTCGGAATTGAGTAACAGTCTGACAAAAGAAGAAAAAGAACATTTGCTTTTCGGGGCCAAAATAATGCTTTTGATGATCGGTGCCCGTTTTCTGACCGACTTCCTGGAGGGAGATCACTATTTTAAAACCGCCCGTGAAAATCATAACCTCGACCGTTGCAGAAACCAGTTTATTCTCCTGAGACAACTCGAAGAAAAAGAAACAGAATTGCAAAATATTATCATGAAGTATGCCTGACATCACAATCAACAAAATCTTTTTTCCTATAGCTACCTCAATGGCTTATACCAATCACTGTTATTATGAAAAAAATATCACTTATCCTTAGTTTTCTGATATCCGGTCTCATTACCCTTACTGCACAGGAGTTTGAGCTTTATGACTGGGAAAATCCTGCAGTCATCTCCATCAACAAGGAGGCTCCTCATGCGACTCTTATTCCTTATGCCACTGTGGAACAAGCCTTAGAGACAAATTTCAAGGCCAGCCCATATTACAGATCCCTGAATGGCGACTGGAAGTTTAATTGGGTGATCAAACCACTTGACCGGCCGGAAGGTTTCTTTCTGCCGGATTTCATTGATGATAACTGGGAGACCATCCCTGTCCCTTCCAACTGGGAATTACAGGGCTATGGTATTCCTATTTATGTGAACCAACCTTATGAGTTTACAGAAAATCCGAAGCCTCCGGAAGTACCTCATGACTATAATCCGGTAGGCTCGTACCGGAGCTGGTTCAGCATCCCTGATGATTGGGATGGCAGGGAGATCTTTATTCATTTCGGGGCAGTAAAATCGGCCATGTATCTTTGGATAAATGGTGAAAAAGTTGGCTACAGCCAGGGCAGTAAACTTCCTGCCGAATTCAATATCACCTCCTACCTGAAAAAGGGAGAAAACCTGCTCGCCGTGGAGATTTATCGCTGGTCGGACGGGACTTATCTCGAATGCCAGGATTTCTGGAGGATCAGTGGCATCGAACGTGATGTTTTCCTTTGGTCTGCACCGCAGGTTCATATCAGGGATTACTGGATTAAAGCCAGCCTTGATGATGAATATAAAAATGGCCTGCTCGAAGCAAATCTGGATATCATCAGGTATGATGATAGAAAAAAACTTAGCAACTACGCTGTTAGCCTCATATTATTTGATGCGACAGGAAATGAGCTTGTCAGAAAGGAACATACTATTTCCATGGATAAAGCACAATGCTGTGATTCTGTTTTCTTTAATGAAATGATGATCACAGAGGTTTTGCAATGGTCTGCTGAAAAACCGAAGCTGTATACACTTGTTCTCACAATTAGCAACAGAAAAGGCAATGTTATTGAAGCAATAAGCAGCAAAACGGGTTTTCGTAAAGTGGAATTGAAAGAAGGGATCCTGTTTGTGAATGGAGTATCTATTCTCGTGAAGGGTGTCGACAGGCATGAGCATGATGAAAAAACCGGCCATGTGGTGAGTGAGCAATCCATGCGGCAGGACATCGCCCTCATGAAGATGAACAATATCAATACAGTACGAACCAGTCATTATCCGAACGACCCGTACTGGTATGAGCTCTGTGATCAATATGGCATTTATGTGATCGATGAGGCAAACATAGAATCGCATGGCATAGGGTACCATCCCGACAGGACATTGGGTAACAAGCCGGAATGGCAGGAAGCACATCTCGACCGGATCAGACGTATGCTGGAACGAGATAAAAACCATCCTTCTGTGATCATATGGTCAATGGGCAATGAAGCCGGTGACGGGATAAATTTTGAAGCCGGAACAAAGTGGATCCATGAGCGTGACCCGTCCCGCCCGGTTTTTTATGAACGCGCTGAACTGCGGCCACATACTGATATCTATTGCCCCATGTATCCGGGATTGAAATATCTCGAAAAATATGCTTTGGGTGATGACCCGCGTACCCTGATCATGTGCGAATATGCCCATTCTATGGGGAACAGCACCGGTAACCTAATGGAATACTGGGAACTGATCAGGAAATATGATAAACTGCAGGGTGGTTGTATATGGGACTGGGTTGACCAGGGCCTGCTGAAAACAGATGAGGATGGCAATGAGTACCAGGCATACGGTGGTGATTTCGGACCAGAGGGTACACCTTCGGATCATAACTTCTGTGCCAATGGCCTGATCAATGCCGACAGGAGCATACATCCGGCCCTGCATGAAGTGAAGAAAGTATATCAGTCTGTGCATTTCGAACTTGATACTGCCTTAAACAATAAGCTGATCATTTACAATGAGCATAACTTTACAGACCTGAATGAATTCGATTTTTTCTATATCATTAAGGCCAATGGAAGAAGCATTTCCAGGGGAGATCTTCTACCGATAGAATGTGCACCCGGTGAATACACCACTATTGACATCCCACAAAATGAGGTATTCACTGAACCCGGCATGGAATATTTCTTCAATATTTATGTTAAATCCAGGAAAGGCAATGGTATGGTGCCTATCAATTACGTCATCGCTACTGAACAGATCCCAATGCCGTACATGCCAGTGAGGATCATGCCACGGCCCGCACATGATTTTGGCCTGCAGACCTTTGAAAATGCTGAAAAAGTGAAAGTGAAAGGAAGACGCTTCAGCATCACCTTTGATAGAAGCAGCGGAGTACTGGAAAGTTATACTTATGGCTATAAGGATTTGATCCAGAAATCCCCGATGCCATATTTCTGGCGGGAACCCACCGATAATGATTTCGGATTCAGGATGCAGGATAAATTGCTTCCATGGAAAAATGCCTCCGCCAGGCGGATCATGAAAGAGTTTGTACTTGAAAAGGCAGATTCCCGCCAGGTGGAACTGCGTGTAGAGTACGAACTGCCGGATGTATATGCTGATTATACCCTCATTTATACGATTGATATGGAAGGGGAGGTAACAATAAGCGGGACCTTGCATATGGGTGACAGTATCCTGCCCGATATGCCGCGTTTCGGATTCTATATGGAAATGCCCGGTGGTTTCGACAATCTGGAATGGTATGGCCGGGGACCATTTGAGAATTATATTGACAGGAAAACTGCAGCTTTTATCGGACGATATGCCGGAAAAGTGGAAGATCAGTATGTAAGCTATATCCGGCCACAGGAAAATGGGAACAAGTGTGATGTGCGAAATATGAAACTTATTGACGATCAGGGAACAGGCTTGGGGTTTGAGGCTGATTCACTCTTTGAGTTCAGTGTCCATCACTATCGTCCTTCAGACATCGCCCAGGAGAGCAGAAGCAGTGGTATGCACAGCATTGATGTTCCCAAAAGAAATATGATAGGAGTGCATATCGACTTGTTTCAGATGGGCGTTGGCGGCAACAACAGCTGGGGGGCCAGACCGCTGGAGAAATATCGCTTTCCGGCGAAGGATTATACCTTTGAATTAAAGATAAGGCCAATTATCAGATAAATTCCAAATTTCATCCCGATAGCTATCAGGACCAAAATTCAATGAAAGTCCATACTCCAAACTCCAAATTCCAACCAACACTTACTGCGTCCGCCGTAGCGGAGCGAAGGCGGAACACCCAACAACCTGTCCTGAGCCTGTCGAAGGGCCTAACATCAGGCGGAGTTCGTTTATTAATGATGATAACCCTTATTATCTTAATATTCTCATGTGAAAGAGATAAAGCTTGCCTGACGCCCGCCAATTACGTCAATCCCTTCATCGGGACAGGAGGCCATGGCCATACCTACCCGGGTGCTATGGTGCCTTTCGGAATGGTGCAGCTGAGCCCGGATACCAGGAAAGATAATTGGGATGCCTGTTCGGGTTACCACTACAGTGATTCGACGATATTTGGTTTCAGCCATACACACCTGAGCGGGACCGGTGTTGGTGATTATGGAGATATCAGATTGCTGCCATGGTCAGGTGGCCTGGATCCGGTGATTGAGAAGTACAAGGCCGGGGAATTGCCATATGCCGGATTCTCTCATGAGGATGAGGAAG
>JAIOSQ010000213.1 GCA_021107535.1 Bacteroidales bacterium | reverse complement strand
TTTTGTGGTGGATTAAGATCCTGGCCATATGCCTGATCAAAGAAAAGAGTAGAAATGAAAACTATCAGCTGCAGGTAGCGACTCATCAGGTTCACATTAAAATGAAACTATATAACGACTTACATTCCAGGTATAAAGTTAACAAAATTGGGAAACATAGAATGAATTACAGATAATACTTCGAACTTCGTGCCCCTTCTCCTTTAGGAGAGGGGGACAGGGGGTGAGGTAAAATGATTGCAGATTGCAGATTGCAGATTGCAGAAGAAAATTGAAGAAGGCGATTGAGAAGGTGAAGGCGATAGATGATAGAAGAAGTATCTACAAACCCAGCAGGAACTCCATGACATCAATGCCATCTGCATAATCCCACAGCTTCGGATACTGCCCTGTTCCCGGTGGGATGCTGCTTTCCACCCCTGGGTCATCGGAAATGACACATTGGATATTTTCTGAGTCTTTCCTGATATAGTCATTCACTTCCTTAAGATCTGTATATCTTCCGTAATGCAACACGGACACGGGTGAAGCCATGCCTGTGTCTTCTTTTAGCAGCAGAAAGCCATTATCAAAATGATCTTCGCCGTTCACCAGGAAAATAGATTTATTATAATCGTAATTGTTTTGGTATTTATGATGATCTGCTACTGATGAAAACACCTCCATGGCAGGAAAGAACTTATCAAGATCATAGTCTTTCGGAATGAACATCCTGGACACATTCCGGCAGCCCAGCCCATAATATGTAAATATATCTTCTCCCAGGGCCACCAGCGTTTCCCTGTCTTCATTGCCACTCAGTACCGCAAGGGCATTCCGGTTCTTTCTTATAATATGTGGATATTTACCAAAATAATAGTCGAAATACCTTGACGTATTGTTGCTTCCTGTAGCAATAACGGCATCAAAATTCTTTATAGGGCCATCCGAAAACTCAATCAAATCAGCAAATGCGGGATCCATTTCGATAAGCAATTCAGCAATGCCCGGGATAAGGTATTGATCATCCGAAGATAGTTTTGCCAGCACTTTGTGCCCTGCCATCAAAACCGACAAAAAATCATGAAAGCCGACAGCAGGAATGTTGCCGGCCATCACTACAGCTACTTTTTTTTGTTCTTTTTTACCTTGAAGGTCATACATCCCCATCCATTGATGAAGATCATCTTCATACAGGCTAACCCCTATAGAATACAGCATCTTATATACCGATTCCTTCGTAAACCAGGCATTGGCAGCCATCGCTTTATCAAGGGCTGATTCAAATGCGGCTGCCTGAAGATCATATTTTGTCAGCACATCACATGACTGTTGAACAGCGGCCAATGAAAGTATCTTTCCCAGCCTTCCGAAAATTTCAATTTTATTGTCAATATCCATGCTGCATTATAGCTATGTTAAGAAAACAAAATTATTCAAATAATTTATATCTGAATATAGGGTAGATTCAAGCCAAATATTTATATTTGCTGAGCCAAAGATAAGGTGATAATGAGCACATAACAAAAACGAAAAAATAAAATATTATGAAAAAGTATAACTTTTATGCGGGGCCTTCCATCCTCCCCCAATATACCATTAAAAATACAGCCGAAGCACTGATCGATTTTGCCGGCATGGGACTGTCGCTGATGGAAGTTTCTCACAGAAGCAAGCAATTCGTCGCCGTGATGGACGAGGCACAGGCACTTTTCAAGGAGTTGCTGAACATCCCTGACGGATATTCAGTGATCTTTGTGGGTGGTGGAGCCAGTACACAGTTTGCCATGGTTCCTTTCAACCTGTTCAGAAAGAAAACGGCCTACCTGAATACAGGCGCCTGGTCAAAAAAAGCGATCAAGGAAGCACAGGGCTTTGGCGATGTTGATGTTGTGGCAAGCTCCGAAGACAAGAATTTTAATTATATTCCTAAGGGGTACAGTATCCCGGAGGATGCGGATTATTTCCATATCACAACCAACAATACCATTTACGGGACAGAGATCAGGGAAGACATAGATTCACCGGTTCCACTGGTGGCAGACATGTCTTCTGATATCTTCAGCCGTCCGGTGGATGTTTCAAAGTATGCCATTATTTATGGCGGAGCACAGAAGAATCTTGCTCCTGCCGGTGTAACCTTTGCCATAATAAAAGATGATATACTGGGTAAAGTGGAACATTATATTCCGACAATGCTCAAATACCAGACTCACATTGATAAGGAATCAATGTTCAATACCCCCCCGGTTGTGCCTGTTTATGCTGCACTCCAAACCCTTAAGTGGCTGAAAGACCTGGGCGGGATCAATGAGATACACAAAATAAACAAATTCAAAGCCGGCCTGCTCTATGATGAGATCAGCCGCAATCCACTGTTCACCACCACCGTTCCTGATCCTGCCGACCGCTCGATCATGAACATCTGCTTTGTCATGAATGCCGGTTACGAGAAGATTGAACAAGAATTCTTTGATTTTGCATCATCCAAAGGAATGGTAGGGATCAAGGGACACCGTTCAGTAGGCGGGTTCAGGGCATCGACTTATAACGCCCTCCCGATAGAGAGTGTTGAAGCGCTGGTTGGCGTCATGCAGGAATTTGAAAATCTGCACAAATAATTTTATATTAGTAGCTCCATTAATTAACGGAGTCGATAACATCCCCCATATCTATTTTACATCTAATAAAGACTAAAGAATATGACAAAAGTACTTGTTGCCACAGTTAAACCTTTTGCAGCTGCAGCTGTTAACGGCATTCGCGAAGTTGTAGAAGGCGCCGGTTATGAAATGGCATTACTCGAAAAGTATGCAAACCAGCAGGATTTCATTGATGCGGCCTCAGATGCCGATGCCGTGATCATCCGAAGCGATAAAGCGGATGCTGATGTATTTGCTTCCGCCAAAAACATGAAGATCATTGTCAGGGCCGGTGCAGGTTACGATAACGTTGACCTGGAAGCGGCAAGTTCCAAAGACATCGTGGTGATGAACACACCCGGACAAAATTCCAATGCAGTTGCCGAGTTGGCGCTTGGCATGATGGTTTACATGGCCAGGAACCAGTTTAACGGATCATCAGGAAGTGAACTCAAAGGGAAAAAGCTTGGGATCCATGCCTATGGCCACGTGGGTAAATTGGTTGCGAACATCGCAAAAGGCTTCGGTATGAAGTGCTATGCCTTTGACCCTTTTATCAAGAAAGAAGACATAGAAAAAGATGGAGTTACTGCCCTTGATACAGTTGAAGAATTGTACAGCCAATGCCAGTATATTTCACTTCACATTCCGGCAAATGAGAAAACAAAAGCTTCCATCAACTCAAAGCTAATGTCACTCATGCCTGCAGGAGCTACACTGGTCAACACAGCCCGTAAAGAGGTGATCTGTGAAGACTCACTATTGAAAACTTTTGCAGAAAGGCCTGATTTTATTTATATATCTGACATTGCCCCCGATAATAAGGAGGAAATAGCTGAAAAATATGAAGGAAGGTTTTTCTTCACTCCGAAAAAGATGGGTGCCCAGACTTCCGAAGCAAATATTAATGCCGGGATAGCTGCCGCTGAACAGATCAAGGCTTTTCTTGAGCATGGAGACCGGACTTTTCAGGTTAACAAGTAATAAGAGGGGAAGAGGGGAAGAGGGGAAGAGAGGAAGAGAGGAAGACTGGAAGGCTGGAAGAAGCATCATCAAAGAAGGTGAATTTCTAATTCAAATTAAATAATATCGATCAGAATGGAGAACGGACACGACAGAAACAATACTTTTTTCAGGTTTGAAGACCTTCGTATTTATCATAAAGCGCTTAATTACTCCCAGTGGGTGAATAATGCTACCATTGTGAGCGCTGCAGAGCAAAATCATGGACTGATCGAGCGTTTCAATACTTCATCACATAATATTGTATTGAATATTGCCGAAGGCTCCGCCAGAAATAAGAGCCAGTTCATTTACTACCTCAAAATGTCAAAAAGTGCGGTTAGGGAATGTCTCGTATTTACAAGCATTTTCCATAATCTTGGGCTGTTCGACGATACAGATGAGGACGATTCCAGAAACCAGTTGATGGAAATGACGAAAATGATCGGTGCCTTGATATCTTCCCTTCAAAGAAGCGCAAACCGGCGCGATGAAGATACCGACGGCAATAACACCAATGATGATCAAACTGACTAAGTAAGATTGATGGTTTAATTGGTAGAATTTTTCAGAATACTATATAATTTCAAACATCAGGGGACGGTAATCCAAACCCGGAGAAAACAACATTCAGCATGGCAATACTTAAAGCATTCAAGGGACTAAGGCCACCACAGGCAATCGCCAAAGATCTGGCATCAAGGCCTTACGACGTTTTAAACTCAGAAGAAGCAAGGGAGGAAGCGAGAGGCAACAAATACTCTTTGCTCCACATCATTAAACCTGAAATTGATCTTCCTGCAGCTATAGATGTGCATGCACAGGCAGTGTATGAAAAAGCTGTTGAGAATTTAAATAAATTCAGGGAAAATGGCTGGCTGGTACAGGATGAGGAAGATCATCTGTATATCTATGCCCAGACCATGAATGGAAAAACCCAATATGGCATTGTCGGCTGCGCTGCGGTTGAAGATTATATGCACGGGATCATCAAGAAACATGAGCTCACCCGCCCCGATAAGGAAGAGGACAGGATGAAGCATGTTCGCATCAACAGTGCCAACATGGAGCCCGTGTTTTTCTCCTATCCGGCCGTTGCAGAAATCGATGAGATCATCGGGGAATATGTTAAAAACAATGAACCCGAATATGATTTCGTAGCCGATGATGAGATCGGGCATCAATTCTGGGTGATCGGGGAAAAAGACATCAATGACAGGATCATTGCGCTTTTTGACAAAATCCCCTTCACTTACGTTGCAGATGGACATCACAGGACAGCAGCAGCAGCCCTGGTCGGGAATGAAAGAAAAAATAACAATCCCGGACATACCGGAGATGAAGAATATAATTTCTTCCTTGCCGTGCACTTCCCTGATGACCAATTAACCATCATTGATTATAATCGTGTTGTGAAAGACCTGAACGGTTTGAGTGAAGAAGAATTTCTTGCAAGGCTGAGTGAAGTCTTCAAAGTTGAGGATAAGGGAACTGAAATCTATAAACCCGGGAAACTTCACGAATTCAGCCTGTACATGAGTGGTAAATGGTATGCCCTGCAAGCACTCCCCGGCACTTATGATGATAATGACCCCATTGGTGTGCTTGATGTTACCATACTATCTCAACATGTTTTGGATGATATTCTTGGCATCAAAGACCTCAGGAGAGATAAAAGAATCGATTTTGTCGGCGGAATTCGTGGTTTGGGTGAGTTAAGAAAACGAGTCGACAGTGAAGAGATGAAGCTTGCCTTCGCCCTCTACCCTGTTTCCATGAAACAACTCATTGATATTGCCGACAGTGGTAATATCATGCCACCGAAGACGACCTGGTTTGAACCGAAGCTGCGGAGCGGGCTTGCTGTTCATTTGTTAGACTAAGACCATACTTGAGTGCCTAATTCCTAGTGCCGAGTGCCTAGTGCCTAATTGGAGTGAAGAGTGTAGAAGGGAGTTCCTAGTGCCGAGTGCCGAGTGGCTAGTGGCTATCTGGAGTGAAGAGTGTAGATTGTTAGAATTATTGTACGATTGATAGAGTG
>JAIOSQ010000133.1 GCA_021107535.1 Bacteroidales bacterium | reverse complement strand
TTTTAAAGACACGGTCAAACTCGACAAGATATCTTATACCGAAACCATAGAACTCGCATTTTATGGTGCCAAGATCATTCACCCCAAGACCATCCGGCCACTGAAAAATAAAAGTATTCCTCTCCTGATAAAATCATTTTTAACTCCGGACGAAGCGGGATCTCTCATTTATGAGGGTTTGTCTTCCGATACTATGATACCTTCCCGCATCATCAAAGAGGATCAGGTACTTATCTCTATTTCTTCCCGGGATTTTTCATTTATTGCGGAAGACCATCTTTATATGATCTTCGGTGTTTTTACCGGGCATCGCATCGGCATCAACCTCATGCAAAATTCAGCCATCAGCTTTTCAGTATGCGTAGATGAAAGTCCACACCTGGACGAACTGATCAAAGAACTGCAAAAAGAATTCCGCGTAAAATACAACGACGGCCTCCGGCTGATCACCATCCGGCATTACGTGCAGGATAGCATCAACAAACTGATCCTTGGAAATGAAATACTACTTGAACAGCGAAGCAGGATTACGGTGCAGATGGTTGTGAAAGAGGCCGGAAATGAATAAAGAACAAGGAACATGGAATAAGAATAACGAACATGGAACACACTCAATAACCTGTCCTGAGCTTGTCGAAGGGCTTAACATCTAACACTTTTTATCCTATTTTTGCACCAATAAATAACAATCATATGAGAGGAAGCATTGCCATTGTATGCGGAGGAGGCCCTGCACCGGGGATCAACTCTGTAATAAGTTCAGTATCTAAAGTGTTTTTGAAGGGCGGATACCGGGTCATCGGTTTACATGGCGGCTATAAAAGCCTGTTTTCGGACGAACCAACTTTTCAGGATATCGATTTTAATCTTGCAGACCATATCCGTGGACAGGGTGGATCTGCCCTTCAGATGAGCAGGCATAAGCCTAAAGATGAGGAATTCAATACAGATTTCTTCATAAAGAACAATGTGGAACTGCTTGTTACGATTGGTGGCGACGACACGGCATCAACAGCCAACAGGATCTCCAGGTTTCTCAAAACAAAAAATGTCAGCATTCAAAACATTCATGTGCCCAAAACCATTGACAACGACCTTCCTTTGCCGGAAGGCCAGCCAACTTTTGGGTACCAGTCTGCCAAAGAGGCCGGTGTAAAGATCGTTCAAACGGTATATGAAGATGCACGGACCAGTGGTAACTGGTTTATTATTTCCGCCATGGGCAGGGAAGCCGGCCACCTGGCTTTCGGTATCGGGACGGCAGTCCATGCTCCGATGATCATCATCCCGGAGATGTTCAATAATACCGCGATTACTTTTGATGCTATTCTGAAACTGATCATTTCTGCCATTATCAAACGTAAGGTTCTTGGCATTGCTTACGGCATCGTCATCATCAGTGAAGGGGTTTTCCACTTCATGCCGGATGATGAGATCAAATCCTCAGGCATACATTTCACCTATGATGAACACGGCCATCCGGAACTTGGAAATGTGAGCAAGGCACATATCTTCAATATTCTTCTTCAGGAAAAACTAAAAGAACTTCAGCTTGATATAAAAAGCCGTCCGGTAGAGTTGGGTTATGAAATCCGCTGTGTAAACCCCATAGCCTTTGACCTGATGTATTGCTCCCTGTTGGGGATGGGGGTGAAATATTTATTCGACAAGGGATACACCGCTTGCATGGTCACCTCCGACCCAGTTGGTGATATCCATCCTCTCTTCCTGGAAGACGTTACCGACAAGCATGGGAAAGTCCAGCCACGTTTGGTAAATATTAACTCACAAAAAGCTGAACTTGTATTCAATCACGGGCTCCAATACCTGACGCCGGGAGACTTTGAGGCTGCCAAATCCTTCATTGACAACCCGCAGCATTATGACTTCAGGAAAGTGCTATCCTGGTAGTATAGGGTGTTGAGTGTTGGATGTTGGGTTTTGAGTTAGTTTTAGGTTTTAGGTGATAAGTGATAAGTGTTGGGCGAAAATCTTAACTCTTGTCTCACAACTCTTAATTACCAATCTCCAATAATCATTAATCATTAGGATATCATCATTCTCACAAGCACGCCCCGCATCCCCCAAACCAATTATTGATTTTAACACTATTAACACATAGTTCGCCCCGATGGGGCTCCTGTTTGGGTTCTCTCCAATTTCTATAAACATATCGCCTCTACGAGGCTGTATACTTTAGCACCGGAGGTGCGATATGTTTATAGAACAGAGAATTATATGTTTCGTTAAAGTGCCGTAGGTACGACATGTGTGTGTTTAATTTTTATCGGACACTACTGATACAGAATATCAAAAATAGAATATCAAAAATCCATCCAACACCCAACACTCAACACCCAACACCTATTTGTGGTGGTTTGAATTCCGCAAGAATCTTATCCGTGATCACCTCTGCCAGCTTTAGTTTCGATTCCACCGTCCAGCCGGCGACATGTGGAGAAAGGATCACCTTTTCTGATGCTGCCAGCATCCTGTAAGGCTCCGGCAATGCTTTATCCTGCAGGTTTTCGAAAGAAAGGCTTTCGTATTCCAATACATCCAGGGCTGCACCTTTAACCTTAGGGGAATTGAGTCCCTTAACAAGATCCCCGGTGTTTACTACCGCTCCCCGTGAAGTGTTGATAATCCAGATATTCTTGCTGAATTTTTTCAAATAATCAGTATTGATCAGGTAGTGTGTTTCTTCTGTCAGGGGAACATGAAGGCTCAGCACATCAGAATGGCGGAAGATCTTCTCCATTCCGGCTTCTTTCACATATTCACATGAAAATCCTGACTTATACTTATCATAAGCAAGCACATTACAATTAAAAGACGACAGTTTCTTTGCAAAGGCGCCTCCTGTATTTCCGTATCCAATGATCCCGATGGTTTTTCCATCCAGTTCCTCGCCACGGTTTTCTTCCCTTTTCCAGATGCCTTTCCTTACTTCAGCATCCGCTATGATCATCCTGTTCATCAAGGCCAGGAGCATTCCTAAAGCATGCTCGCCAACAGCATTGCGATTCCCCTCCGGGGCATTGAAACAACGAATGCCGGCTTTCTGTGCATAGGTAATATCAATCCCTTCCATGCCGGCTCCTACCCTTCCGATGAAAGACAAATTTCCGGCAAGCGACAAGAGTTCCTGATCCAGGTGAAACCTGCTCCTGACAATGACCCCTGAATAAAACCCAATGATCTGCTTTAGCTTATCAAGGTTCAGATCCGGGAAATAATCACAATAAAATCCTGCATCTCCCAGGCATTCTTCAAGCGCCGGATGATTGGTGTCAAGTAGCAATACTTTTTTATTTGCTGTAGTCTGGGGCATGGTTAATCATTGATAAAAGCATCATTCCAGACAATCCCTTTCACAAGAAACTTAAACTCTTCACCCACCTTATATATCATATCCGCATTTTTCGGAAACTTCTTTTTGGGTTTGTCAATCAGCTCGAAAATTTCGGGAGGGCATGCGAACATATCTCCTGAGGCAGTGGCGGTTCTGTTTTCGAATAAAGATCGCGCTGTCAGCGGCACGATATACAACACCTTGCCGGATTTGCCGTCGATATAGCGCACATTACCTTTCATTACAGCCGTTTTAAGCTGGTGTATTTCCTTGATCTTACACTTATTGTAGTCGGGATGCTTTTTATCTTCTATCCTTTTGGATTCATCTGCATATGAACTCGAAAAACTATCAGGATCCTTGTGAGAAGTAGTGTATTCCTTTTCACTGACCGTACCCGGTGCCACATTCACTTCGGTGATATTAATGGCAATGATAAGGGAATAGTCCTGTCCCGCTTCAGACTTTGTAACATAACTCAGGTACTTCTTTTCCCTGTATGTCAGGGCAAAGTCTTCCATATTAGATATAAAATCAGGCGGAAGGGAGGCATCACTTAAATTCCTGATCTCTAAGAGCGCAAGCTCCGAACTCCCACCCAGAGCTTGCCGCAACAAGACCTCCACATCTTTATATTCACTGTATAATTTGGTGATCATGAACAACTCGATTGAAGCCTGAGCGGCATCTTCTTTTGTACCCTTCTTTATCAGGCTAACAGAATGTGCATAAAGATAAGCAACAGCATTGTTCCTTGAGGCCTCAAGGTCTTTAGTAAAATTGACAGGATTGATGTTTACCTGATCCTGCTGAAGTTTCTCCTCAATACGCGCCAGGGTCAAATAACGCTTTTGCAGATCCGAATAGGCCAAGAATATATCAAACCATATTTCCGGCATACCTTTAGATTTCAATTCTATTACCCGCTCAAGATCCAGTCGATTAGCTTCTTCATAGGCCTTTTTGAGGGATGGATATAATTTGTCCTTATTGCCCCTTCCATCTTCAAGGCGCTTTACACAATAGTCGATCGCTTTATCATATTCTCCTTTTTCGATCAACTTTTCCGGCGACTGGGCACCTAGCAGAAAAGGAAACATTATCAGGAACAGCAGTAGATATTTTTTCATCATCTTTTCAGGATTATTCTGGTTTTACAAAGATAAATTATGTTGAGGAGAATCACAGCAAATCACGAAACAAACCATATGATCAAGTCTGTTCTCAAAGCTAAGTCTCTCCTATACAGCAATGAAATAATTACCAATTCCTTGCCAAAGTATATGGCAATTAAAAAATAATGTAACTTCGTAAGCTCTAATCCATTCAGGGTATTTACGTATGTGGAAATATCTGGTCAGGCATATTTTACGTAACAGGTTGGGCAATCTGATTGCCATCCTGCTGATCACCGTCTTTATGGGATGGCAGGCTACCAGGGTGAAGATGTCCTATGAATTGGCCAGGATGCTTCCTGAAACAGATTCAACCAGCATTGCCTATGAAGAATTCAAGGATCTCTTCGGGCAGGATGGCAGTGTGATGTTCGTAGGCCTGCAGGATGAACGCATTTACAATCTGGAAGAATTCAACGACTGGTACGATCTCTCATGGGAGATCCGGCAGATCGACGGGGTGGAGGAAGTACTTTCCATCGGCAAGATATATACCTTAAAGAAGAATGATAGCACGGAAATGCTCGATTTTCTTCCCGTTATACCTGAAAAACCTCAAAATCAGAAAGTGCTCGACAGCCTGAAAGCAGTGATCCTCACCCTACCGTTTTACGATGGCTTGCTATACAATAATGATAACAACGTTACCATGATCATGGTGACCCTTGACAAAGCAAAGCTTAATACCAAAAGCCGTGTTCAACTGATCAGTGATATCAAGGCCCTGATCGATGTGTTTGGCGAGAAATATGACCAGGAGATGCACTATTCCGGCCTGCCCTATATCCGGACCATAACCTCCAAGAAGATACAGGATGAATTATACTTTTTCATCATCCTGACGCTCATCATCGCATCAACTCTTCTGTTCTTGTTTTTCAGGTCGGTCAAAGCCGTGTTCTTCACCATGCTTATTGTTGGTATCACTGTGATCTGGGTGATAGGGACAATCTCCCTGTTCAATTATAAGATCACCTTGCTCACCGGGATCCTTCCGCCTCTGCTGGTGGTGATCGTGGTAGAAAATTGCATCTTTCTCCTCAATAAATATCATGACGAATACCGTATACACGGCAATAAGGTTAAAGCCCTTTCGAGGGTAGTCATACGTATCGGGAGTGCCAACCTGCTTACGAATGCTACTACAGCGGTTGGCTTTGCAGCCTTTATCGTAACCGGGAACCGGATGCTTACCGAGTTCGGGGTGATCGCCTCCATTAATATCCTGGTGGCCTATGTCCTGTCATTGTTCCTTATCCCGATATTCTTCAGTTATCTGCCACCACCCAAAAGTAAGCACACCAAACACCTTGACAAGTCGCTTGCAGCGAAGATCATTAACCAGGTCGTGCTGATCGTCCAAAGCAGGAGGAGGATCATTTATATTCTCACCATCATTTTCCTAATAGCTGGAATCTATGGTATTTCAAGGCTCAGGACAACAGGGAATATTGTTGATGATATCTCCAGAAAAGACAAGCTGTACAAGGACCTGATATTTTTTGAGAAGCATTTTAAGGGGGTGATGCCCCTGGAGATCTCCATTGACTCAAAGACCAGCAACGGCATATTTGCAAATAAAGGGAAAACACTGTATAAGATCAAACGGCTGCACCGCCTGCTAAAGCGCGATTCCATATTCTCCAAATATCTTTCGAGGCCCTTATCGCTGGTGGATGGGATCAGCTTTCTATATCAGGCTCACAAGGGAGGAGACCCGAAGTATTACGTATTACCGCCACCCACCAAGCTGGCCGACCTGAACCAATATACAAGGGGTATGGACAGCACGGATAAACATCCTTTCCGTTCGTTTATTGACAGCACCAACAGGATCACGCGGGTGAGTATACAGATGGCAAACATCGGCACAAAGGAGATCAGCATGATCACCGACAGGCTGAGACCCGAAATTGACAAGATCTTTCCACCTGATGAATACAATGTCTTGCTTACCGGCACCAGTGTGGTTTTCCTTAAGGGCAGCAGTTACCTGGTGAAAAACCTATTGACGAGTTTATTGCTGGCCCTCCTGGTCATCTCCATGCTCATGGCCCTGTTGTTCACATCGGCAAGGATGATCATCATTTCCCTGATACCGAATCTTATCCCTCAACTGATGACTGCCGCACTGATGGGCTACCTTGATATACCCATCAAACCCTCAACCATACTCATTTTCAGTATCGCCCTGGGGATCTCTGTTGATAATGCCATACATTTTCTCTCCAGGTACAGGCTGCAGCTAAAGCTGAACAACTGGGAGATAAAAGCTTCTGTGCTCGCAGCCCTGAGAGAAACCGGATACAGCATGATCTATTCATCCGTGGTCTTGTTTTTCGGATTCGGAATTTTCATTTTATCTTCTTTCGGAGGAACCGAAGCACTGGGCTACCTGATCTCTTTCACACTGCTGATCGCCCTGCTTTCAAACCTGTTCTTGCTGCCATCACTCCTGCTCAGCCTGGATAAATACATCACTACACGCAGCTTCAGGGAACCCTTGCTTGAGATCTTCGATGAAGAAGATGATATCGACTTGGATGAGTTGGTGATCGAAGAGCCGGACACCAGAGGTTCTGCCTGATAAATTCCTTTTTTTTCTCTGCATTAATCCGTATCTTTACCCTTAAATAATCAAATTTTATAAGATGAAAGGAATCATACTTGCCGGAGGATCCGGTACCAGGCTATATCCTATCAGCATTTCCACCAGTAAACAGTTGATGCCGGTTTACGATAAACCCATGATCTATTACCCCTTATCTATCCTGATGATGGCCGGAATAAGAGATATCCTCATTATTTCCACACCGGAGGATCAAGCCAGCTTTCAGCGCCTGCTTGGCGACGGGAAAAAACTGGGTTGTAGCTTCAGCTATGCAAAGCAGGAGATCCCTAACGGGCTGGCGCAGGCTTTTGTGATCGGCGAAGAGTTCGTAGGAAACGATAAAGTAGCCCTCATCCTTGGAGATAATATCTTTTACGGAGCAGGCCTCAAGACTTTGATTCAGGAAAATAATGATCCCGAAGGAGGGGTGATCTTTGCCTACCATGTAACCGATCCGCAACGTTATGGCGTTGTTGAATTTGATGAGAAGCAAATGGCCATCTCCCTTGAAGAAAAACCAAAAGCTCCTAAATCCAATTATGCGGTTCCCGGCTTGTATTTTTATGATAATTCGGTCATCGAGGTGGCAAAAAACATCAAGCCCAGTGCCCGCGGAGAGTATGAGATCACTGATGTAAATAAACACTACCTGAAGGAAAAACAATTGAAAGTGGGGATATTGGGCAGGGGCACGGCATGGCTCGATACCGGTACTTTTAAATCACTGCTGCAGGCAGCTCAATATGTACAGGTGCTTGAAGAGAGACAGGGATTAAAGGTGGGCTGTATAGAAGAAGTGGCCTATAATATGGGGTACATCAATAAAAAAGATCTGGAAAGCATTGCGGAACCTTTGCTTAAAAGCGGTTATGGCCAGTATCTGCTCGACATTATAGAATAAAAACCATCTTATAAAACATGTATACTTACGAAGAACTCCTGGAGAAATTTAGAGCCAGTCTTGAAAAAGAATCATTTTCGGGTAAACCGGCGGATCTATACGAGCCTATTCACTATATGATGACCCTCGGAGGGAAACGTCTCCGTCCTGTATTATTGCTGATGGCCTGTGATGCTTTTGGCGGAGATACGGATGCTGCCATGCCGGCGGCTGTGGCCATAGAAATTTTCCACAACTTTACCCTGGTTCATGACGACATCATGGATGGCGCTCCCATACGCAGGGGAAAGGATACCATCTGGCATATCTGGGGGGAAGATACAGCGATCCTTGCCGGAGATACAATGTTTGCCATAGCCTTTGACTACTTGCTGCGAGTGGATCATCCCAGGAACAAAGACCTCCTGAAAGCTTTTACAAAAATGGCCATGAAAGTCTGTGAAGGACAACAGTTCGACATGAACTTTGAGTCAGAAGAACATACTTCCATCCCCGATTACCTGGCCATGATCCGGCTGAAAACAGCAGTATTGCTGGCAACATCACTGGAGATGGGAGCCATCCTTGCCGGTGCAGGAGAAGAGGATATAAAAAACATCTTTGCGTTCGGGATCAACATTGGATTAGCATTTCAGTTAAAAGACGACCTGCTGGATGTATTCGGACAGGTAGATATTTTCGGGAAGATGCCCGGAGGGGATATATTATCGGATAAAAAAACATTCCTCCTACTTAAAGCCCTTACCATTGCTGATGAAAAGGATAAAAAGGTCATAGAACAATGGTTTGGGGATAATACATCAGATCCGGAACAGAAGATCATGGACATCACAGCTATTTACAGCAAGCTGAACATCGATAAGATCGCCGGCACAGAAATGGAACGACATTTTGAACGTGCCATATACCACCTGGATCTTGTCGGGCTGCCCGAGGATAAAAAAGCGGAACTGGAATCTTTGGCGGAGAAGATGATGTATAGAACGCATTAGATTAACGATTAACGATTAACTGATTAACGATTAACGAACAAGGAATAAGAACGTAGAAGTATTGATGATCAGCAATCAAAAATCAAAAATCTCACATTCCCCATCTCCTTCAGGAGAGGGGGCCAGGGGGTGAGGTGAATGAGCAGAAGATTAACGGATTAACGATTAACGATTAACGAACTAGGAATTCTTCAGGGATTCGAGCTCAAGGCTGAACCCTTCCCATTTCTCCAGTGCTGCCTCCAATTCAGTTTTTATTTTATTGTATTTCTTAAATACTTCCGGGTGAGAGAGGACTTCTTTATGTTTGTCCGGATCCATCAGCAATTCGTCCATTTGGGCAATATCGTTTTCCAGTACATCGATTCTTTTCTCACAGGAAGAGATATGATTATTCAGCTTCCTGATGTCGCGGCCGAGTTGCTTATTGCGTTCGTAGAGCTCTTTGTTTTTTGAAGGTTCCTTTTCCTTTGAAATTCCCTTATCAGATTTTTGCTCCAGTTCCCTCAGGGACCGCAGCTTTTGTGAATGCAGAAAATCATAAATATCTCCAAGATGTTCTATCACCCCTTTGTTTCTGAACTCAAACACCTTGTTGGTCAGGCCCTGCAAAAAATCCCGGTCATGGGATACGATCACCAGTGTTCCGCTATACTGCAGTAAGGCACTTTTTAAAATATCCTTCGAACGCATATCGAGGTGGTTGGTAGGCTCATCGAGGATCATCAGGTTAGAGGGTTTGAGCATAAGTTTAGCCAGGGAGAGCCTTGACTTCTCCCCTCCCGAAAGCACCCTTACCTTCTTATCTATATCTTCACCCGAGAAAAGAAAGCCTCCCAGAAGAGAGCGCACCTGTGAGCGCATCTCGCCTGTAGCTTCATCATCAATGGTTTCAAAAACCGTTTTTGTGCCATCCAGCATCTCTGCCTGGTCCTGGGCATAATAGGCCAGTTGCACATTATGCCCGAATTTTAATTCCCCTTCGTATTCGAGGATGCCCATAAGCATCTTGGCCAGCGTGGTTTTTCCCTCGCCATTTTTCCCTACGAATGCAATACGGTCGCCTTTGATAATGGAAAAGGCAATGCCCCTGAGTACTTCATTGTGGCCGTAACTCATACTAACACTCCTGGTGTCAACCACAACTTTCCCTGACCTTGGAGCAGGAGGAAAGCGAAAGTGAATGGCAGAATGATCAAGATCTTCGATCTCCACCACCTCAAGTTTGTCAAGCATTTTGATCTTTGACTGCACCTGCCTGGCCTTGGTATTCTTATAGCGGAAACGCTCGATAAAGCGTTCGATCTGGCGGATCTGCTTCTGCTGGTTGTTGTAGGATGCCTTTTGCTGTTCCAGGCGTTCTTCCCTCAGAAACACGTATTCTGAATAGGATGCCTTATAATCAAAAATGCGTTCATCGCTGATCTCAATGGTGCGCTTGCAAAGGTTGTCGAGGAAGGCACGGTCGTGAGATACCAGGACAATAGCGCCCAGGTAATTATAAAGAAACTCCTCCAGCCATTGGATGGATTCGATATCAAGGTGGTTCGTAGGCTCATCGAGCAGGATCAGCTCAGGTTTTCGCAACAGTATCTTGGCAATCTCTACACGCATCTGCCAGCCATAGCTAAACTCCTCTACCGGCCTGCCCAAGTCATTCCTTGAAAATCCCAGGCCCATTAAAACTTTTTCTACGTCTGCATCCAGCGTTTGGCCACCCATAAGCAGAAATTTCTCATTGGCCTCAGACAGTTTATGTATCAGTTTTTGATAATCAGCCGATTCATAATCTTCTCTGTTTCCAATTTCTTCTCCATATTCGTCAATAGATCTCTTCAGTTCCAGTATTTCATCAAAGGCGGCAATGGCCTCTTCATAAATACTTTTATCGCTACTGAGTTCCATTTCCTGTGGAAGATAACCGATCCGTGCACTGGAAGGGATGACCACATCGCCACTCTCCGGCTGCTGCATGCCGGCAAGGATGCGCAAAAGGGTGGTTTTCCCGGAGCCATTACGGCCCACCAGTCCTACCCTGTCTTTCTTGTTGATGATGAAAGACACGTTGCGGAAAAGGTAGTTTCCTGAGTAGTGTATGGCCAGATCGCTGACGGAAAACATGGGGTAGTTAGATGTATTTGTACTTCGGGCAAAAGTAGTAAATTCATAGATACACGGAAAAGAGTTCCTAATTCCTAGTGCCGAGTGGCTGGTGCCTAATTGGAGTGAAGAGTTTAGATTTTGGATTTTTTTTACCACAAAGAACACTAAGTACCTCACAAAGGACACAAAGGATCATTAATTCAATTTATTGCTTTGCCCTCAGAAGTCCAAAGGACAGCGGGTTCGTTATTCTCTATTCAGTGATAACGATCT
>JAIOSQ010000217.1 GCA_021107535.1 Bacteroidales bacterium | reverse complement strand
CTTCTGACTACTGACTTCTGACTACTGACTTCTGACTACTGACTTCTGACTACTGACTTCTGACTTCTGCTTACTGGATGCTCCAAACTTCCGGTAGCCGGTAACCATTAGCCGTTTACCGTTAACCGTTTGCCAGATTTATAAACAGATTTGCTATTCGCTGATTCCCTATCTGCCAGGATCAGTATAATTTTTCTATTTTTACGCTGGAATACAAAGCAGATGATAAAAAGACTTTCATTTACATTGTTGCTCATATTATTGGGCTCCACTGTCTTTGTTACAGGGCAGCCAAATAATTCAAGTCTGGAAGGAATTTCGGAACAAGCCTGGGTTGATTCGGTTTTCAATTCCCTTAGCTTAGACGAAAGGATCGCCCAACTCTTGCTGGTCAGGGCCAACGACGCGGGCAAGGATTATTTCACGGAAATCGATAAGTATATATCTGAATACAACATTGGAGGACTTTGTTTCTTCAGAAATCACCCCTACAAGCAGGCTGTAGCTGTTAACCGCTGGCAATCCATGGCCAAAACACCATTACTGGTAAGCATTGATGCAGAATGGGGACTGGGAATGCGACTCGACAGCACGACATCATTCCCATACCAGATGACATTGGGTGCCATCCAAGATAACGAACTCATGTATCAGATGGGTGCCACCATCGCAGAACAATGCAAAAGGATCGGCATACACATGAACTTTGCCCCTGTGATCGACATCAACTCCAATCCTGCCAACCCTATCATCGGGATGCGCTCTTTCGGACAGGACAAGGAGAATGTAATGCTCAAGGGCATGGCCTATATGCAAGGTTTGCAGGAGCATGGCATCATTGCCACAGCAAAGCATTTTCCGGGGCATGGCGATACCGATTCCGATTCCCATAAAACCCTTCCGGTAATTACACACTCACAGGAGCGGCTCGACAGCATTGAGCTTTATCCTTTCAGGCAACTCATCAACAATGGACTGGGCGGGATCATGATCGCACACCTATACATACCCGCCTACGAAAAAAGGGAAGGGATGGCATCCACACTTTCCCCGGATATTGTCACAAAACTGCTTTACGAAGAGTTGGGCTTCCATGGCCTTATCGTCACTGATGCCCTCGACATGAAAGGGGTAACCAAATACCACAAACCCGGAAACATTGAGGTAAAAGCCCTGCTGGCAGGGAACGACATCCTGTTGCTTCCTGCCAATGTTCCGAAAGCCATCAAACAAATTCGCAGGGCAGTAGAACAAGGTGAACTTGATGTGGAAGTGATCAATACAAGCTGCCGCAAGGTGCTGGCATATAAATACCGGGCAGGGTTATCAGAAGCAGGAATGGTGGAAACAGAGGGTCTTTATGAGGATCTGAACAGCCCACAGGCGTCGGCGCTAAACAGGCAGTTATATGAAGCATCAGCCACGCTGATCAGAAATGATAATAAGATCATTCCCCTTTCCCGCCTGGACACCTTAAAGATCGCATGCGTTATGACAGGTGGCCCCCTTGAAATAAACCACTTCGGGGAAACACTCAGACTTTACGGCAGGCTTGAACTATTTGAACTTTCTGCTAATGCCAAAGAAAAAGACGTACAGAAATTACTGGATCAACTTGAAACATATAATCTTGTCATTGTTGGTGTTCAGAATACCAATATTTTTCCTTTCAAGGATTATGGCATTCCGGGAATCACATGGGCGTTTATCAGGAAACTGACCGCAAAGAAAAAAGTGATCCTCGATTTATTTGCCAGCCCCTATGCTTTGTCCGGCCTGGGCTCTTCTGAATTACCTGAAGCGATTGTGGTTTCATACCAGGACAACCGGCTCAGCGAAGAAGTTGGGGCCGAAGTGATCTTTGGTGGGATTGGGGCCAGGGGAAAACTGCCTGTTGGCATTTCAGGGCTTTTTGAAGCAGGAAGTGGAATTGAAACAGAAGAAAACCGTCTCAGATTTGTCGATCCTGCCTCACTTGGGATCAGCGAAGAAGTGCTAGCCAAAGTAGATTCAATCGCGCTTTCAGGAATCAGTCTGAAAGCTTATCCGGGCTGCCAGGTTCTGGCTGCCAAAGATGGCAATATCTTCTACCATAAGGCATTCGGATATCACACTTATGACAGTAAACAAGCTGTCAAACTCACTGATCTTTATGATCTTGCATCACTCACCAAGATCGCAGCCACCACACTGGCCATGATGGATATTTACGGACAGGGAAAGATTGACATAGATCAGAAACTATCACATTATCTTCCTTACTTACGGGGTACTGATAAAGATGGTATCGTCATTCGGGAATTGATGGCACATCAGTCAAGGTTCCAGGCATGGATCCCCTATTATCAGTATACGGTAGAAGACGAAAATCCGGATCCGGAAATTTACCGGGACGAGATCAGCGAAGATTATAATGTCCGCGTGGCTGAGGGTATGTATATCCACAAGGATTATCATTGTGAGATCCTCGACAGCATAAGGTACTCAGAACTCAGGATTGACAACAGGTATAAATACAGTGACCTTGGATTTTACCTGTTGAAGGAAGCCATTGAGGGCATTAGCAATTCTGCATTTGAAAAATTCACGGAGACAAACTATTACAGGCCACTGGGTTTACCAACAATGTGCTATCTCCCCCTAAAACGATTTAAGAGGACGATGATCGCCCCGACCGAAGATGATAAGCTATTCAGAAAACAGCTTTTGCACGGCGATGTACATGATCAGGGTGCAGCCATGCTTGGCGGTGTCTCGGGTCATGCCGGCCTCTTCTCCAATGCTTTTGACATGGCAGTGATCATGCAGTTGTTCATGAACGGGGGAGTTTATGGCGGAGTAAGATACTTTGATGAAGAGCTCATCGGGGAGTTTACGAGTACGCAGTTTCCGCTGAATGAAAACAGGAGGGGCATTGGCTTTGATAAGCCCATGCTGGAATACGATGAGGATGGTCCGACCTGCAAATCAGTGTCACCGGACAGTTACGGTCATTCAGGCTTTACAGGCACATATGCCTGGGCCGACCCCGAAAACGGATTGGTATATATATTTTTATCGAACAGGATCCATCCGGAGGCTAACAATTCAAAGATCATGGAATATGATATCAGGACGAAGCTGCACCAGGTATTTTATGATGCACTGGAATAAGTTTTGAGTGTTGAGTTTTAAGTTTTAAGTTTGTAGCTTTCGCCGCAAACCACGTACCGCGTACCGCGTACCACGTACCACGTACCGCGTACCACGCACCAGATATAACAACAGTTAAACAGTTTAAAATTTATCAAAACATGAAATTAATCACGAACATACTCATCTGGATATTTGCAGGATTATTAACCGTCACCGTATTATATTATCAGAGAATGACGGGTCCCACTTATCCACAAAGGGGTAGTGTGGAAATAGCTAATGAAGAGATCGACTACAAATTATTGAGAACATGGGCAAATGAAAAGGAAGTCCATGACAGGCTGGGAGCCAGGATTGCCATAAGGGTCGAAGATCTGGAGATCAGTGGAGAGTGTAAATACAAGAGGCTTGGAACAGCTGATGAATGGACCATCCTGATAATGCAGCGCGAAGGAGATGAACTGGTGGCTATGCTGCCATCACAGCCTCCTGCCGGCAAACTCCTTTACCTGGTTTCGCTCCAAAAGGGCAATAAATCCTACGGCTTAACCGAAAAGCCTGTCGTGATCCGGTTTAAAGGCTGGATACCGGGCTGGATACCACCCCCGCACGTATTTTTGATATTCGTGGCTTTGCTATTTTCAACCATGGCTGCTGTGGAAGCACTCAGGAGAGGAAAGCATGTAAAGGTTTATACGATTGCGACACTTGTTGCCATGTTCGTTGGAGGGCTGATCATGGGTCCCATCATGCAAAAATATGCATTCGGAGAATACTGGGCCGGCTGGCCATTAGGGCAGGATCTCACCGACAATAAGACGCTGATAGCCTTCATTGTATGGGTCATTGCATTTTTCGTTCTCCGGAAAAATCCGAAGAACAGATTCTGGCCGGTTTTTGCCGCCATCATCACCTTAATGGTATTTGCTGTCCCACATAGCATGTTCGGATCGGAATTTGATTATTCTGCCGGTGAGGTAACCACAGGAAGACAGGGATAATGATCATTGCAATCATCATTATTACCAGCCTGATCTCCATTATGGCTTTCAGTAATCCGAAACTATTGAGCCAGCTTCAGTTCAATGCCTATGCAATAAAGAATCATAAACAAGGCTGGCGCTTTTTCACTTATGGGCTGGTGCATGCCGGCTGGGGCCACCTGGCCATCAACATGTTTGTATTCTGGTCGTTTGGTAAGATCGTTTTCTTAATTTATCAGTTTCACTTTGGAAAGCTCGGAATACTATATTTCCTGCTTTTGTATGTTGGCGGTATCATGTTTTCAGTACTATTTGATTATGGTAGACATAAAAATGACCAATGGTACAATGCCGTGGGGGCTTCAGGAGCTGTTGCGGCTGTGGTTTTTGCAAGCATCATCCTTTATCCTTTGGGGGGAGTTTACCTCTTCTTCATCCCCATCGAGATCCCTTCTCCTATATTCGGGATCCTGTATCTTGTTTATTCCGCTTATATGGCCCGTCGTGGCCGTGATAACATCGGGCATGATGCCCACTTCTGGGGCTCCGTTTACGGAGTAGTGCTGACTGTGGCCCTGAAACCGCAATTGTTCCTGGATTTTATTCATCAACTGAAAGATTTATTTTAAGAATGCCAATATATTTTTATTAACTTGCCTGCATGGAAAGTAGTTTTACAGATAAAACCGTTCTGGTTACCGGAGCGTCCCGCGGTATCGGAAAAGCCATTGCGATCGCATTTGCTGAGGCCGGTGCTAAGGTACTTGTTCACT
>JAIOSQ010000152.1 GCA_021107535.1 Bacteroidales bacterium | reverse complement strand
GTGCAGTTTCCTCTGTTGACACCGGACAATTTGATAATGCCATTGAACTGAATGCTGTTCAGCGCGCCAACCCGGAAATGCAAAAAAGGGTAGCGAATGCCATACGTGCGATGTCTGAAAGTGTAAAAAACCCTATTGTTTCTATCCATGACCATGGTGCCGGAGGGCATCTGAATTCATTATCGGAACTGGTTGAAGAAGCCGGCGGAAAGATCCAGTTAAGCAAATTGCCGATTGGAGATAACACCCTTTCCGCCAAAGAGATCATTGGCAATGAGTCACAGGAGCGCATGGGATTGATCATTAAGAGAAAAGATGCTGACCTCCTTGAAGATATCGCCGAAAGAGAAAGGGCTCCTATGTACAGGGTTGGAGAAGTTACCGGTGATATGAATTTTGTGTTTGAGGAAGAGGGCAAAAATCCTGTTGACCTTAAACTGGAATACCTGTTTGGCAAACCACCAAAAACAACACTGTCTGACAGTACTTCAAATTATGCTTTCCGGGAACCGGAATATGATGTAAAAAATATTGAAAGTTACCTGGCTGACCTGCTTCAGGTCGAGGCAGTGGCTTGTAAAGACTGGCTGACCAATAAAGTTGACCGTTCGGTTACAGGCAGAGTAGCTAAACAGCAATGCACGGGCCCCATCCAGCTGCCGCTGAATGATGTTGCAGTCGCAGCCCTTGATTACCAGGGAGAAAAGGGCATTGCCACCGCCATCGGACATGCTCCGGTCGCCGGGCTGGTTTCTGCCGAAAATGGCTCCGTATTAGCCATCGCAGAATCACTGACCAATATCATTTGGGCACCGATACAGGATGGAATGAAGGGCATTTCTTTAAGTGCAAACTGGATGTGGCCTGCCAAAAATGAAGGGGAGGATGCCCGCCTGTACAATGCTGTAAAAGCAGTAAGCGACTTTGCCATCAGCCTCGGCATTAATATCCCGACAGGGAAAGATTCTCTCTCGATGACACAAAAATATCCCGATGGCAAAAAAGTGTTGGCTCCGGGAACCGTGATCATTTCGGCCATGGGAGAATGCAGTGATCTGAAAAAAACAGTAAGTCCCTTCCTGGCGTTGCATTACGACGCCTCTATTATTTATATAGATTTTTCAAAGGACAGCTTTTGTCTGGGTGGCAGCAGCTTTGCCCAGCTACTCAATCAACTGGGAACAAGAACCCCTACGGTAAAAGATGCCGGCTATTTTGTAAGGGCCTTCAACAGCTTGCAGCAATGCCTCAATGAAGGGCTGATCCTTGCCGGGCATGATATTTCAGCCGGGGGAATGGCCACTGCACTGCTTGAAATGGCATTTCCCGTGAACGATATGGGTATGGAGTTGGATCTCAACAGCATCGGGGAAAAGGATCCTGTTAAATTGCTTTTTAGCGAGAATCCCGGAGTGCTGATACAGGTCAGGGAAAAGGGGAAAATAGAGAAAATACTGAAGGACAATGGCATTGCATATCATCTTTTAGGAAAAACCACCAGGGACCTTAAAGTTAATGTCCGGCATGAAGGAGTTGAATATTCATTTGATATAAATTATTACAGGGAACAATGGTATAAAACATCATACCTCTTTGATCGCTTGCAAACAGAACCATCACTTGCAAAAAGACGTTTTGAAAATTATGTTATGCAGGACCTTCGTTTTAATTTTTGCAAGACATTCGAAGGAAGCTACGCCCGCTATGGCATAAACCCCGGACGGGCGAAAACAGGCATTAAGGCGGCCATTATCAGGGAAAAGGGAGTAAATGGCGATCGGGAAATGGCGTATTCCATGCACTTTGCTGGCTTTGATGTGAAGGATGTGCATATGACTGATCTGATTTCCGGTGAAGAAATATTGGAAGATATCAATTTCATTGTATTTGTGGGTGGGTTTTCCAATTCCGACGTGCTGGGATCTGCAAAAGGCTGGGCAGGAGCTTTCCTGTTCAATCCAAAAGCCAAGGAAACACTTGATATGTATTATTCAAGGAATGACACCCTCAGCCTGGGAATCTGCAATGGTTGCCAGCTTATGGTGGAGTTGGGCCTTGTATACCCGGAGCATCCGGAACAACCCGGGATGAAGCACAATAAATCCGGGAAATTTGAATCAGCCTTCCTGAATGTAAACATCGAGGAGAATGATTCTATAATGCTTGGAAGTTTATCGGGATCAAGGCTGGGAATATGGGTTGCGCATGGTGAAGGAAGATTTTGTTTCCCGTATTATCGTGATAAATATATTATCCCCGCGAAATATACATATGAAGCCTATCCCGGAAATCCGAATGGCTCCGACTTCAATGCAGCAGCCATTTGCTCCAATGATGGCCGCCATCTTGCCATGATGCCGCATCTTGAAAGAGCTATTTTCCCATGGCAATGGGCATATTACCCGGAAGACAGGTCAGACGACCTCGTATCACCCTGGATAGAAGCATTCGTAAATGCCCGTAAATGGTGCGAAAAGCAAAAGTAAGAACCTGAGGTTGATTGATGTGCGTTCTAATGCATGATCCGGAAAATCATCTCCCGCAGCAGTTCTCCATCAGTTGCGGATGCATTATTGAGCCCTTTCGACTTAAGGTCATATTCACGCAAGAGGCTGATTGCCCTGTGCGTCATGCTGATGTTAAATCTTCTGGCGGCAGTCCGGTAATCCCTGGCAAAAAAAGGATTGATCGACAATTCAGAACCGATAACATTGTCTTTGGATTTATCTTTCAGTGAATGGAAGATTAGGAGTTTTGTAAAAAACTGGTATAAAAGTGTAATGGTAAGTACAAAGGGATTGGCTTTTGGATTGGCGGCAAAGTGCCGGCAGATCAGGTTTACTTTATAAGCATCGCCATTGCCCATGGCTTTCTGCAGTTCAAAAATATTGAAATCCTTACTGATGCCAATATTTTCTTCAATGATGTTTTCATCGATCACATCGCCGGCTTTGATGTTGATCATCAGTTTGCCCAACTCATTTTTGATTTTAGAGAGATCAGTTCCGAGATGTCCGGTGAGCAGCCTGGCAGCATCAGGTGTAATGGAATACCCCTCCATCTTAAGCTGGGCATTTATCCAGGCAGGGATCTTATTATCATAAAGACGGTCAGACCTGAAAACGACACCTTTTTTATCAATGCTTTTGACCAGGGCTTTCCTGGCATCGAAAGCTTTATGCTTGTAGCATATCACCAGGATGGTGGAATCGACAGGATTATCGGTGTATTTTTTAAGATCACCAATGTCCCTGATCGTCTGGGCTTCTTTCACAATAACAAGCTGGTAATCGGACATCATAGGAAATCTTCGGGCAGTATCGATGATGACGCCAACATCTGTGTCCCTGCCGTATAAGATGCTTTGATTAAATTCCCTCTCTGCCTCATCAAGTACATTGTTTGCAAGATAATCAGTGAGTATATCGATGAAATATTCTTCTTCACCATGGAGGAGATATACGGGCTTGTATATCTTGTTTTTCAGGTCGCTAAGAATGTCTTCAAATTTCATATCCCATCCGTCTCTTCTTTATAATCAAAATAAAGGTGTTTTACAGTTACGCCTTTATTTATAAGCATTTCTAAAGAAGTAATGCCTATTTTAAGATGGTCTTCTGCATATCGCCCCGTTACCCTGCTGTCGCTTTCTTCGGTTTTTACACCACTGGAGATCATAGGCTGGTCAGAAACCAGCAGCAATGCCCCTGACGGGATCTCATTTTGGAATCCAACAATGAATATTGTTGCTGTTTCCATGTCGATGGCCATGGTACGGGTCTTTCTCAAATGCTCCTTAAAATATTCATCATACTCCCAAACCCTGCGATTGGTAGTATAAACGGTTCCTGTCCAATAATCTCTATTGAAATCTCTGATTGTGGTGGAAACAGCTTTTTGAAGGTTAAATGCCGGCAGTGCCGGAACTGATTTATGCATGTAATCATCCGAGGTCCCTTCACCCCTGATTGCAGCAATCGGTATGATCAGGTCTCCTACTTCATTTTTCTTTTTTAGCCCACCGCATTTCCCAAGGAAAAGCACTGCCATCGGGTTTATTGCACTGAGCAGATCCATGATGGTGGCTGCATTGGCACTTCCTATACCAAAGTTAATAATGGTGATATTGTTGGCTGTGGCACAGGGCATGGGCCTGTCCTCCCCCATGATCTTTACTTTATTCCATTCGGCAAATAACTCAACATATTTATGAAAGTTAGTAAGCAGGATATAGTCCCCAAAGTTTTCAAGCTTTTCGCCCGTATAGCGTGGCAGCCAGTTTTTAACAATTTCTTCTTTTGTTTTCATGCTCATTTCATCCATTCAGATTTCATACAAAAATACTGTTTTTATGCCAATAGCCGTGAGGGGTAAGAACCGAAAAACCTCCTGAAAAAAAAATAGTTTTAAAAAAAGGGGGACAATTTTCAGTTTTGGGTATTAATAGATATGGAGTGGGAGGTTTTTCTTCCAGACAAATATTTACGGCAGACGGAAAATAAGATCAATGAGATTGCGCAAGTAGTCTTGGATCACATTCCCGATGACGGTGGCCTGATGGGTGGTAAAGCGGGCCTGGCTTGCTTTTGTGCTTATTACGCTGATTGGACAGGAAAGCTTTCATTTGAAGACCTGGCGGCGGATATGGTTGAGCATGCGCTCAACCAAGCTGTCAGGGATTCCTCTGTATATACCTTTTCCAATGGCCTTGCAGGAACTGCATGGATGACCGGCCACCTGGTGGAGAATAAGTTTTTGAAAGCAGAAACGGGCAATATTTATGATACCCTGGATCCGATTCTTTATAAGGCCATGATGTCAAACATGAAAGAAGGACATTATGATTATTTGCATGGAGCGATGGGAATCGCAATGTACTTTTTAAGGAGTAAAGAATTTAATCCTGATCCTTCATATTTGAATGACATGTTGCTTGAATTGGAAAAACACGCTAAAATTGACACTGATGGGAGCATAAAGTGGATCTCTGTAATTGATTCGGAGACGGGGAGAGAGGGGTATAATATAAGCCTCTCACATGGGATATCTTCAATTATTATCATACTAGCCAAAATTCTTTCTGCTGGAATTGCAGTCGAAAAATGCCGGCGAATGATCCGGGGCAGCCTGAAGTACCTGGAGCGGCAACAACTTGACAGGGGTCAGTATATTTCATTTTTTCCGCCATGGGCCCTGGAAAGTATGGAGGAGGTACAGAACAGCCGCCTGGCCTGGTGCTATGGTGACTTAGGTATCGGACTGGCATTTCTTTCTGCAGGGAAGGCATTGGCCAACGAGGAAATTTATTCAAAGGGCGTGAATATATTAAGTGGAACAACATTTAGAAAAGATCCCGGGGATAACCTGGTGATGGATGCCGGAATTTGCCATGGGGCTTCCGGAGTTGCCCTTATTTATAATAAATTATATCATGAAACCGGTATGAAAATCTTTAAAAGTGCAACCATACACTGGCTGGATGTTTGCCTGAATATGGCTTTTCATGAAGATGGCCTGGCAGGCTATAAAGCATGGTATACCGAAAAATATGGTGGCTGGAGAAAAAATGCAGACCTGCTGGAAGGAGTGGCAGGTATCGGGCTCGTGATGTTATCATTTGTTTCATGTAAAGCACCTGCCTGGGATGAATGTTTATTGTTATCGTAAAAAATGATAAATAAAAATGTCGATCGTTTTCAATACCAGATCGCTGACACTTTTCTGCTCAGGGCACCGCTGCTGTCATTAAATGTCCTTGAAGAGATTAGCAGTACCGGGGACCTTGATATTGTGCTCAGAAATTATTATGATATTCCTGTCATCTCTGAGTCGCTTTATCTTGCGTCACCGGTGCTTTTTAATTTATGTGAACAATGGCTGAGCCATGGTGAGACAAAGATTAAAAATCCTGCCAAACTCAAGGATACATTACTGAAATACTTAATAAGGATGGCATGCAGGAGTACCCCCTTCGGGCTTTTTGCCGGTATCACCAGCGGATGCTTCGGAGACAGGACAGATATAAGAATTTCATCACCCGAAAACCATCAATTACATGTCCGCCCTGATATGCAATACCTGTGCACCCTGGCAGCTTACCTGGGTAGTGACACGGCTGTCAGGGAAAAACTTGAATATGCTCCCAATACCAGTATAGTGGAAATTGGCGACGACTTCAGGTATATTGAGTATACTAGTGATGATGATGGCATACGTAAATATAAATTACAAAGTACACCGGCCATTTCTTCCTTGAAAATGATTCTTGAAAATGCATCGTCAGGAGCCGGAATTGCTGAACTTACAAGATCATTGGTTTCTGATGAAATAAATGAGGAGGAAGCCCGCGCTTACATTAACACCCTCATTGACAACCAGGTCCTTGTGTCTGACCTGGAGCCGGTCGTGACTGGCAATGGCTTTCATGAAGCATTATTAAACCGCTTGAACGGGTCATCGGCCGGGCACAGGCTGCTCACACATCTGGAACTCCTTTGGGATCAATTACAGGATCTTAAAATTCATGGGAATGCACATAGAATTGGGGTGTTCAAATCTGTAAGAGAATCTGCAGCAGCATCAGGAGTTCCGTACAGGGATGAATGGCTGCTTCAAGCTGATTTACAACTAAATTCGGAATCCTGCATGCTGAATGATCAAATTAGAAAAGACCTTCAGTCAGTGTTGCCTGTGTTGATGAAACTATCACGTTCTCACAAAAATCCATTACTTGAGAAATTCAAAGAGGCCTTCACCCGGCGTTATGATATGCAGGAAGTCCCTCTGCTCCTGGCTTTGGATCCGGAGGCAGGCCCGGCTTACCTGCCGGATGACCAAAATGCGAATGCATCGCCTTTACTGGATGGGCTCAGAATTCCCGGAACAAAAGACCAAACAACAGATATGCGATGGCATGTAGTGGATCAAATGCTGTATAGGAAGTTGCAGGAGGCTTTGATATCCGGAACGGATGAAATTGAAATTAGACCTAAAGACATTGAAAGCTTACCTGAAGCTGAGATGTCGTTTCCGGCCAGCTTTTCAGCCCTTGTAAAGATCCCCGGGAAATGGAACAAAAATACGGCCAAAGATATCATACAGATCGAGTCAGCAGGAGGGAGCAGTGCGGCCAACCTGGCCGGCAGATTCTGCTATATTGATGAAGAACTACACCAAACGATCCGGAATATTGCAGATATCGAAAAGGAAATTGCAGGAGACCACTTATTGGCTGAGATTGTCCACCTGCCTCAGCAACGTACAGCTAATGTCCTGATGAGGCCTGTACTAAGGGAATATGAGATCCCCTTTCTGGGACGTTCTTCAGTCGATCCTGCTTATGCTATTCCTGTATCGGACCTCATGGTTTCGGTTAGAAACAATACAGTATTGCTCCGTTCAAAACGCCTGAATAAGTTCATCATACCCCATTTATCAAATGCCCATAATTTTTCTTTTGGCGCACTATCCATATATAAATTCTTATGTGATCTGCAATCGCAGAATATCATGGCAAATGTCGGGTTTTCCTGGGGCCCGCTAGAAAGCGAAACGCTTTATCTGCCGAGAGTAAGGTACAATAATATCGTACTTCAGCCTGCTACCTGGAACCTGACGGATGATATCCTGGCCCCGGTTCACCGTGCAGAGAATGATGATGATCTGCTTTCTGCAGTTAGCAGAATAAGAACAAAATACAGAATGCCCGGACAGCTTATGTTGACAGAATCCGATAATGAACTCTGGCTGGATATGGAAAACATTACCTGCCTGCGTTTATTCAAACGTGAAACCAAAGACCGGAAAATAGTGACTTTTCATGAATTCCTGTTCGACAGCAAGGAAGGTATTGTATCAGGAGACAACAGCATTATGGCCAATGAATTTGTGTTCTTTTTTCATCAAAACCCACCAGATAAACATGAGGACTGAACAAAGAACATTTGTACCCGGAAGTAAATGGCTGTATTTAAAAATATATACAGGTGTCAGGACTGCCGACAGCTTGCTGACCGATATACTTCATCCTGTTTCTCTTGCCTTGATCGATCAAAAGATAGCAGATCGCTGGTTTTTTATTCGCTATGCTGATCCTGATTTTCATATACGCTACAGGCTCAGACTGAAAAATGAACAACATGTAGGACTTGTAATGCCCATGCTAAAGGATAAAATGAATCCCATGTTGGGGTCAGGCCTCATATGGGAAATCGAAACAGCTACATACCAGCGGGAAATTGAAAGATACGGCAGCATGACAATGGATCTCGCCGAACAACTGTTTTTTCTTGACAGCTTTTCATTTGTGGAGTTTATGAATGAGCACAAAGAAAAAAATGACGAGAATGATAGGTGGTTATATGCCATTCTTACGATAGATTCAATGCTTCAGGATTTTAATGTTTCTCTTGAAGATAAGAAAAAGCTGTTGCTTGAACTGAATCGCAGTTTCGGAAAAGAATTCGGGAAAGATAAACAGCTTGCAAGACAGTTGTCGGAGAAATTCAGGAATTTTCGTGAAAGGATCAACATTCTTTTGGCTGAGGGAGAACATGCCGGTAATGACAATTATTTGAAAGATATCCTCCGTAGAAGAACATCTTCAGGACAACAATATATCAATGCCATCCTGGATCACTATAGAAAAGGGGAAGTGGAAGTGGAAGTTCCTCTGAACGACTTCTTATCAAGCCTGATCCATATGTCTATGAATCGCATATTCAGAAGTAACTCCCGTATGCATGAAATGGTGATCTATGATTTTCTTTTCAGACATTATAAAGGAAAGACATATAGAATCCGATGAGGGGAAGAGGGTTTGAGTTTTGAGTTTTGAGTTTTGAGTTTTAAATTGCACTCACAGTCCCAAAGCCCCTGACTCTCTGATTCTCTGACTCCCCCAGTCCCTGCTTAAAGCTTCCCATTCCCCATTCACCCCCCCTTTTTCCACGTTCACCATATTAAATTTTATTGAACATGTATAATTATGTTTATTTGCATCAATAATAAAATTCGGGGAAATGAAAAAAATCAGATACGGAAGTGAAATGGATAAAATGCCAAATGTTGCATTTAGAATAATGACCCTGATATTTAAGGTGCGTAATGCGTTTAAACCTATGGGTAGATGTCTCGACAAATTTGGAATCAAAAAGGGAAGTATTGTTATTGATTATGGTTGTGGCCCGGGAATGCATATTAGAAGAGCATCTGAGTTAGTTGGTAATGAAGGATTGGTTTATGCTGTTGATATTCAAGAATTGGCGATTAAATCAGTGAAAAAATTAATCAGGAAATATAAACTTAGTAATGTAGAAACACTTCAAACAGATGGAAATAACGTTGAAATGCGAGAAAATACTGCCGATTTAATTTATGCGCTTGATATGTTTCACATGATAAAAGATTTTAAAAGTTTTTTATTGGAATTGAACAGAATCGCTAAGCCAAATTGTGTCTTAATTCTTGAAGACGGACATCAATCAAGAAAAAAATCAAAAGAAAAAATTGGGAAATCGGGATGTTGGGAAATTGAGAAAGAGCATAAAAAATATATGATTTGTAAGCCAGTCAGGAATAATGAAATGGTGGAATGATGGAAAGTTGGAAGGTTGGAAGGTTGGAAAGTCAATATCTGGCATTCAAGTATTCCAACATTCCATTTTTCCATTATTCCAATAAAACCAAAAACATGAAAAAACTAAAAGTATTTATTATCAGTTTGACAATATTTTTTGCACCAAATATATATGCACAAAATATTACACAGTCGGTAAGGGGGCAGGTGATTGAAAAGCAAACACTTATGCCGCTTCCGGGTGCTACCGTAATATTATTGGAAACCGACCCTATTGTAGGTACAACTACAAATACTGACGGCTATTTTGTCCTTGAAAATGTTCCTGTGGGAAGGCTAAGCATACAGGTACGATATATGGGATATCATATTGCTACAATAAATAATCTTAATCTTATATCGGGTAAAGAATTGGTGGTGGATGTTGAAATGGAAGAGAAGGTGGATCACTTAGATGAAGTGGTTATAACTGCTACACGGAAAGGGGAAACTATTAACTCTATGACGACCATTAGTGCCAGGACCTTTTCGGTTGAAGAAACCCAGCGATTTGCCGGGGCCATGAATGATGTTTCCAGGATGGCTGCAAATTACGCAGGTGTTTGTACTTCGAATGATGCATTGAACGATATTGTAATTCGTGGCAATTCACCATCAGGATTATTATGGCAACTTGATGGTGTTGATATACCAAATCCTAATCATTTCGGACAATTGGGTGCTACAGGAGGCCCTGTAAGCATGTTGAATAATAATGTCCTTTCAAATTCTGATTTTATGACCGGCGCTTTTCCTGCTGAATATGGAAATGCTCTATCCGGTGTTTTTGACTTGCGAATGCGTAACGGAAATTACGATAAGCATGAATTTCTCGGACAAGTAGGCTTTAATGGTTTTGAATTTGGCGCAGAAGGTCCGATTTCTAAAAAAAATAATTCTTCATACTTAATCAATTATCGCTATTCTACAATGGGAGTGATGCAGGCAATCGGGATAGATTTTGGAACAGGTACGG
>JAIOSQ010000074.1 GCA_021107535.1 Bacteroidales bacterium | reverse complement strand
TATATATCAGTGATCTTCAAGTTGATGAGTTCAGAAACCCTGAGGCCGCAACCATATAATGTCTCGATGATGGCCTTGTTCCGCTCTCCTTCGGGGAGGCTCATGTCAATGGTATTTATGAGATTTTTAACTTCCTCGACGGAGAGGGTGTCAGGAAGTTTTCTTCCCGGACGAGGGCTCTCCAGCAGACTGGCAGGGTCATCCCTGATGATATTTTCAAGATACAGGTATTTGAAAAAAGCTTTCAGGCTGGAGATGATCCTTGCTTGTGTTCGTGCACTTAATCCTTCCTCATTGATATGCTTTATAAACAGCTGTAAATCGGCGAGACCGATCTCAGCAGGGGAGGACCTTTGGATATTTTCTTCCTCAAAAGTAGTGAGCTTGCACACATCGCTCAGGTATGCCTCCACCGTGTTCTTAGAAAGTGATTTCTCCAGTTGAAGGTAAACCTTGAAGCCTTTTGTGTAGGGGGCCCAGTTCATATTGCAAAGGTAGCTATTTTGGGATACTGGATACTGGATGCTGGATACTGGATAGAAGTCAAATTAGTATTATTCAAACATCGATCAATCAACTCAACACCCAACAACTTGTCCTGAGCTTTTCGAATGGCCTAACACCTAACACTCAACACCATTCTAACTATAGACTTCTAAAAAAAATATTCTATTAATATTTTGATATTTAAGAAAAGAAATGTATTTTTGCACCCCGAAAATTATAGGAGAATCAGAAAATGGCTAAATCGAAAGATCAAAGAATACAGGTGATTTTGGAGTGCACCGAGCATAAAAACAGCGGAATGCCAGGTACTTCACGTTATATCACCACCAAAAACAAAAAAAATACTCCTGACAGGCTCGAGATCAAAAAATATAATCCGATCCTCAAGAGAATGACCGTTCATAAAGAAATTAAATAATATATACCATGGCTAAGAAAGTAGTTGCTTCATTACAAAGTGCTGGAAAGGACTTCGCGAAAGTGATCAGAATGGTGAAATCTCCCAAATCCGGCGCATACTCATTTAAAGAAGATATTATTCCTAACGATAAGGTAAAGGAATTTTTAGCAAAGAAATAAGGAGTCGAAATCTCATTTAAAAAGCTTTTTCCTTTTTACGGAAGAAGCTTTTTTTATAAGTTCTGATATCATGGGTGTTTTTAAAATATTCTCGAAAGAAAAAAAAGAAAAACTGGACGAGGGGCTTGATAAAACCAGGACCAGTGTTTTTTCGAAACTTTCTAAAGCCATCGTTGGCAAGTCCAAAGTAGATGATGAGGTTCTTGATGATCTGGAAGAGATCCTTGTTACATCTGATGTTGGTGTGGAAACTACTCTCAAGATCATCGAAAGGATAGAAGAGAGGGTGGCCAGGGATAAATACCTTGGTACTGCCGAGCTTAACAACATGCTGAAAGAGGAAATTGCATCGCTGTTGCAGGAAAATGCTAAATCAGAGCTACCGGATTTTGAAGCGTCACTCGAAAAAACCCCCTATGTGATCATGGTTGTGGGGGTGAATGGCGTTGGCAAAACAACTACAATAGGCAAACTTGCATATCAGTTCAAGAAAGCTGGAAAATCGGTGATGCTTGGTGCCAGCGACACTTTTCGTGCTGCTGCCGTCGAGCAGTTGCAGATCTGGGCTGATAGGGCAGGGGTACCCATGGTGACTCAGGGCATGGGAGCTGATCCGGCTTCCGTTGCCTTTGAAACAATGCAGGAAGCAGTGAATAAAAATGTTGATATTATAATTGTGGATACAGCAGGCAGATTGCATAACAAGATCAACCTGATGAATGAGTTGAGCAAGATCAAAAGAGTGATGCAAAAGGTGATCCCTAATGCACCACATGATGTGTTGCTTATCCTCGATGCTTCCACCGGCCAGAATGCCATTGAACAGGCACGCCAATTCACAAATACCACCGAAGTCACATCCCTGGCGCTCACCAAACTCGATGGCACTGCCAAAGGAGGTGTAGCGATCGGCATTTCAGACCAGTTCAAAATTCCTGTTAAGTACATTGGGATAGGTGAAAAAATAGAAGACCTGCAGGTGTTTAACAGAGATGAATTTGTCGATTCCCTCTTTCAATCTTCCTGACAGATGCCTAAAAAGGTCAATATCATCACCCTCGGATGTTCGAAAAACCTCGTAGATTCTGAAAACCTCCTGGGAGAACTTAAAGCCAGGGGGCTTGAAATCAGCCATGAGTCTGAAGAACCGGCCGATTATGTGATCATCAATACCTGTGGCTTTATTGCTGATGCCAAAGAAGAATCCATCAATACCATTCTGGAATATGCCGAAGCAAAAAAGAACAAACAATTTGAGAAATTATTTGTCACGGGCTGCCTTTCACAACGATATGCTTCTCAGCTGAGATCGGAGATCCGCGAAGTGGATGGGTTTTATGGCACTGAGGATATTCCGGCAATTTTAAAAGACCTTGGTTTTGATCCCAGGAAGGAATTGATCGGTGAACGCTATCTCACAACACCTTCTCACTATGCATACCTGAAGATATCTGAAGGTTGCGACAGGAGATGCTCCTTTTGTGCTATCCCGCTGATTCGTGGCAATCAGCGTTCCAGTACCACCGAATCCCTGGTGAAAGAGACAGAATATCTTGTATCGAAGGGAGTTAAGGAATTGATCCTGATCGCCCAAGACCTGACATGGTACGGGATGGACCTTTATAAAGAGCAAAAACTGGCAACTTTGCTTGAGAAGCTTTCAGACATAAAAGGCCTGGAGTGGATCAGGCTGCATTATGCATATCCTGCTTCTTTTCCGGATGATGTATTCCGCGTGATGCGCGAGCGGGATAACATTTGTAATTACCTCGATATTCCATTACAGCATATCAGCGAGCCCATCCTGAAATCGATGAAGCGCAGCATAGGAAGTACCGAAACGAAGAAACTGGTGTATAAGCTCAGAGAACTGTTGCCTGATATAGCATTACGTACCACAATGCTTGTTGGTTATCCGGGAGAGACAGAGGAGAATTTCATGGAACTGATGAGATTTGTTGAAGAAAGCCGCTTCGACAGGTTGGGCGTATTTGCCTATTCAGCTGAAGAGGGTACCTCTTCCTTCAATCTGACAGATGATGTTCCTGAAGCGTTAAAACAGGAAAGGGTAGAAAGGCTTATGGAGCTTCAGCAAAGCATTTCGCTTAAGCTGAATGAAAAGAAGATAGGCAAAGTGTTCAAGACGATCATTGACGCAAAGGAAGGTGAAGTGTTTCTGGGAAGAACCGAATATGACTCACCTGAGGTGGATAATGAAGTGATCATAAGCGATAATTCGGTGCGTATTGGCGAATTTTATAAGATCAGGGTAAGCTCGGCCACGGAATTCGACCTCGTGGGAGAAAAAACCTGATTTTAGCTTGCTATTTGAAGCAGGCTTCCTACTTTTGTTATCCTAAAACCTTTTATTATGAAAAAATCAAGCTTTTTTCTTTTTTTATCAGTCATTCTTTTCAGCAGTGTTCAGTTATTTTCCCAGGCAGAGTACGAAGTCACGGCATCAGGGGATACCATCAATTTTACTGATGAAAATGGCTTAAAACAGGGCTATTGGGATGTGAAAAAGCGAAATATCCGAAGCAGAGGTACATATGTTGATGATATTAAGGAAGGGAGCTGGCTTAATTATCATCCCAGGGGGTTTTTAGCAAAACTTGAAACATACAAAAACGGCAAAAAGAACGGAATATATATTGCCATAGATTCCAGGGGATATCTTTCAAGAGAAGAGTTTTTTGTTGATGATAAACTGGATGGATTATCGATATCCTATAAATACGGCGGAAATCCGCAACGCAAGATCAATTATAAAAACGGGGTAAAACACGGTAAGTCTGAATTGTATTATGAAAATGCACAGCTTCAGGAATCATCTCAGTATAAGAAAGGACAAAGGGATGGCCTTACCATATGGTATGATATGGCCGGTAAAAAAATCGCTGAATTTCAATATCATAATGGAATTTTTGAAGGTATCCAGAAAACGTTTTATCCCAATGACAGCCTTCAATCCATTGAATACTATGAAAATAATCTCGCTGTCGGTGAGTTCTTGGAATTCCATGATAACGGGCAACTGAAAACAGAGGGGCAGTATGAGAACGGTATAAAATCAGGTAAGTGGATTGAATATAATTCTTTGGGTGTTATCATCAGGGAAACCCGTTACAAAGATGGGGAGGTGAAAAGCGAAAAGGTTTACTTTGAAGAGGTGGAATAGAGCACCGAGTACCGAACATCGAACATCGAACACCTAACGCCCAACGCCCACTGCCTATCGCCCAACTAATATTGCTTTGCTATTTCCTCAAAAAGTTCAGGCCAGTTGATGTCGGCATTTTTCTTTCCGAATTTTACGATGATCAGATTACGGGCAGGATTAAGGTAAATGTACTGTCCGAGAATTCCCTTGCCAAAAACAGATCCACTTTCCATAACTCTCCAGAAATAGGAATAGGGAAAATTTTGTGAATCCCTTGAGTCGTTATGAATGCTCATCGAATGTTTTACCCAGGCCTCAGGAATAATTTGTTTACCTTCCCAATTGCCATTGTTCAGATATAAACGGCCGAATTTGGCAAAATCAACAGGAATTGCATTCAGTCCGCCAAAAGCCTTTACCAATCCATACTTCTCACTGTCATAATTCCAGGTGGCATTAGATTCCATTCCCAGCTGACTCCAAATCTTTTCCTCGAAATATGTCGCAAATGGTTTTCCTGTGCTTTTTTCAATGATCATGGCCAAAATCTCAGTATTACAACTCTGATAATTATATTCTTCTCCCGGAGCTTTGTTTACTTTCAGTTTATGTACATATTTGCTGAGGTTATTGCCGTAGTAAAATTTGGCTATATGGCTGAAGGGGTTGAAGTATGTTTCACTGAATTTTATTCCGGATCGCATATTCAGCAGGTTTTCGATCGTTACGTCCTTAAATCCCGGATCCTTCATTTCGGGAAGAAAGTCGTAAACTGTTTGATCTACACTCTCAATATAACCCTCCTGAACCGCGATCCCGGTTAGGGCAGAAACAAAAACCTTGGCAACACTGAAACCCGCAGTAATGGTAGAGCGGTCATAGCCATCAAAATAACGTTCACACAAAATGCTGTCATTCCTGATGATTAGAAATGAAAGGCCTTTATTCTTTTCAAGGAAGTCGGTGAAATCTGAATATTTCCCTTTTGGGTTATACGCTTCCGGCAATATCGGGGGCTGTTCATTCGTAGCTTTCGCAAAATTGAATACAGGAGGAGCAGCTTTAACGGTATATGCCGGAAACCTTTTATGATCACCGGTATCAGCCACGTTCCTGGAAAAGTACCTGCCAATATGGCAACTGTTTAGAAAGGCAAATACGGACATTGTGAGAATTATAATTACTATCTGTCGTTTATTCATGTTTAGCTGAAGCGTTTTGGCAAAGATAGACAAATATTGGGCATTGGGTGTGGCGACTATGAGACTGGATGAAGATATGGGGTTTGGGATTTCTTGTTGAGACGTTGCATGCAACGTCTCTGTGGGGTTCGATCATCCCCTCTTCCTCACTTCCCGTCATCCTCTCATTCCCTCATAAAAGCCTGGCGGTCAAACATTCATAATCCATAATCCAAAATTCAACACCATACTTTAAGTACTTTTAATACTTTAAATACTTTAAGTACTTTAAATACTTTATGCTTCCTCCAAACAAACCTCACCAGATACATAGAATTATTTCGTATATTTACAAGACAAATAATTGTAATCAAACTGCATATACGTAACGGAGATTGATTTGTATGCGTAGTATTGAACAGATAAATGAGTTGTGCACATTGTCCAAAATCGAAATTTATAATTGCAGAATAATGAAAAGACTAGTTCCAATTTTATTAATGCTTATAGTTAATTCTGTAATAGCACAAAATATTTGGGAGCCAATTAATTTCCCGGACACACTCAAATCCAGAGCAATAAATGCAGAAAAGGAAGGAATTCTTTTTGTGGCGACTGGAGGAAATAATGAGTTTGGTGGTCTTTTTAGGTCATTTGACCTCGGAAACGCTTGGATGTTATTAGACTTAAATCTCCCTTCCTATATTCCTCTTCATACTATTAAATACACTTCAAATGGGAATCTATTAATTGGAACAAGTTTTTGCATTTTAAGATCCGAAGACGATGGTGATAGTTTTGAACAGGCATGTACAACAGGTGGTAATATTTTAAAATTTAACATTTCCCCAACAAATGATATTTATGCTGTTGGTTGGGGGACTATTCTACGTTCTTCAAATGATGGTATTACCTGGGATACTGTATTATTCACTTATTCCAACATATACTTTGCAGATATAGACTTTGGCATTAATGGAGAGATATATACAGTTGGAGGATCATATGACGGTCCACATACTGGTAGTGGTTTTCATCGTTCCCTTGATAATGGAGTGAGCTGGGAAAACATTGGGATAACTGATCAGCACTTGAATTCAATCGAAGTAAACAATGATGGTGTAATACTTGTAGGCAGTAATTCGGCGGCTATTTACAGTTCAAATGATGGTGGCGTAAGTTGGTCTCTTGTTTCAAGTATGGTAACTACAGTAATAGAATCTACCTATCAAGATAATTTAATTGCCGGTGTAAATGGGTATAATTATAATGGTTGTCGATTTTCCGAGGATTGGGGTAATACCTGGGTAAGTTTAAATGATACAGTTCTAAACCCTTATATCAATCAAATTTCAATATCACCCGACAATACTGTTTATTTGCAATGTATTAATCTATCAAGTCAACAATATCAATTATTTAGATCATATGATCCGATACTAAGAATAAAGGATGTTATCCCAACTCCTGAAATACTACTTTATCCGAATCCCACAAATAATAAATTATCAATATTAAGTTATCCCAGAGTAGAAATTAGTCGTTATGCTATTTATAATCAAAATGGACAAAAAATCGTAACCGGAAAACTGATTAATAATTCTATTAATGTATCAACTCTTAAACATGGACTTTATATTATTGAATTTGAATTAGAAAGCAAGATTGTAAGAAAAAAAGTAATAATTGAATAAATTACTGTGGACGAACATAAATCAATATGAAAAAGATCCTGTTTCTAACATGTTTTACATTCCATTTGATTTTGTCTGGACAAAATATCATTCCCATTCCGGCAGCCTCCGGTTCGTTGTTCGATATTCGTTGCTCGGTCTTCGTTATTCTTATTCTTATTCTTATTCTTATTCTTATTCCTTGTTCACTATTCTCTATTCATCAAACTTCCAAATTTGTCATCTCCTCAGTAGTCTCAAACTCATAGTCCGGATACTGGTATACCGGCATAATGGCTTCGGTTTTGGAGATGGAGTATCCGTACATTGATTCATATTCAGCAGGATCTTCTCCCATACTTTCCATTTGCGCAATATAGGCAGCAACGGATTTAGATTCAACGATGGTGACTTTTCCCATCTTCTCGATGATCGGGCTGTGGCGACGGGTATGGTCATGGTCGAACAGCAGTACCCTTTTCCCTCCGGGAGTGATGCCGATGGTTCTAAAGGTAAGGCTTTTACCTACACCCGGAAGGTTAAGAACGTTTCTGTCGAGGGCAAGGAAAGGAAGCCCTGATCTCTTTCTGATATCTGTCAGGATCTTTTTGCTGTCTTCAGGATGGAGGGAGATGTTTGCGATTTCTTCGAGATACTCCGGCGGAAGGATCCCAAGGATTTTTTCCTGCATTTGCTCCTGCACTGCTCTTTCGTTGGTAGCAAAGTTGTTGGAATTTTCCTTAAATCCTTTAACCGTAAAGGTGTAATAATTCAATACGCCAAGATCAGTTAGAACCTGGCGAAGTTTAGCGGTATGTCCCCTTTTTGAAGCCCCTGCAGTGAATACCAGCTGGTTGGTTACGATCCATCCGGCAGATTGCAGTCTTTCGATTGCCTTTCTTGTCACAGGCGTGATCTCCATTGCAGTTTCGAAATGGGTTTGAATCACAAACTGGGTCATGCCGGCTTTCACAGCTTTCTTTTTGAATGCAGCAAGCACGGAGACCAGGTCCATGGTGATACGCTGCGGCAAGTATGTCGGCAAGCGGGTTCCCAGCCTGACTCTGCGCATTTCAGCGTATTTCTTGCCATCAGGCCGTTTTTTGTTGTCTTCAATCTTATTTATGGCCATTTCATAAACTGCATCCAGTACTGCTTCAAGCGATTTGTCGGATGCCATCAATGCATCTCCCCCTGTGATCAGGATATCGCGAAGCTGGGAATCCTGCCTGAAATAATCCATGAACTGGGCAAGCCTGTCAGGCCAGCTACTTTTGGGTTTCAAGCGGCTCAGATCAAAATTCAGGTGACCGCGCTGGAAATCATACATCCGCTGGCAGGATGAACACAATCCTGCACAAGCTCTCCCCACGTTGTTAGGAATGAGAATAGCCACTTCCGGATATCGCCTGTGCATGGAATGGTTGGAGGGCAGTATCCATCCGGCCGCATTGGGCTTGCCCGCCTCAACAATATCTTCCATTTCCCATGCTACGATATTTCCAAATTCCTTCACCAGTTCCTTGCTGTAAAAAACATATTCACGGATCGCTTCATCGGTTCCTTTAAGATGAGCAGGTGGATTCACATTCAGCAGAGAAAGATAGTGAGGGTTTACAAAAGTAGGAATGCCGGCCTCCTTTGCTTTGCGCAGGAGTTTCATTCTTTTCCCGGATATGGAATAGTCCAGCATTTCATTAAGGATCTCAGGATCCCTGATGGCAAACCTTAAATGAAACAGCCGGGTTTGCCACCATTTCAACATCATTGCATATTTCTCATCATATGAAAGTCCGGGTTCAAATATGAATTTCGCATCCTTTATCCTGCCTTTTTCCATCAGTTCAATGAACTTTCTGATGATCCGGTTCCTGTTTTCATTACGCAGGGCGACTATTTCAGGATCCAGTCCCGAAGGATGCCTCGACATCCATTCCAGTACCTTCTTTTTGGGTGGGATACTCTTGCTGAGTTTTCCTGAAAACTGCCTGAACAGCATGAGCATATCCAGTACAAAGTCAATTCTGAACTCATATTTTCCTCTTTTTACGGCGGCGTATAATTGTCCGAAGGGATCAGATACTACCTCTTTCTTACTGATACTGGGATCCCGGACCCTGATACCTGCATTGTCCAGGTAATCGAGTATGCGGAGGGATGCAACATCCTTCCAGTTAAGCTTGTCAAATTTGTTACGGCTGACGTCACCTGCTGTACAGCAATCAAGAAGATAGGGACGGGTTTGAATATAAGACATGATCCACTTCCTGAGCGCATCCTTCATCATGCCGGCACTACTGGAATTATTTATGCTGTTTCGTAAAATATCATTTTCAGAAAGAAGTAATTCGAGTAGAGCTTGTAGTTTATTTACAGTCATTATTTGCCTGTTATTAGTCAATTTGAATCAAAACAAAAACTGGGGCTAATTGTTAGATTAGAAAGCTAAATCAAAAAACTGACAAGTATTGGGTTAACTTTCGTTAATCAGTCGATTAGCTTGATTTTGTTGATTATTATTACAAAGATAATCAATTTTCCTGTATATTAAAAGAACCCAGGGATAATTTTGACCTCTAAAGCAGGAAAGAAGGAATAGCGAACCCGCCTTCGTCCGAAGAACTTCGGTTGACAAACAAGGAACAGGGAAGGGCTGGGGAGCGAGGAATGATCATTCCTGAATCCAATACTCATACTTCCGGTAGCCGGTAACCGTTGGCCGGTGACCGGATAGATCAACGAGTAAAACCCTTATTTGATTAAGAGAAAGAGTGATAAGAATTACCTTTTAACCACATATTTCTTCTTAACCGATTTGCTGTGGGTGAATGAATTCCTGCTGGTAGGCTTTTTGTAAGCTTTTATTCTGGACGACTTGTTATAATTTACTTTGCAACCTGTAGAGTAGGTTTTTTGAGAACAGGAGGCAGAAGTAAGCAGGAATATGCTCAGTAAAATAGCAGTCAGAATAAATGGTATACTTTTCCAGAACTTCATTTTGTCGGCGTTTTAAGAAAGGGCTGTATGAATAAGCAACGGTAAAAATAAATAAAAATTTTAAAGTCGGTTCTATTCATGCAAATAATTTCTACCTTTACATCATTCAATGGTGTGCAATCCCGCCCCGCGGGAAACGCCATAATAGGGAATGGGGTGAAAATCCCCAACATTTCCCGATGCTGTGAATCTCAGGCTATTTGAGCCCTGGAGTTTCGGATAACCTTAAGCCACTGTCGCAACGAGCTGATGGGAAGGCCATTCGGAACTGAGATAAGTCAGAAGACCTGCCATTGAATGCAAAATAAAAGCTTTCGGGTAAAAGGCTTGCAATAAATTCACAAGATTTATTCAAAGTTTTCTCCCTGGATATAAACCCGCAAAGGGCTTATCGGATGAAATTAAAAGGTATAATACTGCTTTTTGTGATCTGCCTTGCTTTCAATGGCAACTCCCAGGAGATCAGGGTCGACACCATCATGCAACTGGATACCGTGAGTATTGCAGCTGACAGGTATTCAGACTTTTCTACCGGCCAAAATATTAAGTACCTGCATGCGGACATCATGCAGCAGGACCTTCGGAATAACATAGGTGATATTTTATCTGAAAATACTTCTGTGTACATCAGGTCATACGGACAGAATACATTGACCACCATGTCTTTCAGAGGCACTTCATCCAACCAGAGCAGCATTTTTTGGAATGGGATAAACCTGAAGATGCCCAGCCTGGGTATTACTGACCTTTCGCTGGTCCCTGCAGGATTTTTTAATAATGCTGCCATTGTATTCGGTGGCAGTGGCATACGCTATGGCAGCGGTACAATAGGTGGTGCAGTGTTTTTGAACAATCAGGCTGAGTTTTCCGGGCATACCCTGGCTTCGCTAAATCTGCGGGCAGGAAGCTTTGGCTCTTTGAGTACATCTGTTACAGCATACACATCTGGAGATAAGTTCTATTTTAAACTAGCATTTACAGGGCAGGAGGCCCGGAACGACTTTAATTATTTATCGGACAGGGGTGAAAAAAAGACCCTGGAGAATGGCGCTTCCAATGGCCTCGGCTTTAATGGCCATGCCGCACTAAAGATAGCTAAGAAGAATCAGCTGGATCTTTTTCTCTGGTATCAGGAAGCCATTCGTGAGATTCCTCCAAGCACCACTATGAATGCCAGTGAGGCTTATCAGTCGGATCGCGCCTTCCGCACTTCCCTGCAATGGAAAAGCTTTTTCAGAAATGCTGTGCTGAGCCTTAAAACTGCCTGGTTTACAGAATATGAAAATTATACGGATCCGCTGATATCACTGCAGTCAAGCATTCATACGGATACCTGGTTTTTTGAATCAGAATACCGGCATCAGCTGTCAGGAAATGTTAGCATTGATGCAGGCATCAGTATGACTGCCGAGCAGGCTGATATCGAAGCTTATAATGGGAGAGAAGCAAGAGAACTGCTTGCTGCTTTTGCCAATGGTAAATACCATATTTCCCGTATAAATTGGGATATGATGGTTGGAGCCAGGCAGGAGTTCAACGGGCATGATCTGTTTCCGTTCACTCCGGCCATAGGCATTGAAGGACCCTTGTTTCCATTTCTTTCTAACAAAATAAGCATCTCAAGGAATTACAGGCTTCCAACGATGAATGAATTATACTGGCAACCGGGGGGGAACCCCGATATAAAGCCGGAAAACAGCTGGAATGCCGAGCTAAGCATGATCACGGAATTCTATAGAGGGGCCGAGTTCCATGGCCTTGAATTTATTGTTACAGCCTACTCTTCCCTGGTGGATGACTGGATCCTCTGGCATCCCCAAAACAACTTCTGGAAGGCAGATAATGTTCAGAAAGTATGGGCACGGGGAATCGAACTGGAAACGAATTTCCATATTGAAAAAAACCAGAAACATGCTGAGCTGGGATTATCTTACACTTATTCCAGATCAAGCAATGAGAGCAAAGATGCCCCGGGCGAGACCTACGGAAAACAGTTGATCTATACCCCGCTGCATAATGCTTCCGGAAAGATAGGGTTTAGCTGTAGTCACTGGCATATGCTTCTCTTCGGGAATTATACCGGTGAAAGCTACACCACAACAGACAACCTTTCTATACTGCCGGGTTTTTACCTTATGGACATCTCCCTGAAAAAAGAATTTGTGACAAAACTTATGAATATCGGCATTGCTACCAGGCTTAACAACATTTTTAATAAAGATTATCAGCTTGTTGCCTATCGGCCCATGCCCGGAAGAAATTTTAATTTATCTATTTCATTAACCTTTAAAAATTAAAAAAAATGTTCAAGAAAAAATTACTCTTTATTGCACTACTGATCTTGTCAGGTGTATTTATCATCAGCTCTTGTAAAAAAGATGACGACAATCCAGTTATTCCGATAAAAACCGATAAGCGTGTTTTTATTGTAAATGAAGGGCCTTTTCAGAGTGGCAGTGGCACTCTGAGTATTTATTATCGGGATACGGACGAAGTTGATAATCATGTATTTGAAGGGGTGAACGGATTTACGCTCGGGAACCTGGTTCAATCTATCAGTGTCCACCAGGACAAGATATACATTGTGGTGAACAATGCCGGAAGAATCGAAGTAGCGGCAAAGGACGACCTGGTGTCTTCAGGTTCTATAGAAGGGATCAACCTTCCAAGGTATTTTCTTGGCCTTGATGCCTTTAAGGCCTATGTTACAAGCTGGGACAACCAGGTTTACATTGTTGATCTGAATTCAAATACCATAAGCGGAAATATTGCCACGGCGACAGGTCCTGAGAAAATGCTGCAAGTAGGAGAGAGCGTTTGGGTACTCAACCAGGGTGGATTGTCTATTGATAGCAGCATAACAGTGATTGATATAAGTACGGATCAGGCAATAAAAAGTCTAATTGTTGGTGATAAACCCACTGGGATCGTTCAGGATAAGAATGGACTTGTATGGGTCATGTGTTCAGGAAAGGGATGGAACGGTTTTCCCGGGGCGGATGATACCAAAGGCAAATTGGTCTGCATCGACCCACAGGACTATTCCATCACAAAAACACTGGAGTTTCCGGGCACAACAGATCATCCTGAAAAATTGGTGATTGACAAGGCAGGGGAGAAGATGTTTTTTAATTATCCGGGAGGCTTGTATTCCCAGGAAGTATCTGCACAAACACTTGAATTAAACCTTGTAGTATCATCTCCGACAATGTTTTACGCATTGGGATTTGATTCGGTTTCCGGAATGGTTTTTACCAGCAATCCTTTGGATTATACTCAAAACGGACTGGTATACAGGATCGATCCGGATTTGAATGAGAAGGTAGATTCATTCTCGGCAGGAATCATTCCCGGGGAATTCTTTTTCAATTAAAGACCGAAGATCGAAGAACGAAGAACGAACACCGAGCACCGAAGAACGAGGTAATAGTCGATTGCCCGTCCCCCGTCCCCTGCACCCTGTACCTTGTACCTTGTACCCTGTACCTGCTCTCCAAAACATCATCTTCATTTTAGCACCAAACAATTACCTTTGCAAATTGTTACACAAAAAACGATTTGATTATGAAACAAAAAATCAACACCACCTGGAAAGAAAATATGGCTTTTGAGGCTGAAATTAATGGTTTCAAAATAATACTCGATGCTGAGGAAGCAGTAGGAGGAGAAAACAGAGGGCCGAGGCCAAAAGGATTAACCCTTGTTTCGCTTGCAGCTTGCACCGGGATGGATGTGATCTCAATTCTGAAGAAAATGAGGGTAGTGCCTGAGTATTTCAATGTTGAGGTGGAAGGAGAACTTACTGATGAACATCCGAAGTATTATCACAGCATTCACCTCCGGTATATTTTCAGGGGTAAAGATCTGCCCATGAAAAAATTAGAAAAAGCTATAATTCTTTCCCAGGACAGGTATTGTGGCGTAAGTGCGATGTTATTAAAGAGTTCAACGCTTACGCATGAGATAATTGTTCAATGAGTTTTAAGTTTTGAGTTTTGAGTTTTAAATTAATTCAAAACTCAAAACTCAAAACTTAAAACTAATAAGGTCTATCATCTCACTAAGTATCATCGCAGTAGCTCCCCAAATAATGTGCCCCTGTATGTAATAGCAGGGAACCATCACCTTTTGTGAGTTTCTTTGAATAATTTCTTTTTCCTGCACATTTCCGGGATTAGAAAACTCAGATAAAGGAATCCTCAGGATCTCCGAGACTTCCGCAACTTCAGGAACAAATTCAGGCTCGGTACTCAGCCAGCCGAGAACAGGCTGTACGACATAATTACTTGGTGGGATATAAATGGTGCTCAGTTTACCTAAGACCTCCACCTTGTTCCTGTCAATACCGGTTTCTTCCATTGCTTCCCGTAAGGCTGTTTGTACCAGGTCTGTGTCTTCTTGCTCAGGCTTTCCACCCGGAAATGATATTTGCCCGCTGTGGACCCCGTCATATACACTACGTTTGATCAAAACCAATCGAATGTTATGATGATGATCAGGATAAAAACAAATTAAAACAGCGGCTTTTCTCCCAGCAAGATACCCTTTACTGTTTAGTATTTCTTTTCGCCTTGTGGCAGGTACCATCTTCTCCTGAGACGACATTCCCGGTAATCCATATGAAAGTTGCTGCTTCAGTCTTGTTGGAAATGATGGATCAAGAGGCATGTCATTAATTTGAATCTGCGAAGTTAAGTAATTCACGGGAGCTGATTCCTTGCTAAGGAGGCTTTTTATGTAGTTTTAAGTTTTGAGTTTTGAGTTTTAAATTGGGTGCTTTAATGCAAATATATTTAAGATTGTTCATTTGGTATGCGAGATTTTATATTTAAATGGAACACGGATGAAACGGATTAAACAGATGATCACAGATAATGGTTTTGAGTTTTAAGTTTTAAGTTTTGAATTAGGGTGCTTTGATAGCAAAGATAAATAATATGGGACCAGGTGTCGAATTCTGAATTAATTTAAAACTCAAAACTCAAAACTCAAAACTTAAAACTAACCCAAACCCCAACCCCCAAAACCCAACACCTTCTTAATTTTCTCAACAATCTGCTAAATTTTGTTATAATAACCGGATTTATGTTTACTTTTATCACAAATTCTCATACTATGGTTAAGGAGAAATCAGATCCGCTGGGATATACCGAAGAGCTTTTAACAGATGTCAGGGAGTTGGTGTTGTTCAATGATGAGCATAATACTTTTGATCATGTCATCAAAACCCTGGTAGAGATTTGCGAACATGAACATCAGCAGGCTGAACAATGTGCCCTCATTACCCATTTAAAAGGAAAATGCGGCGTTAAGAATGGATCGTTTGAAGATCTGAAGCCGATTCATGAGGAAATGGGACGGAGAGACCTTACCGTGGAAATACAGTAATTTAATTATAAAATTTTAAGATGTTCTGGCTGGTAGTTGTTACATTAATTATGATTGGACTTGCATTTCTCATTCTGGAGATCCTTGTGATCCCCGGAACAGGTGTGGCAGGAATTATTGGCTTTATCCTGATCGGGATAGGAGTGTGGCAGGCTTATGTATATTACGGAACGAATACCGGACACTGGGTGTTGGCTGGAACCATCGTTGGAACAGTAGCCATTCTTGCATATTCCCTACGGGCTAAAACATGGCGGCGGGTGATGCTTAAGACCAGTATCAAAAGTAAAGTCAATCTTATCGATGAGGATAAACTCAATACCGGGGATCTGGGAAAATCAGTATCAAGGCTTGTTCCAACAGGTAAGGCTGTTTTTAATGACCAGTTTTATGAAGTCAGGACCATGGGCGAATTTCTTGATCCGGGTGTTGATATTGAAATAGAAAAAATTGAAAACCATAAGATATATGTTAAACAAAAAGAATAACTGACATGGAAAACCCACAAGTATGGATTATCATTGCGATAGGTTTTGGATCACTTTTTGCCCTCTGGCTGATCTTTTATTTTATTCCCGTTGGATTATGGTTTAAGGCACTCGTCTCGGGTGTCAGGATATCCTTGCTCCAACTTGTATTTATGCGCTGGAGAAAAGTACCACCACCAATTATTGTTAACAGTCTTATTGCCTCAACCAAGGCCGGATTAAAACTCAGCAGGGATTCCCTTGAGGCCCACTATCTTGCAGGTGGACGTGTTAAAACAGTCGTTAATGCCTTGATCTCTGCAGATAAAGCTAATATAACCCTGAGTTTCCAAGTGGCGACAGCCATTGACCTTGCAGGCCGTGATGTGCTGGAAGCAGTGCAGATGTCGGTTAACCCGAAAGTGATCGATACACCACCTGTAACCGCAGTAGCAAAAGATGGTATTCAGCTTGTTGCCAAAGCAAGGGTTACGGTTCGGGCTAACATCAAACAGCTTGTCGGTGGAGCCGGAGAAGAAACTGTTCTGGCAAGGGTTGGGGAAGGTGTTGTATCTTCAATTGGATCTGCAGATTCTCATAAACTCGTGCTCGAAAACCCTGATTCCATATCCCGCGTGGTGCTGGAAAAAGGCCTTGACTCAGGTACTGCATTCGAGATTTTGTCCATTGATATTGCTGATATCGATATTGGTAAAAACATTGGTGCCGTGCTGCAAATGGACCAGGCCAATGCCGATAAAAATATCGCCCAGGCCAGGGCCGAAGAAAGAAGGGCAATGGCCGTTGCCAGGGAGCAGGAAATGATAGCAAAAGCACAGGAGGCCAGGGCCAATGTAATACAGGCCGAAGCCGAGGTGCCCAAGGCCATCGCCGAAGCATTCAGAGAAGGCAACCTGGGTATTATGGATTACTACAAATACAAAAATATCATGGCCGATACTCAGATGAGAGAGTCAATCGCAGATAACCCTGATAGTCCTGCAAAAAAAGGCGGGGAAGATGATAAAGGCTAAAAATAATTAAACTGATTTTATCTTATATATAGTCCCTGCGTGCCTATTCTGGTGGCAGGGACTTTTTTATGGATATTTTTTTATATGTTGGAGCCGCCATCTAAGGAATGCAATAATAAACCGGAATGACAGCAGGAAAAGAGGATATGCAAAAGATAGAAGATCTGTTCCAGGGCTTGATCGAATCCTGTGATCCATATTGTGATGAAAAAGAATTGGGACAGATAAGGAAGGCTTACGAACTGGCTCTGGATGGACATGGGGATGCACGCACTGCAAGTGGAGAATTCAATATTTGCCATTCGATCCTGATTGCAAAGGTTTCTTCCGAAGAGATTGGTTTGGGGGCCACTTCTGTTATTGCCGCCCTTCTTCATGATGTTGTCAACAAAACGGATATTACCCTCGCACAGATCAAAAAAGAATTCGGCGATACCGTTGCCATCCTTATCGAGGAATATACCAAGCTATCGAACCTGAATACCAAAAGAATTGATGTCAATTCTGAAAAATTCAGGAATCTTTTTATGACCATCGTGGACGATATCAGGGTAATCCTCCTGAAACTTGCCCACAGGATCCATGATTTGCGTACAATTCATGATCTTCCTGAATCGAAACAGGAAATTTTTATAGCTGAAACAGAGCATGTGTACCTGCCAATCACGCACAGGCTCGGATTGTATAAGGTTAAATCAGAGCTGGAAGAAAGATTGATGCAGTACCTGTATCCTGAAATATTTCAGGAGATTTCCAATAAGATTACCGAAACAAAGGCCAAAAGAAAACTTTTTATTGATGAGTTTATTGATCCGATAAGCCGTGAATTGATATTGCAGGACTTCGATTGTGAAATTAAAGGAAGGCCTAAATCAATACATTCCGTTTGGGAAAAAATGAAAAAACAGAATGTAGAGTTTGAAGAGGTGTTTGATCTCTTTGCAATACGTATCGTCAGCAACAGCAAGCTCAAGAAAGAAAAAACCGACTGCTGGAAGATATATTCTATTGTTACCAACATTTATACGCCAAACCCAAAACGATTGCGCGACTGGATCAGTACACCAAAGGCCAGTGGCTACGAATCCTTGCATACTACCGTCCAGGGCCCTAACAAAAAATGGGTAGAGGTACAGATACGCTCGGGCAGAATGGACGAAGTGGCTGAAAAAGGGCAGGCAGCACACTGGCGGTACAAAGGCTTTGGCAGTGCCAAGGACTCTCAGTTATGGCTGGAACAGGTGAGGGATATCCTGGAGAATCCGGATCAGCTGAAATTTGATCAGCAAAAGGAACCTATCCGTTCGGCAAAGTCGGAAAAGATATTTGTTTTTACCCCGGATGGAGACCTGAAAGAACTGCCTCTTGGTTCCTCTATTCTTGATTTTGCCTACGAGATCCATACCAGGGTAGGAGACCAATGTAACGGAGCCATGGTGAACAATAAGATCGTGCCGATCCGTTATGAACTGAATAATGGTGATAAAGTGGAAATTATCACCTCAAAAAATCAATCCCCCAAGCTGGATTGGCTGCAATTTGTCAAAACAACCAAGGCCAAGAACAAGATCAAGCGTTCTATTCAAGAACAAAAGTATAGGGAGGCACAGGAAGGAAATGAGATCCTGCGCCGGAAACTCAAAAATTGGAAAATACAGTTCAGCGATGAAGCGATTGATAAGCTTGTCAAACATTATAAATTTGCATCTGCACTTGACCTATACAGTATGATTGCCTTTGAAAAGGCTGATATGAACGAGATCAGGAATATCTTACTTGAAAAAGGCAGCACCGAAAAAAGCAAAGAAGAGATACAAACGCCTCCAACTGTAAAACAGAAAGCTCCTGCGGATGAAAATTTCCTCCTTATCGATGAGACACTGGATAATGTGAACTACAGACTGGCGAAATGCTGTAACCCGATACCGGGAGATAAGGTCTTTGGTTTTGTCACGATCGGGAAAGGGATCACCATTCATAGAAAATCATGCCCGAATGCGAAGCGGATGCTCGAAAAATATGGCTACAGGCAGATCAATGTTCAATGGAAAGATTCTGAGAATGGCGCTGCATTTCAGGCCACCATCAGGATTACTGGTGAGGATAAAATCGGCATGCTGGGCGAAATCACCAATGTCATTTCCGGTGACCTGAGGGTTAACATGCAATCTATTAAGGTAGATTCAAAAAAGGAAGCCTTTACAGGCTATATCAAGGTGATTGTTAAAGATTCAGGCCATCTGGATGAGTTGGTTCATAAACTACTGAAGATCAAAGGCGTGATAAAAGCAAGCCGGATAGATAAGTAGGATAGTTGTTTGAATTGAACATTTTACCTGATTTTATGTTATCTTTGTAATATCAGAAGAAAAATTTATGTTAATAATTTGTTAAAGAAAGAACATATAAGACTATTTTTTGTTTTTTTGATATAACACAACAGGAAGAGCTTGGCTATTACCCTCTTTCCTTTCTTTAATTCTCTATTGGTTTTTATTCGTGATCAGGGTAATAGCCTTTATAGAAGACGGCGGCCGAAAGGCCGTCGTTTTTTTTATGTAAGTTTGTTAGGGATAAAACAGGACCAAGATATCCAATTAATGAAAAATATACTTCTCCTTTTCATTTGCTTTTTCCTTTTACTAACCGGATGCCGGAATGCATATGATAATGAGGGGCTGAGCATCTTCCGCTATAATGAAGCAGCCGGGATAACATCCCTCGATCCTGCGTTTGCAAGAGACCTTGCCAATATTTGGGCTTGTAATCAACTGTATGATGGCCTTGTAAGCCTTGATGAAGAGCTGGAAGTCCTGCCATGCATTGCAAAGTTGTGGAGTATTTCTGAGGAAGGTACAACATATACTTTTTATCTGAGGGATGATGTGTTCTTTCATGAGCATACAGCATTTCCTGAAGGAAAAGGAAGGAAGGTGAATGCACATGACTTTGAATATTCCTTTTACCGTATCCTTGACCCCTCTCTGGCATCACCCGGTTCATGGGTATTCAATAATGTCGCTGACAGTGGCTTCAGGGCCCTGAACGATTCTGTCTTTCAGATAAAGCTGAAACAGGCCTTTATGCCATTCCTGGGATTGCTTGCCATGCAGTATTGCAGTGTAATCCCCAAAGAAATAGTGGAATTATACGGGAAGGATTTTAGAAAAAACCCTTTGGGAAGTGGCCCTTTCTTTTTTCAGTACTGGAAGGAAGGCGTGAAGCTTGTCATGAGAAAAAATCAAAATTATTATGAATTTGATGAAATTGGAAGCAGATTGCCATATCTGGATGCCGTTGCAGTGACTTTTCTGATTGACAAGCAATCCGCTTTTTTACAATTTGTGCAGGGAAAACTGGATTTTATGTCCGGTATCGATGCCAGTTATAAGGATGAGCTGCTGACTCCCATAGGAGAGCTAAATCCGAAATATTCCGATAAGGTTTATCTCATCTCAGAACCCTACCTGAACACAGAGTACCTTGGGATACTTGTGGATACTTCTATGGAAATCATGAGCCTAAACCCGCTCAGGCAAAAACTCATCCGTCAGGCCGTCAGCTATGGCTTCGACCGTAAAAAAATGATGCGTTATCTCAGGAATAATATCGGAATACCCGGAAATAGCGGGATCATTCCTGCCGGAATGCCATCCTTTGATACCCTGGGCTCCTATGGCTATACCTTTGATCCAGGCCTTGCTTCCCAATTGCTTGCAGAAGCAGGCTATCCTGGTGGAAATGGGCTTCCAGCTATTACATTAAGCACATCAGCAGAATATCTTGATCTGTGTAAATATATACAGCATGAATTGTCGATGCTGGGCATGAATATTGAATTATCCGTCAGCCCTCCTGCAGCGATCAAAGAAATGAAAGCCCAGGCCAAACTGCCGTTTTTCAGGGCTTCATGGATTGCTGATTACCCGGATGCCGAAAACTACCTGTCCTTGTTCTATAGTAAGAACTTCTGCCCTGCAGGGCCAAATTATACCCATTTTAGTAGCGCTGATTATGATCTGCTGTATGAATTTTCGCTTGGTGTAATAAATGATTCTGCAAGGTATGAACTATACAGGGCCATGGATAAAATGATCATGGAAGAAGCCCCGGTGGTCATCCTTTTTTATGATGAAGTGTTGCGCTTTGCAGGAAAAAATATCAGCGGACTGGGCAGTAATCCAATCAACCTGCTGGATTTGAGCAGGGTTGATAAGCTTCATTAAATTGAAGTAAAAAATTATGAAGAAATTATTATTTTGCTTGTTACTTACCTCATTTTCTAATGTCTTTTCACAAGATAGCTGTGTTGTCAAAGTTTTTCCTAACGATTGCTTGAACTGCTATGTAGGAATGAAAAAAATCGAATTCAGTGATGAAAATATAAAAAAAACTATTGTGTTTCCCAATTTGACCAAACCAGAAGTCAATGCATACTTAAGTGAAGTTTTTAAAATTTCAGATACCAATAAATTTAATATCATTGTTTCTGACTCTATCTATAACTCAATTAATAATGCACTCACTTCTGAGGTTTATGTGTATAATGAAAAGAAACTATACGATCATTCATTATTGAAGAAGTTCTATGGGTTTGCAGAATTTGGACCTAGAGAAATAAAAATCCCAGATAGTATTGCCTTTTCAGCAGCAACCACTCTAATTAATACTGAAGATTATTTCTTTATTACTGATTCGAAATTTGCTAAATACGTGCTTATAAGTAAACATGCTGACCATAAGCTAACTGTATTAACAGCATCAGATCTCACAACTGAAATAAACTTTCATAAAATTTCAGGGGATACAATGTGCTATCACATGTTTTCTAAATATAGGGATATTTTGAAAGATGCAAATATGGACATGATGAGACTCAATCACTCATTTAATAAAAGGAATATTATGGCCTCCTTTATAATGGCTCCTGACATAATAGTAGAAAATAATGAAGCTGGTCTATCTTATAAACCTGGTATTATCATTTTTAACAACCCCAAAGATTATTCCATATTACGAATTCGTGAAGAATCATTACCAGAAGGTTACCATATTTTTCCCAGTTTTTTCTCTGAGCATAAGGGCGATTATTATTTACAATTGGTGCCTGCTGATAAAACAATGGATGAACAATATCTATTCGGTAGATTTAATTTAAAAGAAGAAGATCTTGTATTCTCTGGATTCACTGACTACAAATTACCTTCTGAATATTTACCAGCTGGTAAATTCAAAAGTTTAAGAAAAATATTAACACCTGCTGATCCCTATATATTTTTGCAATACAGTCTCTCATATTATAATTTGGATAATGACAAAACCTATAAACTACCCCTAGATGCAGTTGATTTGAAATTTGATATGCCAGGTCAATCTATGAGCTTACTGAAGTTTGAATATAATTACAGATTTGTTGATGCCTATATTTCCGAAAACACTATAAAAGTATTGTATGAAGAATCGGGCAAACATTACCTTGCTTTTATTGATAGAATAAGAAATAGTTTGATAGAAAAGAAAGAAATCACTGATTTTCCAAAACCCATTAAAGCAGGACCATCATTTTATTCAGAAGATATGATATTCTATTTAACTAAAGACAATTCAATAGTTGTAGAAAAGATAAATTTCAATTAATACAAAAGACGATTTGACATAATTAGTTTTTGGAAAAGTTTGGCGAAACAGAAAAAAAACCAGTGGATTACTTCCTGCCGGGTGTAACTTCTTCATTATTCATTTTTCCTTCTTCTCTCCCGCTGGGGCGAATCTCCAGATTCGGGCCTGTTAATGGCTTGTTTCTCGACAAGCATTTATCACGCACCATCTAAAATGAACCTCCCAGCCGTGCTCCGTCGCTGAAGCTTTGGCGCAAGCGACAAGCAGCGGGGTATAAAAATAGATTATTTATTTTGCCGCCCCAAGGGGCGGGGAATATAACCCATGAGATCCCTCCCCGAGTACTCGGGGGGATCAGTTCGACTAAATAATTTTGTTTCTCAAAATTAAAGTCTCACTGATTTAAACAAATTTTTTGTGTGACAAAATTAGAATACTGGTATTAATAGATATAGACATACTTGAATTGCTATGTCGGACAGCTGTGCAAAATAAATATTGTACTGCAATATGGAGGACATCAAACAACTGACAACAAATTCTATAGAAAATAATTTGCAAATAGGTAAATATTTATTTACCTTTGCAAAAGGGAAAAGATACTTATGAAGTGTTCAGAGTTATTAAGGCTCCTGAAAAAAGATGGGTGGTATCCGGTCTCACAGAGTGGATCTCATGTTAAGATGAAACATGACAGGAAGACTGGAACAATAATATGTCCAAATCATGGATCCCAGGAGCTTGGTAAAGGATTAGAGATTAAAATCAGGAAAGATGCAGGATTAAATTAAGGAGGCTACTATGAAGACAATGAGGAAGAAAATAGTATTGATACTGGAAAAGACTGATACAGGATTTTCTGCGTATGCATTAGATTATCCGATATTTACTACAGCTAAGACAATTTCTGAACTTTTAGATAATGCTTTTGAAGCTGCAAACCTTTATTTTGAAGAAGAAGAAATTCAAATAACCCATGAGAATATAAGGTTTGAGATTGACTTTAAACAATTCTTTCAATATTACAGAGTACTTAATTCGAAATTCCTGGCAGAAAGGATTGGCATGAACCCAACACTATTATCTCAGTATGTACAGGGGCGTAAGAAACCATCAGACAATCAAAGAGATAAAATACTACTTGGGATACACCAGATTGGACAAGAACTTTCAGAAATAAATCTTATTCAAAGATAATAAGCACAGGCTATTGGTATTAATAGTCCTGATGATAGTGCCCTTGCCCAGAAAGCTTTCGGGATTGAGGCAAGAATACACCTTAAGTTTTAGCGTGCAGTAATTCCAACATCTAAAATCTATATCTTTACAAGTCCTTACAACATTATACATTTTCTATCTTGAGTATTTTCACGAATATAAGAAAGAGTGCCGGAAGGTTTTTCCTTAGAAGAGAAGCCGGCCGGGTATCAAGGAACAGGAAGATCATGAATCTGGATGAAGCCGGGAATATTGGCATATTATACTTCCTGCCTGATGAACCCGCATACAGAAAAATAAGTGCTTATGTTAAGAAGCTTCAGGATAACGGTAAGACAGTAAAAGCGCTTGGCTATGTTGAAAGCAAGCATCTTACAGGGCAATTTCTTCCGAAGTTATCATACGATTTTTTCTATCCATCAAATTTGAGTTGGAATTACAGGCCAATCTCAACGGCAGTCAGGGAGTTTATCGCTTGTGAGTTTGATATTCTCATTGACCTCAGTACTGAAAACTCCCTTCCTTTGCTTTTCATTACGGGCTTAAGCAGGGCAAAATTCAAAGTTGGCATGCAGCGTGATGCCAGTGCCGCTTATCTTGACATGATGATCAGTCTTCAGGAAAAAGACGGGCTGGAAGAATTGATCACACAAATCGATCACTACATAACCATTATAAACAAAAAAGATGAAATCTGAAATGCTAAAAGGTGCCGGAGTGGCCTTGATAACCCCATTTCATAATTATGGTAGTATTGATTTTACTTCTCTTGGCAAGCTCGTCAGGCATGTGATGCAGGGAGGTATCGATTTCCTGGTGGCATTGGGCACTACCAGCGAAGCCCCGGTTTTATCACGGGATGAAAAAACTGCAGTCCTTAATCATATCCTGGAGGAATCAGAGAAAAAGCTACCGGTGCTTGTCGGCATTGGAGGCAACAATACACAATCCATCGTTGATACAATCAAATCCATGGATTTTGAAGGGATCAGCGGCATATTGTCTGTGGTTCCGTATTACAATAAACCCAATCAGAAAGGCATTTATTACCATTTCAGATCCATTGCCTCTGTCAGCCCTGTTCCTATCATACTCTATAATGTCCCCGGACGTACCAGTTCGAATATTAATGCAGATACCACGCTGAAGCTTGCAAATGACTTTGACAATATCAGCGGCATCAAGGAAGCATCCGGAAACCTGGGGCAGGTCATGGAGATCATTAAGAACAAACCTGAGGGCTTTTCAGTTCTATCGGGGGATGATGCCCTTACTTTTCCCATGATGGCACTCGGTGCTGAAGGTGTAATCTCTGTGGTTGCCAATGCTTTCCCGTCAGATTTTTCTCGTATGGTAAATTTATCACTGAACGGAAAATATGAAGAAGCACGCGAAATTCATTATGCATTGCTTGAGATCATAGAGGTACTGTTTGAAGACGGTAATCCAGCCGGCATCAAGGCAGCGCTCGATGCGATGGGCATCATCAGCAATAATCTCAGGTTGCCCCTTGTAAAAGCAAATAAAGCCACATACAATAAACTTGCTTCACTGATTAAAGACTATCAGTAAAATCCCGGTATACATTATGTTGCTATATGAGCATTAATTATTATTTTTGCAAGCAAATAAACTAAAGCCATGCTTAGAAAAACATTACTTCTGATTGTACTTACTGCACTAACAGGACTTTGTCCTGCCCAGGATATCGGGGAGATATTCAAGGATAGGGGCGAGGTGTATTTTACTTTTTCCATTCATGCTGACACAGACATTGAGGCACTTTCACGAATGCTCTCCATCGATGGTATCAGTGATGATCGGCAGGTGTACGCCTACGCGAATAAAAAGGAATTCTCAGAATTTCTTTCACAGGGTTTCGATTATAATATCCTGCAAGCTCCCGGCACCCTGATCCAGCCAAGGATGTTGGATCAGGTGGACATCAAGGCGATTGACTCCTGGGATTTTTACCCCACCTATGATGCCTATGTAGACATGATGTACCAGTTTGAAACTGACTTCCCGGATATTTGCGATGTTTTCAGCATTGGGAATACGTACCAGGGAAGGGAATTACTTGTTGCCAGGATATCTGACAATGTCGGGTTGGCCGAAGGAGAACCTGAATTCCTGTATACTTCCACCATGCATGGGGATGAAACCACAGGCTACGTATTGATGCTTCGACTAATTGATTACATGCTCAATGGTTACGGTATAGATCCCCGGCTGACCAATATGGTTGATGAGCTTGACATATATATCAACCCTCTCGCAAATCCGGACGGAGCATATCATGCCGGAAATTCAAACATCTACGGTGCAACTCGTAATAATGCTCACAATGTCGACCTGAACAGGAACTACCCGGACCCGGAAGACGGACCCCACCCTGACGGAAATGAATGGCAGATAGAAACAATGAACTTTATGGACTTTGCAGAAGAACATCACTTTGTGATGAGTTCCAACATCCATGGAGGTGCAGAAGTATGCAATTACCCGTGGGACACCTGGGCCCAATTGGCTGCGGATGATGACTGGTGGGTGTATGTGTGCCGTGAATATGCTGATACCGTTCATGTAAATGCCCCTTCGGGCTATATGAGCGGATTTGAAAATGGAATTACCAATGGATATCAATGGTATACAATTGCCGGTGGCAGGCAGGATTATATGACCTATTTTCACCAGGGGAGGGAGTTCACACTGGAAATATCCAATACAAAACTATTACCCGCCAACCAGCTTCCGGCCCACTGGGATTACAATTACAGGTCATTCCTGAACTATATGGAACAGGGACTGTACGGTTTAAGAGGCAGGATTACAGATTCTGCTACCGGTGACCCGCTCGTGGCTGAGGTTTATGCTATTGGCCATGAGTCTGACAGCTCTTGGGTGTATTCTTCCCTTCCTGAAGGGAATTACAGCAGGTTGCTGCACGAAGGCACATACAGCATACGTTTCAAAGCCTCCGGATATATCACACAGGTTTTTGAAAATGTTGTGCTAAACAACTTGCAGGCCACCATCCTTGATGTTGAATTGGTTGATGCATTTAGTGATGTAGAAGAGCTGGTTCATGAAACTTTTACCATCTACCCTAATCCGGCTACCCCAGGATATATCAGGGTGAAAAGTGAAAAGCCTGTATCTAAAATTGAAATATTTTCCATGGGCGGACAACTTCTGCATACTTCGTCCACTGATGCTGCTTCTGTATATTTTATTGATATCAGCACACTGCAAGCCGGAACCTATATTATGATTATAGAGCAGGAAGGAAAACAGTTTCAGAGAAAGTTTGTGGTTGTAAACTGGTAAAAGTGTTAGGTGTTAGATGTTAGGTGTTAGGTTGGCACTAGCCACCAGGAACCAGGAACTCCTGCTATTTTATCCAATAGGAATCCCAATTCCCAAAACGAGCCTGTAAAGAAATATAAAAGCCAGCACATAAAAGACGATTTTCATACTGAGCCTTATCCTGATTGTTTCCTTTTCGAAATATAGCGACGGGTAATAGCGGAATGCAAAGGCAATAGGAACGATAGTGATCAGAAGTGCCAGAGACACTGTCATCTCATAAAACAATAATTTAGGTAGCATAATAAGTGCAATCAATACATTTCCAAACAGGAAGGGGAGGATTACCTGAGCCCAGATAAAAGGCCGTTGACGATTCTTTTCAAGTTCAGGAAAATAAGTGTTTGCCGAAATAAGAAAAGATCTTGTCGTAAATACTCCTAATAAGATCAGGGCCGTGATCGAGATGATGGTATAGATCACTTTTTCAGTATCTGATATGTATGACCAGATGATGGCATACCCAAATCCTTTTCCAAACATACTACCGATCAGCAAGGATCCGAAAAAAGCATTGAATCCATGTATGAAACTCCATAAAAAGAAAACTTTTGTCAGGTTTTTATCGGTATGGATATAAGTAAAAATAATTGCCAGAAAAACTGCAATGATCCCGGCAACTATTGGGCCTGAAGAGTAGATCATTTTAACGGAATCACCATACCATTGATCTGGTTTTACGAGCCAAAATACTTCATTAAAATATATTATTGAGCGGTAATCGAAAAATACACCTGCGATGGCCGATGTTACAAGAGAGATGAGATAGATCAGTAAATATGCTGCCGTGAACAATAGGGTCGAATGAATGCATATGATCAACAACTCCTTTATCTGCTTTCTGTTATCCCTGACATGCTTAAAAAGAACAGGTATCCGTGCAGGATTTATACTCCGGATAGTCTTTCCTGTATTTCTGAGACAAGCCTTAATAAAGAAAATTGTCAGCCTCTTTCTGCGCTTCCGGCGATAATTGCGCTCCCTGGTCTTCAGGGCTTTTCTTTCTTCCGATACGGCCTGGTAATGTTGGGCATTATCACTCAGGTCCTGTTCTATTTCCAGCTTTAAGACATGCTTTGCCTGTTTTTTCTGCTGCCTGTCATAAATACGTCTTTGCTTTGCAGAAAGGCGTTCGGATCTGAGCTGTTCTTTGGCTATTGTTCTGTGTTCTTTTGATCCTTCCCTGGCGTTTAACCCATATTCTTTTTTTTCTTTTCTTCTGAGCTTTTTAACATACCTCAGATATCGTAATCTTCTGTAGATACGATAAAAAAAAGAATATTTCTTCCTTCCTGCAGGCATGGTAATTACTCAGGCTTGAAACAATCCTATATAAATTATTTAAGGTCGTTTACCCCTTATTCGACAACGACACCCTTCATTCCTCCTTCACTATATTCACCCTTATCAAGTTTCTCTTTGATATCGCTAAAAGCCTTGATGGTATAATCCACATCTTCAAGGGTATGAACAGCAGTAGGGATAAGCCTGAGGAGAATAACCCCCTTGGGTACCACCGGGTAGGCGACAATGGAACAGAAGATGTTATATTTCTCACGCAGGTCAAAAGTGATCTGGGTCGCTTCAGGTACCCCACCAGCGAGAATTACAGGTGTTACCGGAGATCCTGTGTCTCCAAGGTTGAAACCTTTGTCTCGCAATCCTTTCTGAAGAGCATTTACGATAGTCCAGAGTTTATCTCTTTGCTCTGAACCGCTGCGTATCATATCCAGTCTTTTTAGCGCTCCTATCACCATGGGCATGGGAAGGGCTTTGGCATAGATCTGCGAGCGAAGGTTATATTTCAGATATCTTATGATCTCTTTATTGCTGGCAATAAACCCGCCTATTCCTGCCATGGCCTTTGCAAAAGTACCGAAGTACAGGTCTACCTGGTCTTGCACACCAAAGTGTTCATCGGTACCGGCACCTGTTGGCCCCATGGTGCCAAAACCATGGGCATCATCTACCAGTAACCTGAATTCAAATTTTTCCTTCAGCTTGCAGATGGCCTTGAGATCTCCCAGACCGCCTGACATGCCGTAGACCCCTTCCGTGATAACAAGGATGCCTCCCCCGCTTTGGTCCGTGATTTTTTTTGCCCTGCTCAGTTGTTTCTCAAAGTTTGCAATATCGTTATGTGGGTATACGAAACGTTTTCCGATATGCAGTCTCATGCCGTCTAAAATACAGGCATGTGCTTCTGAATCGTACACGATCACGTCTTTCCTGTCTACCATAGCATCAATGACCGAAACCATTCCCTGATAGCCGTAATTCAGAAGGAAGGAGGTTTCTCTTCCAACATAATCTGCAAGTTCCTGTTCCAGTTGTTCGTGATATTTTGTATGGCCTGACATCATCCTGGCACCCATAGGGTATGCCAGACCCCACTCTTTCGCAGCTTCAGCATCTGCTTTTCTTACTTCGGGGTGATTTCCCAGGCCAAGGTAGTTGTTAAGACTCCAGACAAGCCTTTCCTTGCCCATAAACATCATTTTGTTCGATAATTCCCCTTCTAATTTTGGAAAAAAGTAATACCCTTCTCCCTGATCACGGTATTTCCCTATAGGACCGAACCTATTCAATACTTTTTCAAAAATATCCACGCTTATTACTTTTATTGGTTAATAATTGATCCATGCAAAAGTATTAATTTATAAGATACTTGCAAAAATTTCATTATCATAATAATCAGAGATGTTATACGTTTTTATTTTTCATTAAATTAACTTACTTTTGCCGGCATGTTTAGAAGGTGGTTTTTCGGCTTAATCATACTGACTGTATTGCTCTCAGTTTCATGCTCAAAGCATTCACGGATATTGAAGAGTAATGACAATGAAATGAAGTATGAAGCTGCTGTTGATTACTATGAAAAGGGTGATTATTACAGGGCCATACAACTCTTTGACCAATTGATCGCCATTTACAGGGGGACTGAGAGACTTGAAAGTATCAATTATTACTATGCCAACTGTTACTACCAGCAGAGCGATTATTTGCTTGCCAGCTATTATTTTAAAAGATTTGCCCAAAACTATCGCGACAATCCAAAAGCTGAGGAATGCATGTATCTGAATGCCTATTGCTACTATCTTGATTCGCCGCGTTATAGTCTGGATCAGACCAATACATATGAAGCCATCAAGGAAATGCAATTGTTCATCAATATGTTTCCCAATAGTGACAGCATTGGAAGTTGCAACCGTGTTATTGATGAGTTGAGATATAAGCTGGAAAAGAAAGCTATTGAAATAGGGATACAATACTATAAAACAAGACATTACAAGGCAGCCATTACGGCCCTTGAAAATGTAACACGTGATTTTCCGGATTCCCGTAACAGGGAAGAGATCCTGTATTTTATTATGAAATCATATTACTTTTATGCCATACACAGTGTGGATAATAAGCAGGATGAAAGGTATCAGGAAGCGGTAGAGATCTACAATGATATTATCTATCTTTTTCCTGAAACAAAATATCACCGTGAGTTGAAATCCATGCATAAAAATGCAATGGATGAATTATCTAATTAAGAAGAAAACACATTTGAAATGGATTATAAGAAAGTAAAAACAGAAGCAACAGCTGTAACAAGGGACAAACACAGGTTTTACGAGCAAACCGGAAATATTTACAAATCGGTATCGGTTTTATCAAAGAGGGCCAACCAGATCGGCCTGGAAATGAAGGAAGAATTGAACAGGAAGATTGCGGAATTTGCTACACCCACCGACAATCTTGAGGAGATATTTGAGAACAGGGAGCAGATCGAGATTGCCAGGTTTTATGAGCATCTTCCTAAACCTACCCTGATCGCAATTCATGAGTTTCTGAATACACAGATCTATTTCAGAGATCCTCACGCAGAACTTGATGAGGAAGCTAAAGCATAGTAAGATATCAGGAGGCATTTTATGCTGAAAGATAAAAAGATCATCATCGGGGTAAGCGGAAGCATTGCGGCTTACAAGATACCCTACCTCATCCGCCTGCTTGTTAAAGAAGGAGCGCAGGTGCAGGTACTATTGACCCCCTCAGCCAGAGATTTCGTTACACCACTTACCTTATCCACACTATCAGGAAATCCTGTGTTTACACGCTCATTCAATCCTGAGGATGGAGAATGGACCAGCCATGTAGAGCTCGGATTATGGGCGGATCTTATGCTGATCGCGCCTGTTACTGCCAATACGCTGGGTAAAATGGCCAATGGTATCGCCGATAATTTGCTGCTAACCACATACCTTTCAGCCAAATGTCCTGTCTTTTTCGCACCTGCAATGGATCTTGACATGTATAAGCATCCCGTTACGGTAGGTAATATCAGGGCATTGCAGGAATTTGGCAATCACCTGATCTCCCCCACAGAAGGCGAATTGGCCAGTGGCCTTTGTGGTGCAGGAAGGATGGAAGAACCGGAAAATATTGTTGCACTGATCAAAGAACATTTTGCAGGAGAATGGGATTTTGCCGGCAAAAAGATCATGGTCACAGCAGGACCTACTCATGAATCCATTGATCCGGTTCGTTATATTGGCAATCATTCATCCGGGCTGATGGGCTTTGCCATTGCAGATGAATTTGCTGAAAGGGGAGGAGAAGTCACACTTGTCACCGGGCCAAGCAGTTGCAGCCTGGCAAATGAGAGCATCAGGCGGGTGGATGTGGTAACGGCAGCAGAAATGCATGACGCCTGTATGAAACATTTCGGTGATGCTGATATCATTGTGATGGCTGCTGCAGTTGCTGACTATACACCTGAGCATATGGAAACGGAGAAAATCAAGAAATCAGGTGATAACTTGAATATAAAAGTAAAAGCAACAACGGATATCCTTTCCGGGATGGGGAAGAAAAAGAAACCGGAACAGTTTTTTGCCGGCTTTGCACTGGAAACAGAAAACCAGCTTTCCAATGCCCTTAAAAAACTGGAAAGGAAAAACCTGGACATGATCGTTTTAAATTCTCCGAAAGACGAAGGAGCTGCATTTGGTGTTGAAACCAATAAGGTCACGATCATTACAAAAGATAAGGAACAATTTGAATATGACCTTAAACTAAAACTTGATGTGGCAGTTGATATAGTCGATAAGATCAGAGATTTAACTAACTAATTATTTTTTTGCTTAATCCGCACACCATGCATAGAAAGATAGCATTGTTCATTTTAGGATTATTGGTCTTTTCCCAGGTTTACACTCAGGAAATATACTGCGATGTACAAATAAACACGCAGCAGGTGGAAGGAACTGATAAAAAAGTATTCGAGACGCTTCGTACTGCCGTCTTTGAATTTATGAACAACCGGAAATGGACCAGTTACAATTTCGGGATTGAAGAGCGGATTGAGTGTACCATATTGCTCAATATTACGAACAGGATATCGACAGACGAATTTGACGCGGAGCTGAATATTGCACTGAAACGTCCTATCTACAATTCGGCCTATAATTCAACCACCATGAATTATATTGATAAGGAATTCAAGTTTGTTTATGTTGAATATCAGCCACTGGATTTTGTTGAAAACACCTTTACTTCAAATCTGACTTCTGTCCTGGCATATTATATATATTTCTTCCTGGGCCTCGATTTCGACAGCTATACACTTTATGGTGGAACTCCTTATTTTGAAAAGGCCGAAAACATTGTAAATGCCGCCCAAAGTGCAAGCGCAGGAGGATGGAAATCCTTTGAAAGCCAAAAAAACAGGTTCTGGCTCGTAGAAAACTTTGTGAATCCTTCTTACCAGCAACTGAGAAAATTCATGTATGAATATCATCGACTCGGACTGGATGTAATGTATGACGATGCATCTAAAGGACGTGCCAGCATATTAAAAAGCATGGATTATCTTATTCAGGTGAAGGACAACTGGCCAAATCTGTTTGCCTTGCAAATCATCATGGAGGCCAAGGGGGATGAGTTTGTCAATGTATTTTCAGAAGGAAGCGCTACTGAAAAGACCAGGGCTGTGAACATGCTGAAAAAACTGGATCCTGCCCAAGCCTCGAAATATGAGGATATTCTGAACTAATTTTTTCGGATCTATTAATTTCCGTGACATTCAACATTCAATGTCCTCCATGTTTTCCAATATGCATATCTTTGCGTTTGATTATACGAACCGGTATTAGACATGCTCACTCATCTTTCCATAGAAAACTATATCCTCATCAATCAGCTTGAAATTGATTTCCAATCAGGTTTTACCACCATAACAGGGGAGACCGGAGCCGGTAAATCTATTCTGATTGGTGCACTCTCCCTGATACTCGGGAAAAGAGCTGACACCGATGTGCTGCTCGACAAGGATAAAAAATGTATTATTGAAGGGGTATTTGCCATTGATACGTATGAACTGGAAAGTTTTTTTGAGCAGCATGAGCTTGATTATGAAGATCAGGCTACCCTTAGAAGAGAGATCAACAGGCAAGGGAAATCCAGGGCTTTTATCAATGATACTCCGGTTAAGCTACCGGTCATGAAGGCACTGGGAGAGCGCCTTGTAGATATTCATTCACAACATCAGGCCCTTACATTAAATGAATTAGGATTTCAGCTGGCAGTTGTCGATAATTATGCGGATAACAGGGCATTGTTGAGTTCCTATGCAAAGTGCTTCAGAGCATACAAAGACAGTTCTGAAAAACTTGAAGGCCTGGTCTCACGCGAAGCGGAAATCCGTGCAGAAGAAGACTATACAAGGTTCCGTTTTGAGGAAATCCAAAATGCAGGACTGCTGGAAGACGAGCAAAAAGAACTTGAAGAAGAACTAAAGGTCCTATCCAATGCCGAGGAGATCAAAGCCAAGCTTTTCCAGGCCATTCAAATCCTGAATATATCAGACAATAACCTCCTTGACCATCTTGCAGAAGTTGCATTGCTCACCGGCAGGATCTCATCTTATCATCAGGAGATAGGGGAATTGCATCAAAGGATTGAGAGTTCCAATATTGAGTTAAAAGACATCAGTACAGGCCTTGAACGGCTGGAAGAAAGCATCAACTTTGATCCGGCCCAACATGAAAAAGTTGTCAGCAGGCTTGATCTGATCTATGCCTTGCTGCAAAAACATAAGGTAAAAGAAATAAGGGAGCTTTTCAAAATCCGTGATGAGTTGGAGAAGCAGCTCTTCATGATCAATTCTTTGGATGAGGATATTATTCGTTTAAAGAAAGAGCTTGAAGCAGCATACAATGATCTGGTAAAACTTTCAGATGAATTAAGAAAAAGAAGGGAAGCGATCATCCCTGAAATAGAGAATGAGATCGGGAAGATACTTAGGCAGGTAGGTATGGAAAAAGCTGTGATGAAGGTAGATTTGAATGGACTGCAAGACTTTACACACGTGGGCAGGGACAGGGTTGAATTTCTGTTCTCAGCAAACCAGGGGAGTCCCCCTGCTGCAGTTTCCAGGATTGCCTCAGGAGGAGAATTATCACGCCTTATGCTGGCTATCAAATCGCTGATCACAAGAAAAAACCTTCTTCCGACCATTATCCTTGATGAGATTGATATGGGCGTTTCCGGGGAGATTGCCGGAAAAGTGGGGGATTTGCTCTCAGGAATGGCTGTCCATATGCAATTGATAGCGATTACACATCTGCCACAGATCGCCGGAAAGGCAGATGAACATTTTAAAGTGTATAAAAAATATGCTGAGGATCGAAC
>JAIOSQ010000122.1 GCA_021107535.1 Bacteroidales bacterium | reverse complement strand
GGGAGAGGAGCATCCGGCCGGTATGTTCATATCCATGGACAACAGCATGTTGCCTTTTCAAAAGGGGAAAGGCGGTGTTTTCAGTTATACCCTGAACAATCTGCAACAGGATCTTCAATTCAAAATTATCGCAGAGGCTTATACTTTTGGCCCTTATTTTCTGAGGGTGTTGCCAAAGCCTATTATCATCAACTATCAGGTTTCCCTCGATTATCCGGCATACACAGGCAAAAAGGACGAAGGCTTTGAAAACACCGGAGACTTTGTTGTCCCTGAAGGAACATATATTTCATGGAAGGTCGTTACCCGGGATACACGCAAGGTCAGCTTTGGGTTTCCCGGAAAAAATATCATCCTGGATATGCAAGGGTCAAATGCTTTTTCACATCATGAAAAACTTCTGAAAAGCATATCTTATTCTATTAGCACATCCAATGAATATCTATCTAATCCCGATACGCTGTCTTATGCAATTACCGTCATTCCAGATAGTTATCCCACTGCCATCTTTGAGGAGTTTCGTGATTCGGTTTATGAGAAAAGGCTGTATTTCCGCGGCCAGATCATTGATGACTATGGATTTTCTGCCCTGACTTTTAATTATGAGTTCCTTAATCATTTTGATTCCGCGCATATAGAAGGGAAAATATACCGTGGGCCTGTTTTGTTTTCTTCAGAAATTTCAAAACAAATGGTTTTTCACCATTTTGATATGGGCAGGCTTGATGTCGGTCCGGGAGATGAGATTGCCTATTATTTTGAAGTGTGGGATAATGATGAAGTCAACGGATTTAAAAGTAGCCGCTCACATAAAATGATATTCAGGGCTCCTACTGCCGAGGAAATAACAGATCAAAATGAAACGGAAAACCAGGAGATCAAGGATGAAATGGAGGATATTGTCAATGATGCCCGAAAGCTGCAATTACAAATAGAAAAGCTGAATAAACAGCTTATTAATAAGGAAAGCCTGAACTGGCAGGATAAAGAACAAATCCGGGATCTTCTTGACCAGCAGCAGCAACTGCAGGACAGGATGGAAATGCTTCAGCAGCAGAATCTGGAGAAAAATGCCCGGGAACAGGAATATAAAAACCTGAGTGAAGATATTTTGCAGAAACAGCAGCAACTACAGGAGTTGTTCGAGGAAGTAATGACAGATGAAATGAAAGCCCTTTTCGAGGAGCTGCAGAAAATGCTGGATGAGATCAGCAAAGATGATTTGAGCGAAATGCTTGAAAAGATGGAGATGAGTGCAGCAGAAATCGAAGAGGAACTCGATAAAAACCTTGAACTGTTCAAACAACTTGAGTTTGATAAAAAACTAACTGAAACCATTGAAAATCTTAACAATCTTGCCGAAAAACAGGAAGAGCTCTCAGAACAATCTGATGACCGCAAAGCCGATGAAGAGGAGTTATCTGAACAGCAACAAAAACTGAATGATGAATTTCAGGAGACCCGGGAAGACCTGGATGAGATCGAAAAACTGAATAATGAACTGGATGACCCGTACCGCCTGGAGGAAACAGATGAACAGGAGAACAGCATAGAGCAGGAGCAGAATAATAGTTTGGAACAACTGAAAAAGGGTAACAAAAAAAATGCCGGTGGATCACAAAAAAAGGCAGCAGGGGAAATGAAGGACCTTGCATCAATACTTTTCAATATGCAAATGCAGATGAACCAGGAATCCAACGCTGAAGACATCAGGGTGCTCAGGGAAATTCTGGAAAATCTCCTTGTAATTTCTTTCGATCAGGAAGAACTTATATCAGATCTCAACAACACAAATACTACAGATCCCAGGTACCAGGAAATTATTCAGCGTCAGCATGAGATTGAGGACAATATGAAGATCGTGGAGGATTCCTTATATGCACTCAGTCGTCGCCAGACCACGATTGAACCCTTTATTACCAGAGAAGTTGATAATATCAACAAAAATATTACAGATGCAAACTCCTGGCTTGAAGAACGTAAAAAGGGACGTGTTTCTTCGTCACAGCAATATGTGATGACCTCAGTAAATAACCTTGCATTACTGCTTTCCGAAGCCCTTCATAAGATGCAGCAAATGCAAAGTATGTGTATGCAGGGGAGTTCAAGTTGTAAAAATCCAGGCGGAAGCACTTCCGGCAAGATGCCACAGACCATGAGTGAAATGCAGAAGCAACTCAATAAGCAAATGCAACAGATGAAAGATGGCCAGAAGCAACCGGGCCCAAAAGGTCAGAAGGGTCAGAAATCACTGAGTGAACAGTTTGCCAGAATGGCCGCTCAACAGGAAGCACTTCGCCATCAGATGCAGCAATATCTGGAACAATTAAAATCTATGGGGGAAACGGGGGATGCCGGCCTGAACAAACTCATGGAAGACATGGAAAAAACTGAACTTGACCTTGTAAATAAACGACTTACAGAAGAAACCATGCAGAGGCAGGAAGAGATATTCAGCAGGCTGTTAAAACATGAAAAAGCAGTTCGTGAAAGAGAAAAAGAAGAGCGCCGTGAATCAAGGGAAGCAAAAAGTCAGGATTATAGTAACCCTAATGAATTTTTAGAGTATAAAAGACTACTTTCAAAAGAAGTTGAACTACTAAAAACAGTTCCACCCAATTTAAAACCATATTATAAACGTAAAGTGAATGAATATTTTTATAACTTTGGTAATTAATTGTCACTGCCATGGGTAGGAAGGAAAAATTATCATTAGACTCCAGACCGGAAAATATAAGTTCAATTGAACGTTTTGTAGAAGAGATTTGCGATTATTATAATATCAACGACACCTATTTCGGAAATATACTTATCGCCCTCACTGAAGCTTTTAGAAATTCACTTATCCACGGAAATTTAAATGATCCTTCCAAAATGATCAATGTTGTATTTGAATCTAAACCCAAGGGGCTTTCATTTACCATTAAAGATGAAGGGGAGGGATTTGATCCGGAATCAGTACCCGATCCCCTGGACCTTGAGATCAGTCCCGACACAAAAGAAGGGCGTGGACTGTTTCTTATTCGCTCTCTCTCCGATAAAGTAAATATAAGCGACGAGGGACGAAGCATCGAAATGTTCTTCCGTATTTCCGGTATTGGCCACGAAGCCATGAAAAAACGTATCTCTCATTTTAATAAGTACTACCAGACCAGGAAACAAAAGGTTTGATCTTATTTCTCCCAAGCATTAAAAAATGAGTTCCTTGCTGCAGTTCTTCTCTGAAGAAGTCGATTTTAAATTTTCTGACGAAAAAATGATTCGCGAATGGATCATTCAGTGCATATCCCAGGAAAAGCAAAATACAGGGGTCATTAACATTATTTTCTGTACAGATGAATACCTCCTTGATCTAAATCAGCGTTTTCTCCATCGTGATACGCTAACAGATGTGATTGCTTTCGACTATCGTGAAAATAAAGATGAAATATCAGGTGATATTTTTATCAGCATTGAAAGAGCGGAAGAGAATGCGCTTCATTTTATTCAATCATTTGAATTTGAAGTCTTTAGGCTTATTATTCATGGTATCCTCCACCTGCTTTCTTATTCCGATAAAACCTCCGCAGATCAATCTATCATGACTGGCAAAGAAGATTATTATCTATCTTTGCTGCCTCATTAAAACACCATTTCATTCTCTAAAATGTCTATGTTCAATCATTATGATGTGATCGTTGTGGGTGCAGGCCACGCAGGTTGTGAAGCAGCAGCAGCAGCAGCCATGCTTGGCTCATCGGTAATGCTGATTACAATGAACATGTCAAATATGGCCCATATGTCGTGTAATCCTGCCATGGGAGGAATTGCTAAAGGTCAGATTATCAGGGAGATTGATGCACTGGGTGGCTTATCCGGAATCGTGACTGACAAAACAATGATACAGTTCAGGATGCTTAATAAATCAAAGGGACCTGCCATGTGGAGTCCCAGGGCACAGAGCGACCGTATGTTGTTTTCCATGGAATGGCGAAATCAGCTGGAGCAAATAGAACAACTTGATTTTCTTCAGGATATGGTAAGCTCCCTACTCATCGAAGACGGAAAAGTGTGCGGGGTAAAAACCAGCATGGGTTATCAGATCCGCACAAAGGCAGTTATTTTAACAAACGGTACCTTCCTGAATGGGATCATTCACATTGGGGAGAAAAAAATCTCGGGTGGCCGTATGGGAGAAGTAGCGTCTGTGGGTATTACTGAACATCTTCTTGAGCTTGGCTTTGAAGCTTCCAGGATGAAGACCGGCACGCCTGTCAGGGTAGACGGACGTACCATTGATTTCTCAAAGCTGGAGGAGCAGCCCGGTGATGAAATTCCCGGGAAATTTTCCTTCACTGATACACCTCCCCTTATGAAACAAAGAAGCTGTTACCTGGCTTACACTTCGCTGGAAGTACATGATATTTTGCGTACCGGCTTTGAGCACTCACCTATGTTTACCGGCAGAATTAAAGGAATTGGTCCCAGGTACTGTCCATCCATAGAAGATAAGATTGATCGTTTTTCCGGAAAAGACCAGCATCAGCTTTTCGTAGAGCCGGAAGGATGGACAACTATAGAATATTACATCAACGGCTTTGCGTCTTCCCTGCCTGAAGAAGTTCAGATCGAAGCGCTCAAAAAGATCAGCGGTTTTGAAAAGGCAAAGATATTCCGGCCCGGTTATGCTATTGAGTACGATTATTTCCCTCCGGTACAACTGAAAAACAGCCTGGAGACCAAATTGGTAGAGCATTTATATTTCGCAGGACAGATCAATGGCACTACTGGTTATGAAGAAGCTGCTGCCCAGGGACTTGTCGCCGGGGTCAATGCTCACAGAAAACTGCAAAAGCTTCCTGATTTTATTCTGGAAAGATCGGAGGCTTATATTGGGGTCCTGATCGACGACCTGATCACCAAGGGTGTGGATGAGCCTTATCGTATGTTTACTTCACGTGCAGAATACAGGATTCTCTTACGTCAGGATAATGCAGACCTCCGTCTTACACCCATCGGACATGAAATTGGTTTGGCAGGCCTTGACAGGATGGAAGTTGTCAGGAAAAAGGAACATTTACTTGAAAAGATCCTGAAGCATTGTAAAAAGGAAAGTGTCGCTCCTGAAGAAATAAACGACATGCTTTATGCCAAAAATACTGATGGCTTAAAACAAAAAGTAAAGATTGCAAGTCTTTTGCTGCGCCCACAGGTGCATTTCGTAGACCTTATTCAGAATATCGGCCATTTATCCTCTTTCTTTAACGATCTCGACGGAATTACTGATGAAATTATTGAACAGGCCGAGATCAGGATCAAATACCAGGGATATATTGACAAAGAAAGGGATCTGGCCAACAAACTTGGAAAACTGGAAGGCATAAAAATCAAGGATGATGTTGATTACCATCAGCTAACTTCATTATCATGGGAATCCAGGGAAAAGCTTTCCAAAATAAGGCCCAGAACCATTGGACAGGCTGCAAGGATAAGTGGTGTTTCCCCTGCAGATATTTCTGTTTTAGCTATTTATCTGGGCCGTTAAAGTGCTTTGGGTTCCACGTGAAACTTATCAAATACCAGGTACCAGCATCCAGCATCCAGTATCCAGCATCCAGCATCCAGCATCCAGTATCCAGCATCCAGTATCCAGCATCCAGTATCTAGGATCCAGCATCCAGTATCCAGCATCCAGCATCCAGGATCCAGTATCTAGGATCCAGTATCCAGAATCCAGTATCTTTGCCCTCAAAGTTTCACGTGAAACATCAGGCATGGAAATTCTAAGTCATTGTACCCTATGTAATTCCACTAACATCCGTGATTTTTTGGAATGTGAGGACCATTTCGTTACAGGTGAAAAATTCACTATTTCTTTTTGTGACGATTGCGGATTTCACTTTACAAACCCCAGGCCGGAATATTCAGCAAGTTCTCCTTATTATAATTCTTCATCATATATTTCCCATTCCAGGACAAAATCAGGAATGGTGAATCGTCTTTTCCATCTCGCCAGAATATATACAATACGCCGCAAAAAAACCATTGTAGACAAATACAGCACCGGACTACATATTCTTGACTATGGCTGTGGTACTGGTGAATTTCTGTATTCCATGAAAAAATCATCCTGGTTTGTTGCAGGGATTGAACCCAATGCAATCGCACGTAAAATCGCGCTTGAAGATTATATGCTGGATATTAAAGATGAACCTGATTTTGAGAAAATTGACGCTGGATCATTGGATGCAATTACGCTCTGGCATGTTCTGGAACATATTTATCCTATACATGAACGCCTGACTTCTTTTTCAGAAAAATTAAAGGATGATGGCATACTCATTGCAGCAGTCCCCAATATGAAATCACTTGACGCACGAAACTATGGCAGGTATTGGGCAGCCTGGGATGTTCCCAGACATATTCATCATTTTGATCGCGAATCCATAGAATTTCTTTTTAAAGCTCACGGCTTTCAGTTAATTTCTGTCAGGCCGATGTTGCTCGATGCTTTTTATATTTCTATGCTGAGTGAAAAATATAAATCCGGCTCTTCAAATATCCTGAAGGCATTTTTTAAGGGATTACAATCAAATACTTCAGCTTTTCTTAATACGGGTAATTATTCAAGTTTAATATATATCTTTAAAAAGTCAAATTAGGCTGTTTTTAGCCCCTCTGACGAACGATTGACCCAATATGGTAGAACTACCCTCTAAAATTAAAATCGTATCCTGAAGGGCTTAATTTTAAATTATTGTTTATATCGTTGATTTACAACTACTTATATGCTACCGGGCACACATAAATATAACTTCAAAAGGAAATCGCTTTTTTATTTCCTTCTTTCCTTGTTTTTTATATTTGCCTCGATTATATATGAGTTTTCCCTGTCCAAAAAATTCTCAGCTGAAAAAATTGCTCTAAGCTTTCAGGAAGAATTTTATGCTTGCGATAATTTTTTAATTTCTGCACTTGATTCGCTCTCAGCTCAGGATTATATTTCCAATAATCTGGAATCAGATTCTTTTATAAAAATTTCTTTAAACTCCAGGCCGGGATTTTTCTTTTTCAAATATTATCATGATACCCTCGTATACTGGTCAGATAATTCTGTTCCACTTTCTGAAATTTTCGATACCATATATTCCAACGCACAGGTATTGTCCCTTCCAAACGGCATTTTCTATTATCGTGATCACCTGATCGGAGAAAACCGTATTTCGGGTCTTTTCCTCATAAAGAGAATATATCCTTACCAGAACATATATCTTGAGAATCGCTTTCACAGGTATTTTTCTGCTCCTCCGGAAACTTCAATTTCATTTTCAGAGGATCTTTTCAATATTCATGACAGGGAAGGAAATTTTTTATTTTCCATTAATCCGCCTGAAAATAATCCTTTAGGGACTTTCAATACCTTCTTTTTGCTTGCACTTTATGCTCTTGTGTTTCTCTCTCTGTCAGCATCTATCTTTCATCTCTATACAGAATTTCAATTCGTTCTGAAACGCAAACTGCTGTTCATCCTTGCTTTTTCAATTGATATCATCATTCTTCGTGTGCTGATGTTTATTTTCAAATTTCCTGCTGTTTTATATGAAAGTGAAATTTTCAGTCCTGAAACTTTTGCCATGTCTGACTATATCCCTTCCCTGGGAGACTTCTTTTTAAATGCCCTGGCATTACTTGTTATTTCTTATGTGCTTTTTTTAACTTTTAACAATCCCTCACGTCAAAAAACAAGATCTGTCTTTCGAAAAAATTTATCGATCTTTTCTCTCTTTTTGCATATCTATATTTTTTACCGCCTTTTTCTTGTTGTAGCCGAAAGCATTGTTCTTGATTCTTCTTATTCCCTTAACCTGAGCCAGATATTCTTCCTATCTGCTGATTCATTCCTGGCATTGACTATTTTTACAATCCTTCTTTTCTGTTTTTCCCTTATTTCTTATAGAATACTGGGGCTGGCATATTATTATTCCGGTAAATCATTTGCTCCATATTTTATTTTCCTTCTGATCACAAGCCTGATTTATATATTCATATGCATTTTTATTCATGACTGTTATCTGCTTCTGTTCATTCCTATTGTTGTTTACATAATCGCATTTTATTTTTTTGCGGCGGGCAGATCAGTCTCTTCCGGAATAGGATTTACAAGTATTGTACTGTATTTATTTCTCTTCTCAATTCTCAGTACTTCTATATTGTCTTACCACATTAAACTAAAAGAAATCGAGCAGAGGAAATTGCTGGCCATTGAACTATCTAGTGGTCAGGATCCCTTAACAGAATATCTTTTTTACTCGGCTTGTGAAGAAATGAGATCTGATACACATTTTCTGTCTTTACTCTCCGTGGCTCCATATGATCTGCTAAATGAAGACCTTGCAATTAAATATATTGAGGATCATTATCTTTCAGACCGCCTTCGCAGGTACGATTGGCTGATCACCCTGTGCACCCCCGACAGAAGCCTTATCATTCAACCTGATGATTATTTGATCAATTGTGACACATATTTTGGGGATTTAATCAATAATATTGGCAAGCAGGGATTGGGTGATAATATTTACCGCTTTGACAACGTAGCAGGCAACAGCAATTATATCTCCAGGCAGGAATTCATTTTAAACGAAGGATCGGATACCATTTCTGTATTTATTGAACTTTTCTCATTCTTTATTCCTGATGAGGGTTTGGGATACCCTGAGCTCTTAATTGATGAAAATATTAAAACTTTTTCCGGACTTGAAAATTACTCGTACGCCAGGTATGTAAACGATAAGCTTGTATTCAAGTACGGCGATTATCCATACCGCACAAATATCAAAGGCTACGGGGAAAAAGCAACCGAAGTATTTTTTCATCATAACAACACAGATCATTATATCACCAAAATTGATGATAGTTCGTATTTAATAATAAGTAAAGAAGAAGCAGGTTTCCTTGAAATTGTAGCACCTTTTTCCTATCTTCTTTTATTTTTTACATTATTCTTGTTATTGTTTCTGCTCATTGTCAACTTCCCATTTACACGTATGCATATTGAATTCAATTTCAGAAACCGTCTTCAACTGTATATTATCTCGATCGTTATAGTATCATTTCTCGTGATTGGATTAATTTCCGTTGGTTATATCCGTAATTTGAATTCTTCCAAGAATGAAGAGATCCTGAGAGAAAAAACCCATTCTGTACTCATAGAACTTGAGCATAAGCTCGCAGGCGCTGAGCGGCTGACAATTGATATGCAGGAATACCTGACCAAGCTGCTCATTAAATTTTCACAGGTTTTTTTCTCTGATATAAATCTTTACGATTTGAAAGGCAAGCTTCTTGCTTCATCACGGCAGCAGATCTTTCAAAAACAGCTTATTTCTGCACGTATGAATCCTGATGCCTATCGCATTCTGTCTGTAGACAATAAGCTGCTTTTCATTCATACAGAAACCATTGGCGACCAGGATTATCTTTCGGCATATGTCCCGTTTATGAACGAAAACAACCAGGTTGTGGCATACCTGAATCTTCCATATTTTGCGAAGCAGACACAACTTCAAAATGAAATTTCGCTATTCCTGAATGCTTTTCTTAATGTTTATGTGCTCCTGATCGCATTAGCCATATTTATTGCACTTCTCATTTCAAGATATACTACCCGTCCCCTGCAACTGATCAAGGATAAAATGGCAAGCCTTTCACTGGGAGGTACAAATGAAAAAATTAACTGGTCGGGAAAGGATGAGATTGGGACCCTGATTTCTGAATACAACAGGATGGTTGACGAACTTTTCCGAAGCGCGGAACTGCTTGCAAAATCTGAACGTGAAAGTGCATGGCGCGAAATGGCAAAACAGGTTGCCCATGAAATTAAAAATCCGCTTACCCCTATGAAACTTAGTGTTCAATATCTTCAAAAGGCATGGGAGGAAAAATCACCCGACTGGGAAGAACGTCTTTATAGGTTTACCCAAACAATAATTGAACATATTGACACCCTTTCAGCCATTGCGTCAGAGTTTTCAGATTTTGCCAAAATGCCTCAGAAAAAGGAAGAAAAGATCGATCTGTCCGAATCCATAAGAAAATCTTTTGACCTCTATTCTGATATTGAAAACATAAGTTTTTCATTCTATCCAAAAACCGAGGGCCCTCATTTTGTTCTGGCAGACAAAAATCAGCTTCTCAGTGTATTTAATAATCTTATACAAAATTCTGTCCAGGCAATTGGGCAAGACAAGGAAGGCTTGATTGAAATAACCCTTGATACTGATGATGGAAATTATATTATTCAGGTACGTGATAATGGCCCTGGGATAGCAGAAGATATGATGGATAAAATATTTTCGCCTAGTTTCACGACAAAAACCAGTGGAATGGGCCTTGGGTTGGCCCTTGTCAGAAGCATTATCGAAGAGGCAGGAGGAGAGATCAATTTCGAATCATCACCAGAAAAAGGAACAATTTTTGAAATCCATCTGCCCGTTTATAATCAATGAGACTAAATTTTCAAGAACGAAGTGAATTGAAAATTCAAAGTCGAATTGATCTCCCCGTGGACTTGGGGAGATCTCCTTGATGTTTTTGCCTCAATTCTCAATATTTTCTCTTTATCTCTGTTATTAATTTATCATGAAATTGCTGTAATTAATTATTAACATGGTTACATTTGCATACAAACGCAGACACAGGCCTTGAAACCAATACAGAAATTAGCCGGTCAAACCGTAGTATATGGCATGGGAACCATTGTTCCGCGACTGCTCAATTATCTCCTGCTAACACCGTTTTACACACGCATTTTTCTTGAAGGAGAGTATGGTATAATAACCGAACTTTATGCATATGTTGCCTTTCTCATGGTGCTGCTTACCTACGGCATGGAAACTTCTTTTTTCAGGTTTGCAGAATCAGAGAATAACAAAAGCAAGGTATTCACAACAACGATGACATCTCTTTTCTTTACCTCTGTCGTTTTTGTTGTTCTTGCTACTGTTTTTTCTGAAAATATTGCATCACTGATCAGCTATGATTCCCATCCTGAATATATCGTTTACTTCGCGATAATTGTTGGCACGGATGCTTTTACGGCAATTCCCTTTGCCCAGCTACGACAACAAAACAGGGCCTTTCGTTTTGCCTGGATAAAAATCATCAATGTTTCGGTTAATATTTTCTTCAACTTCTTTTTCCTGTTGCTCTGCCCTTACCTGCTGAAGCAGAATCCTGATTCTTTTATCGGCAGTATTTATGATCCCGGAATTGGTATTGGATATGCTTTTATATCAAATCTTATCGCCAGCCTGGTAACCCTGATTTTACTGTTTCCTGATATTTTTAAAATTTCGTTTTCATTTGACCCCAGGCTGTTAAAGCGTATGTTTGCCTACGGTCTTCCGCTATTACTTGTAGGTTTGTTTGGAATGGTAAATGAAGTTTCTGACAAAATTCTGTTCAGGTTTTTAATAAGCGTTCCTGAAGGGATCCAGGATAAGGACAATTATATCATGAGCCAGCTGGGGATTTATGGTGCCAATTACCGTCTTGCAGTCTTGATGACATTGTTTATTCAAATGTTTCGTTATGCAGCTGAGCCATTTTTCTTTTCCCATTCCCGGGAGGAAAATGCCAGGTCCTTGTACGCATCCGTAATGAAATACTTTATTATTTTTTGTTTGTTGATCTTTCTTTCAGTAACGCTTTTCCTCGATATTTTTAAGTACTTCATCGGTTCCGATTTTCGCTCCGGCCTTGGCATTGTCCCCATCATCCTTTTAGCCAATTTATTGCTGGGGATCTTCTATAATCTCTCCGTTTGGTACAAGCTTACCGATAAAACACGTTTTGGGGCTCTGATCGCTTTTACCGGTGCATTGATAACTGTAGTATTGAATGTAATATTTGTCCCGCGATACGGATATACCGGGGCAGCCTGGGCGCACCTGGCCTGCTATTTTTCCATGGTCATCATTTCCTTCTTCCTCGGCAGAAAATATTACAGGATCAATTATGACCTGCAGAATATTTTGCTTTACTTTATGCTGGCTCTGGGTATATATTTTATTTCGGTTCGTTTTCCGATACCGGAGGGATTTGCGCAGTATATCATGCATGTTTTTTATCTTATTGTATTTATTTTATTTGCGTTTCTTCTTGAAAAAAGAAAATATCGTAAAGAGTTTCAATAATCATTTTTATATATCATAATATTTCTATGAAAATACGCATTGTTAACCAGTCTGAACATGCTTTGCCAAATTATGAAACTGCCCTCTCGGCAGGTATGGATCTCAGGGCTAATCTTGATGAGCCTGTATTGTTGAAATCCCTTGAAAGAGCCCTTATTCCAACGGGCCTGTTCATTGAACTCCCTGAAGGATATGAGGCTCAGATCAGGCCAAGAAGTGGCCTGGCAATCAAGAAAGGCATAAGTTTGGTTAATAGTCCCGGAACCATAGACGCCGATTACAGAGGAGAAATAAAAATTATCATGATAAACCTGTCAAAGGATGAATTTATAGTTCACAACGGCGAACGAATTGCACAAATGATCATCTCACAGCACGAGAAGGCGCAATGGATTGAGGTCGAGACCTTAAATGAAACTTTGCGTGGAGAGGGCGGTTTTGGCCATAGTGGCACAAGCTAATTTTATCATAACACACAGACCGGACAAATGATATCCAGCGATTACCAGAACAGGAAATATTTGATAAGGGCAATTTTTTTGCTTGTTGGGATATTATTTGCAGTTCGTCTTTTCATGCTGCAGGTCATGAGCAATGAGTACAAATTCTCTGCAGAAAATAATGTACTCAGATATATTACCGAATACCCGGCCAGGGGGCTTATTTATGACAGGAACGGAGTGCTCCTGGTTTTCAATGAGGCGGCCTATGACCTGATGATCATACCAGGGCAAATAAAAGCTTTTGATACGACAGAATTATGTGCTCTGATCCATATCGACAGAGAAAAATTTCTTACTCGTCTTAAAAAAACAAAAAAATATTCCTTTCATAAGCCCTCTCTTTTTTTAAAGCAAATATCTCGTGAAGATTATGCTTATCTGGCAGAAAAATTATATAAGTATCCGGGCTTTTACGTGCAGGCACGTACACTCAGGAAATATCCGGTGCCCGTTGCGGGGCATTTGCTTGGTTATATCGGTGAAGTTAACAAAAAGGAAATTGCTGCAGATAATTTTTATTTCCAGGGAGATTACATTGGTAAAAGCGGACTTGAGAAATCATATGAGAATATCCTGAGGGGTGAAAAGGGCCTGCGTGTTGTAATGGTAGATGTATTCAACCGTGAAAAGGGCCCTTTCAGTGCTGGTAAGTATGATACCTCTGCTTCTCCGGGTTTGGATCTGCACATTTCAATTGATACGGAATTACAGGCTTACGGAGAACTTCTCATGCAAAACAAAATTGGCAGCATTGTGGCATTAGAGCCTTCAACAGGTGAAATACTTGCACTGGTAACAGCTCCCTCCTATGATCCTAACCTGTTGGTAGGCAGAATAAGAAGCAAAAACTATTTATTGCTTAGCGAAGATTCCTTGAAACCTCTGATGAATCGTGCCATCATGGGTACTTATCCTCCCGGTTCCACTTTTAAAGTAGTTAACGCCCTGATCGGGATGCAGGAAGAGGTTTTATTTCCCACAACACAGTACTCTTGCGATGGTCCGGAAACCAGGCCAATCAGGTGCACCCATTATCACGAAACTCCCCTGATGCTTAATTCAGCCATACAAAACAGTTGTAATCCATATTTCTGGAACGTCTTTCGCTCCATCATAACAAAGCCTGAGTTTGGCCATGATTCGGTTGGTTTCAGGCACTGGCGTGATCATGTGATGAGTTTTGGTTTTGGTAAACGTTTCAATACCGACATCCCTTTTGAACTAAAAGGGAATATACCATCTTCTTCTTATTATGACAATATATACACAAAAGGGCATTGGCGGGCTTTAACGATCCGTTCACTGGCTATCGGGCAGGGTGAGATCTTATTTACTCCGCTTCAATTGGCCAATCTTTCTGTTATCATTGCCAACAAGGGTTATTATTTCCATCCTCATATATTAAAGTCGATTGGCAATGAAGAAAATCCCTATGACGATTTCATACAAAAGCAATATACCAGTATCGATGCAAAACATTTTGATTTTATTCGTAAGGCCATGTTGGATGTCTTTGAGGGTGAGCATGGTACTGCAAGATGGTATAAACTTGATTCGGTGTATATCTGTGGGAAAACCGGAACTGTGGAGAATCCGCACGGGAAAGATCATTCTATGTTCATTGCATTTGCTCCGATTGATGATCCTAAAATTGCTTTATCGGTAATTGTGGAAAATGCCGGTTATGGTTCTTCCTGGGCAGTACCTATTGCTACCTTGCTGATCGAGAAATACCTGCTTGGAGAAGTAAAACGTACATGGATTGAAGAAAGAATGATAAACAGTAACTTAATAAGTGACGAGTGAGAGAAAGACAGGGCATATTACAAAACATTGACTTGGTTACAGTTTTATTGTTCCTGCTACTGGCATTTATCGGTTGGATAAATATTTATGCGGCCGTTTTCAACGATGAGCATAGCAGCATATTGGATTTTTCACAGCGCTATGGGAAGCAATTGATCTGGATTTTTGCTGCAATTGTCATTGCGTTAATTATTATAATTATAGATGCCGGTTTTTTTATAGCATTTGCTTACGTCATTTATGGCCTGGGCATATTATTACTTTTAGGAGTCCTTGTGTTCGGTACCGAGATCTCTGGTTCCAAGTCATGGTTCCCAGCCTGCCGAGTTTGCGAAATTTGCTACATGCCTGGCCCTGGCAAAATACCTGAGCACATTCAATGTTTCATTGTCAAAGTTTAAAACTAAACTTATTGCGTCTTTCATTATCCTTCTGCCTGCAAGTCTTGTTTTACTACAGAACGATACCGGATCAGCCCTGGTATACTCAGCATTAATACTGGTTCTTTTTCGTGAAGGCCTTACTGGCAATATCCTGATCGTTGGTTTTGCTATTGCCCTGCTGTTCATCCTTACATTACTGATCGTTAAACTCATTATTATTGCATTTCTTATCCTGATGGCGGCGCTGCTTTTCTATTTTATGAGAAGAAACAGGAAAAATATTATTATCCTTGCCGGGCTGCTGATCATATCAATTGGTTTTGTTTATTCTGTCGACTACACTTTTGAAAATGTACTGGAATCTCATCAGAAAAAGCGAATCAATGTTTTGTTGGGAAAAGAGCTTGATTTGAGGGGTGCCGGATACAATGTGCATCAATCTAAAATAGCAATTGGATCAGGAGGTCTTATCGGAAAGGGATTTCTAAAGGGTACACAGACAAAATATGATTTTGTCCCTGAACAGGATACTGATTTTATCTTCTGTACAATAGGAGAAGAATGGGGATATATCGGATCTCTTGTAGTGATCGGCCTTTTTGTTGGTTTATTGCTTCGCTTGATCCGACTTGCCGAACGTCAGCGATCTGATTTCAGCAGGATCTATGGATATGGTGTTGCTTCCATCATTTTCTTCCATTTTACTGTAAATATAGGCATGACCATAGGTCTGCTTCCTGTTATTGGCATTCCCCTTCCGTTTATCAGTTATGGCGGTTCATCTCTATGGGCTTTTACCATCCTGCTTTTTATTTTCATAAGGCAGGATGCCAACCGCTTGCAATTATTGTAAACTCAAAGCGGAACATTTTAAAGGAATTTTACTCTCCGTCGAAAAAAAAGGGGGACATTATTCCTTTTTAAGTATAAATATATAGAAGGAATAACATTAATGTGAATATGCAGGCTCATGAGGCGTAATATCGGGTTTACCAGTTTGGCAAAGCCAATATAAGCCGGAGATAATAAAACCGGGGAATTTATTGCGTATATTTACAAACGAAAAATATTCAAT
>JAIOSQ010000312.1 GCA_021107535.1 Bacteroidales bacterium | reverse complement strand
GCATTGCAAGCGATCATTGAATATGCCTTTAAGCGATTGAACTTATACAGACTTGAAGCTGAAGTGATTGATGGGAACCTGGCCTCGCTAAAGCTGGTTGATAAAGCGGGATTCACTGCAGAAGGCCGGCTCAGAAAAGCAAAATTCATTAATGGTGAATATAGGGATCTGCTCCGATTCGGATTACTCAGAAGAGAGTTTTAAATTTTGAGTTTTGAGTTTTAAGTTTTTTTGAATTTTGGATTTTGGAGTTCTTTAATAATAACAATACCATGATAGATAACATTAAGAGAAATTCGTTCGAAAGCAGCATCGAAGACAATATTGCTGTTATTACCTTCAAATCAGGTGTATTTGACCTGGTTACCGACATCAATGAGAGCAACATTCTTATTGATCACATCAGGGAAACAGAAGGCACACAGGAAATCAAGGCTTTGTTTTTCATCAACGAAACTGGGATATACAGCGAGGAAGTCTATGATGAATTTATCAGCGGGATCATGGTCCCGAAGGATAAAACCACAGGCAAGGGCACACCTGAGTTCAGAAAAAAGGACATTCGCTTCAGAGAGATTAACATCCTGAATAAGCTCATCAAAGTTATATCAGAATACAGAAAACTATGCTTTGCCGGAATATGCGGCGATATTGTGACCCCTTTTATCGGAGCTGCCCTGAGCATGGATATTCGTTTTGTAACAGAAGACACACGTTTTATCATGGCCCACAATAAATACGGCCTCCATCCTTCCGGGGCCCTTCCATTCTTCCTTTCCCAGTACATCCATCATTCAAGGGCACTGGAAATCCAGTTCAGGAGTGAATTCAGTGTACAGGAAGCATTGAGCCTCGGCCTGGTAAACAAGGCCTTCCCCCATGAAAACTTTCAACAAAGATGCCTGCATGAAATACAACATTTTCTGAGCTGCGAAAGCTCCACCATCGGGGTCACCAAGCGCCTTACAAACTATACACGTAAGGCCCTGTCTGATTACTTCCTGTATGAGGCGACTTTGTTGAATCTCTGAGTATTTACTTCTTCAATCTTCTATCTGCAATCTTTGTTACCCACCCCCGGCCCCTCCCTGCTGGCAGGGAGGGGAGAATTTACGATTGAACGATATCATAAAGCGTTCCCCCTCACCTACTCGTAGGGAGGGGGACAGGGGGTGGGTAAAAATCAACACCTTCACACCCAAACTTCCCTTAGCCATCAGCCGGTAGCTGTTTACCCCATTTTCCCTTTATCTTATCTATCATTACCGTACACTGATTCCCTATTGACAGAATTACTAATTGTACATACATTTGTCTCAAAGAATAATTTTTATGCACTCGTCTTGGCATATCCTTAAAACATTGTTTCTAATCCCAATGTTATCGGCAAGCTTTGCGTTCGGGCAGAACCTGGTACGCAATTGTGAACTGGAGCAGAATAATGGATGCCCTACATATCATGGACAGATCAGCAGGTGCAGATTCTGGGTATCACCCGGGGAAGGCACTACCGACTACCTTCATGTATGCAATAACGGGAACTACAGTGTACCGATAAACCAGTGGGGCAACCAGGAAGCCAGATCAGGAGTGGCCTACGCTCACATTATATCATATTATCCATCGCAGGGAAATTTCAGTGAATACCTGCAAACAGAGCTGGCCTGCGAATTGCAGGAAGGAAAATCCTACGTGGTTTCCTTTTATGTATCATGTGCCGACGATAGTTATTATTCCATAGACGGGATGGGAGCACAATTTTCTGTGAATCCCCTGATCCAGACGTTGGATAACATTATTGAGATCACCGGGGATGTGCATGTCGCGAATCCTTTAGGCCATGTCATTGACGATAAAGAAGGCTGGACGAAGATCCATGGGACATATGTAGCCCAGGGAGGCGAAAAGTATATTACCATTGGGAATTTTTTGCACGCTGTTGATCTCACCATTGAGACTTTCAGCTCATGGCAAACCTCGATTGCATCATATTATGTTGATGATGTCAGTGTAATTGCTGTGGAAGCCATTATAAATCTTGGCCCTGACACCACCATTTGCTCATATGATTCCATAACCCTTGATATCAGCAACATCTGTGATTTGATTGAACTGCATTGGGAAAACGATTCCATTGAGCCTATCCGCAGAGTTGGCCCGGGCACTTACAGCATACAGGGAGAATCGGGCTGTACTGAGATTTATGATCAGATCACGATCAGTGCAACACCTGATCCCGGCCATTTCCTGCCGGAAGATACGATCATTTGTCCTGATCAGATCATTGATCTCCTTCCCTCCGGAACTTATGATACTTATGAATGGCAGGACGGCAGCAACCAACCCTATTACCAAACTCATACCGAAGGTACTTTCTGGCTGAGAGTTACTGACTCATATGGCTGCTCTTTTACCGACAGTATTTACGTTAACAGCCTCACTGCACCGGTGTTTTCATTAGGTAATGATACCCTCTTTTGCCTGGGCCTTGAAATCACGCTGGATCCCGGTATCGACAGCCTCCATAATAATTACCTCTGGAACGATTACAGTAATAGAAGCACATTGACTGTATCAGATAGCGGTGAATACTGGCTGCGGGTTTCCAATCCCTGTGGTGTAATGAGTGACACCATCCTCATATCCACCTATAACTGTAATGCAGCCATTGCAGCTCCCAATGCCTTTACTCCGAATGCAGACGGGAAAAATGACATCTTCGAACTTAAAGGCGAAAACATTTCAAGCTTCAGCATGTATGTTTATGACCGCTGGGGAAGCCTGATATTCGAAAGCAATGACCTCTACCAGGGATGGAATGGAGAATTCAAAGGGAAACCCTGCCCTGTAGGTGTTTATGTTTGGATTGCATCTTATGAAAGCATGGCTGTGGATGTTCCAGAGGAAAGAAAAACTATTAAAGGAAGCGTTGTGTTGATCAGATAAGCAGCTGGATACTAGATGCTGGATACTGGATGCTGGATACTGGATACTGGATGCTGGTCTCTGACTCTCTCAGTCTCCTCTCTCCAGCACTTTCTCAAAAACCGTGCGATTACCCCGCTGATCCGTAACTTCCAGTCGGAACTCGTTCTCACCTTTTTTCAGGCGTTCATCAATATTATATATGAGTAGGTTCTTCTTTGCATCGTATTCCATCAGCAGCCAGTCGCCGTTCAGTGTAGCACGGAAGCGTTTAATGCCGGACTGATCGTCTTTTATCTTAACTTTTAAAGTTTTCCTGTCAGCTTTTATCTGCCCGGATGAAATATTCACTGAGCTGACTTCCGGAGGGAGGGTATCGATGAGGATGACATAATTGCCGAATGAACGTATGCTTGCCTTCAGGCCTCCATCTTCCCATTTGCCACCATAGGAAATATAATCACCTTTATCTGTAATACGTGCCAGCAGGAGTTTATCCGTGTCAACAGCTAAGGAATCAGGGACTACTTTCACCGTAAAATATTTATGCACCGCTGTCCTGTCGTTATGGATACGATGCACACGGGAAAAGCCTCCATCCGGTATAGCAGCATGTTCATATTCAAAGCATAAATCTCTGTATAAACAGCTGCCTGGCAGACTGATCTCAATATTTTCTGCTGAAAAACTGTTCAGCTGATCAATGCTAAAATGAACTGTTTCTTCAGGAATATTTCCTTTATGGGTGGAGTTTATTCCAGCTATACTTTGTATGATAATGGGCAGCTTTGAAACATTCCCTGCGAAATCGACAATGACATACTCCAAACGATGCAATGAAGAATCTGTAAAACTGAGTATCCCCATATTCTCAACCTCAGCATATATGCTCAGTTTATTGTTTGGATCTATCTCGGTACGCTGGTACCGCCTTTTGTTTTCAACATATTCTCCATAATCGATAAAGCTGTTAATGTAGCGTGTTTCTATAAAATCAATTGTCTCCAGGTCGTGGTAATAGACCTGTTCTCCATCGGCATAGAGTGTAATCGAGTAAACGCCGTTTTTGTTGTTGGCATCGTTCAGCTTATCGATGGTGTTGACCGCCAGTGAAAAATCGCCTGAAACTGTGATGGTGTCATGGTTTTTGATCCTGTGCTCTGCCCCCCAGCCATCAATACGGTATACTTTTGCTTCAGCTTTGCCATCGACCAATGAGCCGGGGCCTGCAGGGATCACTTTCAGCCAGTTGATTTCCGGCCTGATATAATCCTTTACCTCAAAGCCAAAAAGCAATGGATTTACCGGTGTCTGCGTACTTTCCAGGCGCATTTCAAAATGCAGGTGCGGTCCGTTGGAGCCACCTGTATTGCCCGAGAAGGCAATCACTTCACCTTTTTCTACCGGAAAGGTTTCCCTGGGCGGGAAGATATTCAGCTCAAAAGATTCATATTCATAATGTTTTTGCTTCACCCATGATGCTATCCTGTCATCAAATCTGCTGAGATGGGCATAAACCGACACAAATCCGTTCGGGTGGGTGATATATAAAGTCTTGCCAAATCCGGTAGCTGACACCTTTATTCTGGATATATAACCATCCGCAACCGCGTAAATATTTTTCCCGGAAACACCTCCTGTTTTAATATCCATTCCCGAATGAAAATGTCCCGCTCTAAGCTCACCAAATGTCCCTGAAAGCAAAATCCTGAAATCTACAGGGGAGCGAAAATAATCCATGGGGTATTCTTGCTGTCCCCTGGCAAATAATGAAAGGAACAGGAAAAACAGCACCAGGCTTGGAAGCGAATATTTCTTCGGATGATAAAGCTTCATAATCGTAATAGGGAACAAAAATAGGCTTTCTTTGTTTTTGTAGCAGCTAAATTATGCAACTGTTCGGCAGATTTTATTAGTTTTGGTGGGCGGACGTCAATACGGGCCTCGCGCCCGATGATTAAATCCCATAAATGAAAGATTTAAGTGTAGGTAATGAAGGCAGGCTGATTTTTCGGTTTGCCACTCCCATGTTATTGGGAAACATGTTCCAACAGTTGTATAATGTTGTGGACAGTATCATTGTCGGAAAGTTTATAGGAGTAGAAGCCCTTGCTGCCGTTGGATCATCATTCCCTATCATTTTCACACTCATTTCCTTCATCATAGGGATTGCGATAGGTTCGACCGTGATCATCTCTCAGTTTTTTGGAGCCAAAGATTACGAGAAGGTCAGGCGGGCCATCGACACACTTTATATTTTCATCTTCTTTGCATCCCTCTTTGTCAGTTTTCTTGGCATTTATTTTAGCACAGATATTTTCAGGTTGATAGGATTACCGGACGATGTGCTCCCTCAGGCCGATACTTATCTTGATATTTATCTTTCAGGGCTGGTGCTGTTTTTCGGATTTAATGCCACCTCTGCCATTCTCCGCGGATTGGGTGATTCCAAAACGCCCTTGTTCTTTATGATTATCGCTACCCTGATGAACATCGGGCTCGACCTGCTTTTCGTAGTGGTATTCAAATGGGGGATTGAAGGTGCGGCCATTGCAACCATCGTTGCACAGGGAGGTGCTTTCATTACTGCCATCATCTACCTGAACCGGACACATGAGATCATAAACCTTTCCTGGCGGAAGATGGTTTTTGACAGGGAATTATTCAGGCAAAATCTCAGGATAGGACTGCCAATCGGACTGCAACAAGCCTTTGTTGCCCTCAGCATGATGGTGATGTACTGGCTGGTAAATCCATTTGGCACCAATTCCGTTGCTGCCTATTCAGTGGTATTCCGGATCGACTCTTTTGCTGCCATGCCCGCCATGAACTTTGCCGCCGCCCTGTCGACATTTGTCGGCCAGAATCTGGGGGCAAACAAGCCTGAGCGCATACGTACCGGATTGATATCCACAATACTGATGACCTCTGCATTTGCATTTACCATCTCAGCTATTGCCTACTTCCTGGCCGGGCCTTTGATGCGCCTGTTCACCGACGATCCTGTTGTTGTTGAACTTGGGAAGGAATACCTTTTCATTATCAGTCCGTTTTATGTGGTCTTTACTGCCATGTTCACCATTGGAGGGGTGATGCGCGGTGCCGGCGACACCATCATCCCGATGCTGATCACCTTCATTGCCCTGTGGGTGGTAAGGATACCTTTATGCTATTACCTATCCCTGGATATGGGGGTAACAGGGATCTGGTGGGGCATCCCGATGGCCTGGCTGACTGGTGCTCTGTTGTCATTTATCTATTATAAAACCGGGAGGTGGAAGAGGAAAGCGTTGGTTAAGTATGGATAAGTCGAACTTCACTCCTGTTGAAGTCAGATACCAGATATCAGATATCAGAAATTTTACACTATTCACTCCAGATTGGCACTAGGCACTCGGCACTAGGCACTCGGAACTTAATACTGCTTCCTAAGTTTTGAAATTAGCTCCCAAATTACTAAGTTTACCCAATCATCCAAAAGCTAACTCATGGCCATTCTTCTCGACCTTCTCATGCTCATCGGTGGTATCCTTATAGCCGTAATCGGTGCCAACATCCTGGTGGACGGTGCTTCTTCCATAGCAAACAAACTTAAGATCTCTTCGCTGATCATTGGGATGACAGTGGTGGCATTCGGTACCAGTATGCCCGAGTTTGCCGTAAATATTTTTTCATCCATTCACAAAAATACGGACCTGGCCATAAGCAATATCCTTGGAAGCAACATCTTCAATATCCT
>JAIOSQ010000284.1 GCA_021107535.1 Bacteroidales bacterium | reverse complement strand
TGCTTATCTGCTAAGTTTTATTCATTTGTATATGTGTCGCTCGACTCCGCTCGCGATGACAATTCTTGGTCTGTTTTTGGGAAGAAGGGCGCGGCGCTCTGACAAAGTAGCAAATAAAAAACTTAAGCTTGGCGCCGCGCCCTTCTTAGTTTTTAGCCTAATAAATTGTCACCCCGAGCGGAAGTCGAGGGGCATCCTCCCTGGAATGCTCCCCTAAGCCCTCTTTTACTCAGATGTCGCAAAAGTGAACGCCATTGCGTCTTTCAGCAATTCAATCTAAATTTCCCCGGACACTACTGTTTCTGGTATCTGATTTCAACACCTAACACCTAACACTTTTAAAGAGCTTTCAAAGCAAAATACTCTACCGGTGCAAAATCATCTGTCAGGATCATGGTATCGGAAGAAAAATCCGGATAGATTCTGTGAAGGAGATAATCGTTCAACTCGGGATCAGCATTGTGAAATTCCGGGATCTTGTCTGATTTGAGGGCGATCATGCTGATGCTCTGGAGTAATTCCAGGTCATCCGGATCGTGGCAGGCAAAAAAGTAAAGTTGTGGAAACACTTCTTTGTATGTGGCATACTCAGCTTTCATGAATTCGCTGGCAGGGCCTTCGATGGAGGCGATCAGGTTTTCTATCACAATGCCGTCTTCTGTCAGCATATCGTATTTCAGTTGAATAGCTTCCTTCGTGGTTAACTGGAAAGGAATTGCAAGCAATGACTTGTAGGCATCGCCAAGGATCACATCATATTTTTCTGCACTCTTATTCAGATAAGTGCGCCCATCTTCATGAAAGATACGCATCCGGGGATTCTCCTTCAGGCGGAAATGTTCTTTCGCAAGCTCGGTGAGGCCGGGATCAATTTCCACAACATCGATGCTTGCATGCGGATATTTCAAAAGGTAAAATTTAGGGTAGGAATATGCTGCACCTCCCAGGATCAGCGTTCGGCTGAAATCAGGCTTGAAATGCTCGGCCAGCCGGTAGAACCACGAATATTCATAGACCAGTGAATCATTGTCGGGAAACATGGCTGAACTGTATTCATCATTAACTTTCATGACCTTGATGGGCTCACCACTGATCCAGTAGTTCATATCGAATATCTGCACGTGGTTATAGCGTGTATCCACTTCAATCATGCTTTTATCTTCGCTATGGAATGCGTATGCACCCAAGCCGGCTCCTGCCAGGACCAGTACCGACACCAAAATATTGGCTTTTTTTCTGAAGTTGAAATACAGGCTCAGGGAGACAAGCACCAGAATTGCAGAGATCAGGTAAAGGATGTTTGTTGTTCCAAGGTAAGGGATCAGGAAAAAGCCGCTTAAGAATGTTCCGAATATACTCCCCACGGTTGAAATGGCATACAGATTGCCTACGGTAGAACCGGAAGTGTTGATGTTTTTAAGTTTGAGACGCACTGCATAGGGTGAAACCATTCCCATGAGTATGCTTGCAGGGGCAAATAAAATGATGGTTCCCCAAAGTGTTCTCATGATCATTCCATCAAACAAATAGAGGATGAAGCCGAGTACGTCCTCTTTTATGAATGTTGTGAAACCGATGAGAATAGCCGCAAACAGTATGATCCATGCCAGGTTTGCATAAGTCGGTTTTTTATCAGCAATTTTTCCACCCAGCCAGTAACCGATACTGAGGCTGGCCAGGATGATGCCGATCAGGCTTGTCCAGACAAAAATAGAAGTGCCAAAATGAGGAGCCACCATCCGGGAACCAACGATCTCATATACCATCACAATAGCACCGCAGAGGAAAACGGCAATTTCCAAAAGATACTTTTTCATGCTGGAAAGTTAGGAATTTTTCTTGATAATCAGAGCATATATCACCCACAGGTCTTATTACTTATGCCCACCGCCCATCACCCACCGCCCAATTAATACATCAGGTATTTCTTTTCATTCTCCCGCCACCCGGCTTCATAGCTATGATCAACAAAACAAATCACCAGGTCGGCTTCGTATTCATGATCTACAAAATAAATGATTTTTTCTGCCTCGTAACTGTGCTTGACAAAAAACCATTTTCCGTCATTTAGCCCTGCTTCATAGGAATGACTGACTTTATAAACCAGGAGGTCGGCTTCATAAGTGTGTTTGGCAACAAAGACTTTGACATCTGCCTCATAACTGTGATTACAGGAAAAGACTTTTTGTGCGTTTGCATTGACAATAAGTAATGTGAAGCCGATGAAAAGGAGTATTGGCAGGATTTTCAGGTAGGCATTGTAAGAATTCATTCTAAAAGGATCTTTGTTAGATGAAAAATAATACAATTACAATGCCAGATAGAAATCAAGGGTGAGTTTTTGATATTCCGGCGAATACATTTTGGCATCCTCCCTGATGCGGAGGTTTTCAACAAGAAGATCCGATGGGGAAAGCCCCCACTCTGATAACACCCTGTTGGGCTTTTTCCCTGTCACGGGGATGATGTTTAACTGCTTTGTTTTGAACAAAGTTGCTGAGGAGGCACAGGCATCAAATGAAAGCTGGTTGGCAAATGGGAGTATGATGGAAAATTTCCCATGCTTTTGCAGAAGTTGGAATGCTCCTTCGGCCAACTCAGCGTATGACAGACTGCTTGTATGTTTTGCGAGATGTTTGTCCGGATCAGGAGGCTTTAATGAGTCGATGAAATATGGTGGATTGCTGATGATCAGGTCAAATTTTTCAGTTTGTCTTTTTGCCATTTCCTGAAAAGAGATTTCCTTTGCGGATATCCTTTCAGGCCAGGGTGATCTTGCAAAATTCTCCTTCGCCTGGACTATGGAAGGTGTATGAATATCAATTGCCAGAATTTTGGCCCGGGGAAATCGCTGTGCCATCATCAGCGAGATCAGGCCGCATCCGGTTCCGGCTTCAAGGATGTTTGAAGGCTTATTACCACTGGCCCAGGCACCGAGCAATACGGCATCTGTCCCAACTTTCATGCTGGAGTGATCATCCTCAATTGAAAATTGTCTGAATTGGAAACCCATGCTTATTCGAGGTAAAGGTCGATCAAACCCGGTGGTGTCTGTAGATATAAGATTTTTTTCTTCTTATCCACCTTACTGATCATTGCATCAGATAGGGGTACCAGTATTTCTTTTTCATTGAATAAGATCCTTATGATTTCTTGTTCCGGACGGTCAAGGATCTCCGCTACTTTCCCTATTTCTCCATAATTTATATCCAGAACTTTATACCCGATCACCTCATGAAAATAAAATTTATTCCCTTTCAGGGGTTTGAGTTTATCAATTGGGAGATAGATATCCCGTTTCACAAAAGTACGGGCAATTTCGAGCGTGTCAATATCTTCAAGTTTTACGATTGCCTGATCATTAATGAGATCAAAAGCCTGGATAAACCAGGGGACAAGGGAATTCTCAATATCAATAAAGACCATATCGAGATGATCAAAGGCTGTGGGATCATCCGTTTCAAGCAGAAATACCAGTTTGCCACGGTAACCATTTGTTTTAATGATCCTTCCCAGGCAGAAATACTGATCTTTTTCTAATAATAAATTATACATAGGCTGCAGTCAAAAATACCGCATGTATTTATAATTGTCAAGTATTTTTTATCTCAGAAAACTGTTGGCATAAAAAAACCGGGGTATGTGCCCCGGCTTTCCATATCATATCATAAGCTAAGAATGCCTACTTCTTTTCTTTTTCTTCCTTCTTCACTTCTTCCTTGGCTTCTTCTTTCGGCTCTTCTTTCTTTGGTTCTTCAGCCTTCACTTCTTCCTTGGCTTCTTCTTTCGGCTCTTCTTTCTTTGGTTCTTCAGCCTTCACTTCTTCCTTAGTTTCTTCTTTAGCATCTTCTTTCAGTTCTTCGGTCTTCCCCTCTTCGGTCTTCCCCTCTTCGGTCTTCCCCTCTTCGGCCTTCCCCTCTTCGGCCTTCACCTCTTCCTTAACAGCTTCAACTGCTTTTTCAACTGCAGCAGCACGTTTTGAAGCGATTTCTTTTGCGCGATTTTCTTTCACCAGCTTTTCTACTTCCAAAGCTTTCTTACGTGTATCTTTCAGGCTGAGTTCTGCATCTTTCTTCGCATTCTCGATTTTTGCTTCTTTTTCACTCAACCATGCCTGGAATTTGGCTTCGGCCTGCTCTTCTGTAAGTGCTCCTTTTTTGACACCTGTCAGCAGGTGATTTTTATAGATTACACCTTTATAAGAAAGGAGGTCCCTTACGGTGTCGGTAGGCTGTGCGCCTGTCTGGAGCCAGTAAAGGGCTCTGTCAAAATTAAGCTGGATGTCGGCCGGATTGGTGATCGGATTGTAGGTGCCAATCTTTTCAATAAATTTTCCATCCCGTGGTGCTCGACCATCCGCTACGACGATATGGTAAAAAGGCCTGGCTTTTTTACCTCGTCTTTGCAATCTGATTTTTGTTGGCATAAAAACTTAAATTATAATTATTTAATTAAAAATTCACTTTTTTGGGGGTGCAAATATCCGGATATTTTTTGGAATAAAAAAGAATTTGTTCTAAATATTTTAGAGCCACTTGATCCTGAGCATGACGGGCTCAAGGTCGATATTTCTGTTCCTGGCCAGATCCACAACGGACTTTTTGCTTACCTCAAAAGCCTCCTGGTGCCGGTCAACTTCCATTTTCCACACATCTTCAACTTTTATCCTGAGCTCTGTATCACTTCTCACATAATCCCAGGCCAACCAGTCATTATTAAAAGAGGCCAGAATGCTGAAAATATCTTCGTCGGTTTGCTGGATCAACTTCAGGATACCCTCACGGCTTTCATCCGGGGGGATGTCATCGATGTTTAAATGAACTGCAAATATCCTGTTGAGGTCGGCAATGGCTTCAATCTTATTTTCTCTCGTGAATTCCATGCGATTTTTATGCAAAGATATAATCTTTCAGGAATTGCTTAAAAGCCATGCCATTAAAGAAAAATTATTCTTCCTTTCCTGTCCATCATAAGCTTATGTGATCCCCCCTCTGTATGCTCCATTCTATCAGTAGTATACATTAATTTATATTTATTATAGCTCTGTGTAACAAGGATTAACACGCTGAATAAACATAAGGTAAGTTTTTAAAAATTTTATTAACAATTCCTGAATGCACCCTCTTTTTTGTCTAATTTTGCATTTTAGTTTTCTGGATTTATCATAATTCTTTCCCGAAAAATGCCCGAGTTTACACATCTGCATGTACATACACAATTCTCTATCCTCGATGGC
>JAIOSQ010000116.1 GCA_021107535.1 Bacteroidales bacterium | reverse complement strand
CCTATGCAGAGTATGAACAGGAAACCTTAACGGAGGTTGTGGAAGCACGTGCCAAAGCCACTTCAGTGACCATTGATCCTGCAAACCTCAATGCAGCCAGCATACAGCAATTTCAACAGGCACAGGAAGGGTTGAGCAGCGCGCTTTCAAAGTTATTGGTGGTGGTAGAAAAATACCCTGAGCTGAAGGCCAACCAGAATTACCTGGACCTGCAGCGGCAGCTTGAAGGTACAGAAAATCGCATAAGCAACGCCAGACGGAAGTTCAACGAAGACACACGGGCGTACAATACCTATATCAGGAAGTTTTTCCCGCGTATGCTGGCATCATGGTTTGGCTTTGAAGCCAAAGCATATTTTGAAGCAAAAGAAGGAACTGAGGAAGTGCCCGATGTAGGAGATTACCTTAACGAATAAATACTGCCATATATGTTAAAATCAGCCAAGGATTTCTTTTCGCGGGAGCAGCGTGAAGATATTAAGCAGGCCATTATGAATGCAGAACTCGATACATCCGGCGAGATCAGGGTGCATATCGACTCTGTTTGCCAGGGGGATGTCATGGAAAAGGCTTTGAAGGTCTTCAAAAAGTTAAAAATACATGAAACCGAACTTCGCAATGGTGTACTTTTATACCTCGCGGTGAAAAACCGTAAGTTTGCTATCATTGGTGACGAGGGCATCAACAAGGTGGTACCGGATGATTTCTGGGAACAACTTAAAGTGGACATGCTGAATGCATTCCGTGAAGGAAATTTCACTGATGGACTTGTAGACGGGATCACCCAAACAGGTATGCATCTGAAAAAGCATTTCCCTTATCAGACAGATGATGTAAATGAGCTTCCGGATGAGATCTCCTTCGGGAGTAAATAGCCATACACTGAGTAAGAATAAATCGCTCATAAATAATATAAAATGTCCTTGCTAAAATCCTTCATTACCGGGTTCATCCTGATCATTGGGTTTTCGTTCATTCAGGCTCAGGATATCCCCGACAGGCCAACGCCTCCCCGCCTGCTGGTTGACTATTCAGGAATTTTGTCATCCTCTGAGAAAACAGCCCTCGAAAACAAACTGGTCAGGTTTAATGATACGACCTCAAACCAGATCCTGGTCATACTGACCAATGACCTGTATGGCTATGGCATATCTGAATTTGCCGACAGGATCGGTGATAAGTGGGGTGTTGGACAGGCAGACATGGACAACGGTATCGTGGTGGTGATCAAACCTAAAATTGGCAACAACAGGGGCCTTGCCTGGATCTCTGTCGGACATGGGCTAGGAGGTGCAATCCCTGATATCACCGCGGGACAGATCGTGGATTTTGAGATGATCCCCTCTTTTAAGAACAATGATTACTTCAGTGGCATTGATAAAGCAACAACTGTACTTATGGAGCTGGCAGCAGGAGAATACTCTTCAGACGAATATTCCGGCAGTCCCAGACATGCACTGTGGGAATTCTCACCCCTGATAATTTTCTTTATACTTTTCTTCATCATCGTCTGGCTTTCCAGGCGCTCCTGCACCATAGGCAGCCGCCGAACCATGTCACCCTGGACAGCTTTTTGGTTTGGTAGCGGCGGAAGCAGTGGCAGCTGGGGTGGATCCTCCGGAGGTAGCAGCTTTGGTGGATTTGGTGGCGGCAGCTTCGGTGGTGGTGGTGCCGGCGGAAGTTGGTGATTAGCATTTTCATCGATAGTTTTGTAAATTTGCTTCCCACAAACTAAATCTACCAACATGAAGTATTTATCATCAATTCTTATCATTCTCTTTTTAGCAGCAGCGTGTAATTCCCCGCAAACTGAGCAAGCAAGCACTGACAATAATGAATCAACAGAAAAAGTTGCAACTATCGAGATAGTTGTTATAAATGTTAGCGGAATGCATTGTGAAGGATGCGAAAAAACAATCTCAGATGCTCTTAGCGCACTGGAAGGCGTACAGGATGCCAGAGCATCATTCACCGAAGAACAAGCCAAAGTCAAGTATGATCCGGCAATCGTCAGCATCGAAGAATTTACGGCTGCCATTGAGGATAAAGGCTATGGCGTAAGTGATTATGAAATCATGCCAATGGAGAATAAAATCATTGAACAAGTCGAAAAAAATCCAGAGCCATAAAGAAATAAATGAATTTTCCACTTATTGTACACTTTGCAGCCACTTGTGTCAAATGACTGTGAAAAATGAATCAAGTCTGTCTCATATAACCCGGAGATCCCCCGAGTCCTTGAGGGGATTAATTCGGCTTTGAATTTTCAATTCACTTCGTTCTTGATAATTTAGTCTCATTGACTTTTGTTGAAAATTTTTACAATTAAGTAACTAATTGCATAAATTTTTTTATATACATTTGAAAATTCTAACAATCGCGTTTTGAAGAAAAACATCTTTGTCAGAGTTTTTAACTTTTATTACACCGGCTTCAGGAATCTTAGTCCTGTCGGGAAGAGGCTTTGGATCATCATCCTGATCAAGCTCTTTATCATGTTCTTCATTCTGAAGTTTTTCTTTTTCCCAAATTTTTTAAACAACAATTTCGACTCCGATGAGGAGCGAAGCAATCATGTGATTGAACAACTAACCAAAACCTCATAATATGATGGAAATTGATTATGCATTGGTTGATTGGTCGCGACTACAATTTGCAGTGACAGCAATGTATCACTGGATCTTTGTACCGCTCACCTTAGGCCTGGCTTTCATTATTGCTATAATGGAGTCGATTTATGTAAAAACAGGGAACCCTGAATGGAAGAGGATCACCAAATTCTGGATGATATTATTTGGGATCAACTTTGCCATCGGGGTGGCCACCGGTATTATTCTGGAATTTCAATTCGGCACCAACTGGTCGAACTATTCCTGGTTTGTGGGTGATATCTTCGGAGCACCTCTGGCCATAGAAGGAATTATGGCTTTCTTTCTGGAATCCACCTTTATCGCGGTCATGTTTTTCGGATGGAACAAGGTGAGCAAGAAATTCCACCTGCTCTCAACATGGCTCGTTGCCTTTGGCGCAAGTCTTTCCGCCTTGTGGATCCTGGTTGCAAATGCCTGGATGCAAAGCCCGGTCGGTATGCGATTCAATCCTGCAACAGCAAGAAATGAAATGGAGGATTTCTGGGAAGTGCTCTTCTCCCCTGTCGCCGTTAATAAATTCCTGCATACCATTACTTCCGGCTACGTACTGGCAGCCATCTTCGTGATCGGTATCAGTGCGTGGTACCTGTTGAAGAAAAGACACATTCTTTTTGCAAAACGCAGTATGGTAGTTGCGGCGGTGTTCGGACTTGTCATGTCACTGATGAACATCCATACCGGGGATGAATCTGCAAGACAGATTGCCCGTGTCCAGCCTATGAAATTAGCCGCCATGGAAGGATTGTATGACGGACAAACAAACGCACCGCTTGTTGCCATTGGTTTTTTGGAAAAAGTGAATCCTGACACAGACAACATTAACGAAAGGCAATTTGCATTCTCCATTGAGATCCCGAATATGCTGTCCTATATGGCATTCCTCGAATCCGGTGCTTTTGTTCCGGGCATCAGAGACCTCATCAGAGGTAATGAGCAACATGGCATCATGTCGTATTTTGAAAAGATGGAAAGAGGGAAAATCGCCATCAAAACCTTGTATGATTACAAGAATGCCTTGAAAGATGCCAAAGAGATCGAAGCCAATGAAATGGTGAAGATGTCCCTCCTGGCAAAAGCAGACTCTCTTGAAGCATTATTTGCTGACAAGGAATGGCTTGATAATTATTTCGCTTATTTCGGCTATGGGTATTTTGACGACCCTGCCGACATGATCCCGAATGTGCCGGTAGCTTTTTACTCATTCCATGTGATGGTGATCCTGGCTGGATATTTCCTGTTGATATTCATCCTTGTTCTTATAAATGTCATGAAAGGCAAGATTGTAAAAAGGAAATGGTTATTATGGTTATCAATCCTGGCAATTCCACTGGTTTATATTGCCCAGCAGGCCGGTTGGCTGCTGGCTGAGATGGGACGTCAGCCCTGGGTGATACAGGATCTGATGCCAACCATTGCGGCAGCCACAAGGATCGACAAAAGCTCAGTACAAATCACCTTCTGGATGTTTGTAGCCACTTTCACGATTCTGCTCATTGCCGAATTGAAGATCATGCTTACTCAAATTAAAAAAGGACCTAAAGAAGAAGGAGGACTATAAGATGTTTGAAACACTATCATATTTAGCATTACAGCAGTACTGGTGGATCATTATTTCCGTCCTCGCTGCCTTACTGGTTTTCCTGATGTTTGTTCAGGGCGGCCAAACCCTGATATACTCCCTCGGGAAAACTGATATGGAACGTACCATACTGGTGAATGCACTCGGACGCAAATGGGAATTTACCTTTACAACACTCGTTACTTTCGGAGGAGCTTTTTTCGCCTCATTTCCCCTTTTCTATGCTACAAGCTTCGGAGGAGCTTACTGGGTATGGATGCTGATCCTATTTGCATTCATCATCCAGGCAGTGGCATATGAATTCAGGACAAAACCCAATAACTTACTCGGCAAAAGAACCTATGAGGGCTTTCTTTTCGTAAATGGCCTGTTGGGAACGATACTGATCGGTGTAGCAGTAGCCACATTTTTTACCGGCTCACCTTTCAAGATCAACATGCTTAACCAGGTCGATTGGCAAACACCTTACCGCGGGCTGGAACTGGCCTTTAACTTCGGAAGGTATGCCACCTTCGTAAACCTATCACTGGGTTTGGTAGTGTTCTTCCTGGCAAGGGTACTTGCCGTGTTGTACTTTATGAATTCTGTTGATGAAGATAACATCATCAAAAGAGCTAAAAAACAACTTGTGTTCAATGCAGCTCCCTTCCTGGTGTTTTTCCTTTTCTTTGTAGCCAATTTGCTTCTTATGGATGGTTATGCCGTAAATCCGGAAACCAAACAGGTCTTTATGGAATCCAATAAGTACCTCAACAACTTCTTGCAGATGCCGGTGGTACTGATCATCTTCCTGCTTGGTGTGGTGGGTGTTCTATTGGGGATCATACGCCCCCTTATGAATTTTGAGAAATGCCATGGCAAAGGCATCTGGGCAGCAGGGATCGGAACTGTTTTTACAGTATTTGCACTGTTCCTTGTAGCAGGATTTAACAATACGGCTTTCTATCCCTCATATGTTGAATTGCAAAGCTCACTGACTATAGAAAACGCTTCATCAAGCCATTATACACTCACTGCCATGAGCTATGTTTCTCTGATGATACCTTTTGTAATTGCTTACATCTGGTATGCATGGAAAGCCATCAGTAACAAGAAGATCACGGCGAAAGAGATGGAAGATGATTCACATGTATATTAATCCGAAAAGACAAACCTTATGTATCTAAGCGAAATATTATGGCTCATTGCCTGGCCCGTACTGATCTTTATCAGTTACAGGCTGGTGCTTGTGGCCCTCAAGAAGTTTGAGAAGAAAGTTGCTAAAACGGAAGACTAGTAGTCAACGAGGCTGTCTCAAAAATCTAATATTTAAGGTTATTTGAGACAGTCTCTTTAAATTTTTCAGTTTTTCGTCATCGATTATCGTATCTTTGCAGATTGAATCCTTGACATTTATAAAATGAAAAAGACAATCCTCATTACTGCCTTTGCAGCACTGCTGAGCCTGTATGTTGCAGGCCAGGGAACTGCCAACCAACTTACTCCTGACTATGCCAATTATCCATATTGGATAGAGATGATGGAAGACCCAAGTGTTAATTTCTTCGAAGTACAGAAAGCCTTCAATGCCTATTGGGAAGGCCGAGAGGTCACCAAAGGTTCTGGTTTTAAACCGTTTAAGCGCTGGGAATACCGCATGAGGTTTCGTGTAAAACCTGATGGGGAACGCTACCGGGAAAACCGCATATGGATAGCATATCAAAAATTTATTCAGCACAATCCTGCATCAAAATCACCTGCGGGAGACTGGGAAAACCTTGGGCCTTTCTTCATCCCCAACGGCAAAGGCTATAGGGGGCTCGGCAGGCTGAATGCCCTCGCCTTCCACCCTACCAACCCTGATATCATCTTTGTCGGTGCACCATCAGGAGGCATGTGGATCACCCATGATGGCGGTGTTACCTGGAACAGCTATTGCGACAACCTGCCAACCCTGGGCGTATCCTCTATTGCAGTGGATTATACTGACCCGGATGTAGTCTATATGGGAACCGGCGACAGGGACGCAGGAGATGCAGCAGGCATCGGTGTATTAAAATCCAACGACGGCGGGATCACATGGGCCAATGCGAACACAGGCATTGAAAACCTTAAGGTAGGCCGGATGATCATTCATCCGACAGACCATAACACCTTATATATTGCTTCTACCGGAGGGATTTACAAAACTACAGACGCAGCACAAACCTGGATACAACAGGCCGGTGGAAATTATAAAGAGATCGTATTCAAAACAGATGACCCTGAGACAATATTTGCATGTAAGGGAGGCGACTTCTATAAAACCACCGACGGGGGATCAAACTGGAGCATGATCACAAACGGACTTGTTACCGGTTCGCGTGGCGTGATCGCTGTCACCCCGGACAACCCGGAGGTGGTGTATTTCCTGGTTACCGGAGGAAATGAATTTAAAGCCCTCTACCGTTCAAGCAATGCCGGTGAGAGTTTCACCGAAATGTCAAACTCTCCCAACATTATGAGTTGGGGTTGTGAAGGAGGTGATGGCGGACAGGCCTGGTATGACCTTGATATCGCTGCCGACCCACTCGATGAAAACATCATTTTTGCAGGTGGTGTCAATTGTTTTAAATCCTCTGACGGAGGAGTTACCTGGCAGATCAGTTCTCATTGGTGGGGCGATTGTGGTGTGCCGGCAGTGCATGCCGACCTGCATGTTATGGAATATAATCCTGTTGACGGAAGGCTATATGCAGGAAATGATGGCGGGATATACTGGACAGCCAATGGCGGTACTAACTGGACTGTGATCACCGATGGCATGCCCATCAGCCAGGTGTATAAGATCGGGCAGAGTGCCACGGTAAAAGATCTGGTCATCAATGGCTACCAGGATAACGGAACATCAACCTACAATGGCAATGGATGGGATTTTACCCGGGGCGGCGACGGCTTCGAATGTATCATCGACTTTGAAGCATCCCAATTCAGCTATGCATCACTGTATTATGGCAGTGTTTGCCGTTACCATAACAACAACTACCAGATGGTGGTTGCCGAAAATGGAAAATATGGCATTGATGAATCCGGAGCGTGGATCACGCCCTTTATCCTCGATGAATATGATGCTGATATAATGTTCATCGGCTATAAAAATGTATGGCGTTGCGAAAATGTGAAAGCAGGCAGCAGCCAGATCAGTTGGAAAAGGATCTCATGGGACCTCGCCGGCAACAATAGCGATAATTTGGCTGTACTTGAACAATCACCGGCCAACACCGATATTTTATATGCCGGACGCTATGACAAGAAAGTCTTTCGCACGGATAATGCCTTCAGTGATAACCCGACCTGGTACAGCCTTTCTTCTTTCCTGCCACAGAATGCTACCCCCGGAGATATTGAAGCGCATCCATTCGATGAAAATATAGTTTATATTCTGCTTGGCTCGAAAATCTATAAAAGTTATGACAAAGGCCTGACATGGGATGATATCTCGGGCAGCCTTCCGGATGTACACCTCACCTCCATTGCTTTTTATAAAAAGAGCCAGGAAGGTTTGTATATCAGTTCTGACCTCGGTGTATTTTACAAAGATGCTTCCATGAGCGACTGGATATGGTTTAACCAGGGCTTGCCAACGGATGCCTCCGTGAACGAAATAGAGATTTTCTATCATCCCGACAGTATCGGCGAAGATGTCATCCGCGCCGGAACCTATGGCAGGGGACTGTGGAGTTCCGACATGTGGTTCGGTACTCCCACTGCAGGATTCACAAGCAGTGACACACTCATCCCACCAAATTGTCCAATAGATTTCTTCGATGCATCAGGCGGAGTACCACATTTCTTCGAATGGACCTTTGAAGGGGCAACACCAGCTTCATCAACTGACAGAGATCCCGTTGGAATCTCCTACGACACACCCGGAACTTTTGCTGTAAAACTGAAGGTAAACAATGAGCTGGGAGAAGATTCGCTTTATGTTGCAGGGTATATCACTGTCAGTGACGAGATCCTTCCTGAAGTAGACTTTTCCGCAGATGAGCTTACACCATGCGGAACTTCTGTTGTCCGTTTTACCGACCTGACCCTCAACTGTCCAATTTCATGGCAATGGCAGTTTGGCCCCGACAATGTGACTTTCCTGGAAGGAACCAATGATAATTCACAGAATCCCGTCGTGCAGTTTGACGTGTCTGCCTCATATACCGTGACCCTTATTGCACAAAACGCCAACGGACAGGGAAATCTTACAAAAAATGACTATATCCTGATCGGTGGAATGCCTTTGCCTTATACCGAAGATTTCGAAGGCGGATCGTTCAGCGATGCATCATGGACAGTTGAAAATCCGGATATGAATATCACCTGGGCAATTACTGAGGTTGAAGGAAACTCTCCCGGCAACCTGGCGGCCTGGATGAATATCTTTGATTATTATTCCTTTGGCCCAAGAGATATGCTGATCTCCCCGCCACTTGATTTTACGGGCTTTAGCACTGTGGGCATGCTTTTCCAGCATGCCTATGCGAGCAGGTATTCACTGGCCGATACCCTAATTGTTTCTGTTTCGGATGACTGTGGTGACACCTGGACCAGAATCTATTCTGCATTCCTTGAAGACCTGGAAACAAGCCCCTCAACAGTAGATTTTTTCGCCCCCGTATCTGCAGATGACTGGTGTGGTACAGGCTTTGGTGTTAATTGCAATCTTCTTGACCTGACCCCATGGGCCGGTCAAAGCAATATTAAGATCCGCTTTGAAACTTTTGGCCGCTACGGGAACAATCTCTATATTGATAACATAGCTATTTCCAATTCTGTAGCAGTAGAAACCCGCTTCCTGGAAGATCAGGAAATACTCATCTATCCGAACCCTTCAGATGGAGTTTTCAATATCGTATTGCCTGCCAGACAGCAGAATATCCGTATGTCGGTTACAGATGTACGCGGGCAGCTCATCCATGCAGAGGAGATAGGCATTCATGAAAACTTCACGAGTTTCGATGCTTCTTCCCTGCAAAAAGGGGTGTATATCATGCATTTTGTTTCGGATGAAATGAATGTGAACAGGAAAATCATCGTTCATTAAGAAGCAGAGGATTCATGCATTTATTCTATACGCCTGAACTGCTGGGGGAATACTATACACTTAATGAGCAGGAATCAAAGCATTGTATAAAGGTGCTGCGCCTGAAGGCTGGTGACCACATACAGCTTAGCGACGGAAAGGGCAATTTGTTTAAGGCAGAACTCATCAGCGACAACACACGAAGATGTGAGGTGAGGATCGTAGAAACCTTAAAGGATTTCGGGAAAAGAGATTACCGCATACACCTGGCCGTGGCACCAACTAAAAATATCAACCGCTACGAATGGTTCCTTGAGAAAGCAACTGAGATTGGCATTGATGATATCACCCCAGTGTTTTGCCAACGATCTGAAAGGAAAGTTGTCAGAAACGACAGGCTTGAAAAGGTCATCACCTCCGCCATGAAACAGTCGATCAAAGCATATCATCCTGTTCTTCATAAACCTCAGTCATTCAAGAATTTTATAAAGAATGATCTTTATGGAGAGAAATACATCGCCTACATAGAGGAAGGAGATCACCCATCCTTAAAGTCTCTTTATACTCCCGGCAAAGATGTAGTGGTCCTGATCGGTCCCGAAGGGGATTTTAGTCCGGAGGAAGTGAAGATGGCAGTTGAACATGGATTTAATACCGTAAGTCTTGGAAAAAGCAGGCTCAGAACTGAGACTGCAGCAGTTGTAGCTTGCCATACCGTTTCGTTATTAAATTTTTAAAATTTAAAACGCATGAAAAAGATCATTTTTATAATACTGTTATCTACGATATTTCATATACCTGCTCAGGCGCAACTTCAGATCGCATTATTAAAATACAACGGTGGTGGCGACTGGTACGCAAATCCCACTTCGCTGCCCAACCTGATCCGTTTTTGCAATGAAAACCTCGGCACTGAGCTGGCTCCGGATTATGCTACTGTTGAGGTCGGGAGCCGCGACATTTTCAATTATCCTTTTGTGCACATGACCGGCCACGGAAATGTGGTCTTTTCGCCACAGGAAACAAAAAACCTGCGTGACTATCTTATATCCGGCGGATTTTTGCATATCGATGATAATTACGGCCTGGATAAATTTATCAGGCCTCAAATGAAAAAAGTCTTTCCCGGGCTGGATTTCGTTGAACTTCCGTTTGACCATCCCATATATCATCAAAAATACTCTTTCCCCAGGGGGCTTCCGAAAGTCCATGTGCATGACGATAAAGCACCACAGGGCTTCGGATTGCTCTATGAGGGCCGCCTTGTATGTTTTTATACCTATGAGTGTGACCTGGGCGATGGCTGGGAAGATGCTGCCGTTCATAAAGATTCTGAGGAAACAAGGCTGAAGGCCCTGAAAATGGGAGCGAATATTATTCAGTATGTGTTTATGCAATGAGGTGTTGGGCGGTGGGCGGTAGGCTAAAGCAAAAAGGATGCCTTCATGAGAAAGCATCCCTGGGTTTGCGCTTAGTATAAGACTTGATTAAGGTAAAGTCTATAAAAAATGCCCGGATGTAGGTTAGTTGCTGGCAGCCTCTGAGTATAAGATTCGGCAATACTTTCAGTATCCGGGCAAATATCAATCACAAATATAATACAATATTTATATATTCGCAAGTTTTTATTAAAAATACGTGTTATTTAGACGAATATCTGAATAAGCACTTCGTTTCTGGTTAAGAATTGGGGATTGGAGATTGGGAATGAAGATTGATGAAGGTGATTGATGAAGGCGATTGATGAAGGTGATTGATGAAGGTGATGGATGAAGACGATAGATGAAGGCGATAGATGAAGGCGATAGATGATAGAAGAAGTTTAATAAACCCACATCATTCTGTCTTCTGACTTCTGACTACTGACTTCTGACTACTGACTTCTGTCTTCTGTCTTCTGACTTCTGACTTCTGACTTCTGACTTCTGACTTCTGACTTCTGATAACAATGAAGCCCTATTTTCTGAGTGAAGACAACTGCTCCTGAATAACCCTGATCCGTGCCTCTGCATCTGCTTTTTTCTGCTTTTCCTTAGTCACTACCTGCCCAGGAGCATTGTTAACGAAGCGCTCATTAGCGAGTTTTTTATCAACTCCGGAAAGAAAGCCCATGGTATATTTCAGCTCTGTTTCCAGCTTTTCAATTTCCGCTTCCACATCAACGCTGCCTTCCAGGGGAATAAAAAATTCTGTGGATTTAACAATGAAAGAAACAGCTCCATCTTCTTTCTGATCTGTATAGTCAAGCGCTGAGATCTTGCATAATTTCTTTAGCACACAGTCAAAAGAAGTTCTGGCTTTTTCTCCTTCATTCTTTTTGATCATCAGGCGGATCTCTTCCCTGTTGGGAATATTTTTTTCCTTCCTGAGCTTTCTGATCCCCATAATGACCTCCCTCACATAGTTAAACTCAAGAAGGATCTCATTATTAACCGAAGACGCCACCGGAATATCCGAAATCATCAGGCATTCATCATCTTTTCTTTCAGAAAGGTGATGCCAGATCTCTTCAGTGATAAATGGCATGAACGGATGAAGGACTTTCATCAGTTCCTCAAAAAACCCGATCGTGGCTTTGAGTGTGGCAGGGTCAATATCCGCCTGGTATGCAGGTTTGATCATCTCCAGGTACCATGAACAGAAATCATCCCAGATGAGTTTATAAACTGCCATCAGGGCATCAGAAATGCGATATTTTGAGAAATGATCCTGAATCACCCCGAGGGTTTCATTCAACCTATTTCCGAACCATTCGATAGAAACACCGGCAGTTTCCGGCTGCTCCAGGCTTTCATCCGTCTGCCACCCTTTCACAAGCCTGAGGGCGTTCCATATCTTGTTACTGAAATTCCTGCCCTGCTCACATAGGGCTTCATCAAAAGGCAGGTCATTTCCTGCCGGTGAGGTCAGCAACATGCCCACCCTGACTCCATCGGCTCCGTATTTTTCAATCAGTTCTATGGGATCCGGCGAATTACCAAGAGATTTCGACATTTTCCGGCCCTGTTTATCCCGCACGATCCCGGTCAGGTAAACATTTTTGAATGGTATCTCATTCCGGTACTCAAGTCCGGCCATGATCATCCTGGCTACCCAGAAAAACAGGATTTCCGGGGCAGTAACCAGGTCATTGGTGGGATAATAGTAATTGATATCTTTATTGTCGGGATGACGAATGCCATCGAAAACAGAGATTGGCCACATCCATGAGGAAAACCAGGTATCCAATACGTCTTCATCCTGTATAAGATCATCGAGGGTTAATGCCGGGTTTTTTGTTTCCTCCCGGGCCTGAGCAAGCGCCTCTTCCTTCGTTTCGGCAACAAAAACTTCTCCGTCGGGAAGATAATAGGCCGGGATACGCTGTCCCCACCAGAGTTGCCTTGAAATACACCAGTCACGGACATTTTCCATCCAATGCCTGTATGTATTCTTGAACTTTTTAGGATGGAATTTAATGGTGTCGTTCATCACAACTTCCAGGGCAGGTTTTGCCATGTCCTCCATCCTGAGGAACCACTGTAAAGACAGTTTTGGTTCAATAATTTCATCCGTACGCTCTGAAAAACCAATTTTATTCACATAATCTTCAATTTTTACGAGATGGCCATTTTCTTCCAGGTCTTTCATGATCTTTTCCCTGACATCAAAACGGTCCAGGCCGATATACAATTCCGCCTGCTCACTCATGCTGCCATCGTCATTGAAGATATCAATGCTTTTCAGCTTGTGCCTGATCCCGATCTCATAGTCGTTGAGGTCGTGGGCCGGTGTGATCTTCAGGCATCCCGTTCCGAATTCCATATCCACATAATCATCAAAAATGACAGGAACCACCCTTTCTACCAGCGGGATGACCACCTGTTTACCCTTCAGATGTGTGAATCGTTTATCATTGGGATTTACACATACTGCAGTATCTCCCAATATGGTTTCGGGACGCGTTGTGGCAATGCTCACCCACTTATCCTGAGTGCCTTCGATCCGGTAGCGCAGATAATACAGTTTCGACTTAAGTTCCTTGTGAATCACCTCTTCATCGGAGAGAGCGGTCAATGCTTTGGGATCCCAGTTCACCATTCGCACGCCACGGTATATAAAGCCTTTTTTATAAAAGTCAATGAAAACCTTGATAACTGACTCATAGAGGACTTCATCCATGGTAAATCGTGTTCTGTCCCAATCGCAAGATGCTCCGAGCCTTTTTAATTGCTCGAGTATGATCCCACCGTGTTTTTCACGCCATTCCCATGCATGCTCAAGAAATTCTTCCCTGCTGATTTCTGCTTTATCAATACCTTTTTTCTGAAGAAAAGCAACTACCCTTGCTTCTGTGGCAATCGATGCATGATCGGTACCTGGAAGCCATTCCGCATTATAGCCCTGCATCCTGGCACGGCGCACCAGCACATCCTGCAGTGTATTGTTCAGCATGTGCCCCATATGAAGAACACCGGTTACATTTGGAGGGGGTATAACAATGGTGTAAGGCTCTCTTTCATCAGGTTCGGATTTGAAATAGCCTTTCTCCATCCAGCATGAATACCATTTTTCCTCTACTTTCGCAGGACTATATTTACTGGGTATTTCCGTCATAAGCTTCCGTATTTTGAAGTGCAAAATTAGAAAAAATATGTTTCACTTTTTCAATCATTCAGCCCGGAAATACAAAAGGCACCGGACTGATATACAGCCGGCGCCTTTTCTGAAAGAATATATATAGGAGCGGATTATTCTCCGCTTGTTTCGTTTTCTCCGCAGTTTCTACTGCCCTTGCTCTTTATAAAAGAGGATAGAAAATCGTTCGTACCGAGTAAAGCAAGGTCGATTTCTCCCTTGACATACACCATCATCACTTCATTAGATTCTTTAACCAACAGCACGACTTCCTCTATTAGCCCATTGTCCTTTTGATTGGCATAAAGTGAAAAGGTTTCATCTTCCGAATGCACCAGGGCAAGTTCTGTATACCTGTCATCACTGAGTGCTTCTGTAGCTTTGGTATAAAAGTTTTCGCGGGTTTGTGCAGAAGTCATCTCGGCATCGCAACTGATGATCTTGATGGTTTCGAATTGGGCAAAGATATCTTTGGCCTCCTTACCTTTCTCCTGCATTTTGCCGGCAAATTCCGTTTCTCCCGGATCAATTTCTTTGATGGAGATCCCGTCCTCGAAAGCATTCTTTTTGATGAACTTTTCTACCGGGGACCTCTGGGCAAATGCAGTCAATGCAAATACCGTCAGGATGATAAATGTAAATATTCTCATGGCTAAGAGGTTTTACTTATCATCTTCATCATGTTCTTTGTCAGAATCGTCGAAATTTCCCATATGTTCCAGTCCCATGGTTTGAGATACTTTGGAAATGGTTTCAAAGTCGATATCACCAAAGATGCTGATAAACCCGGCTTCATCATCCGATTGGATCAGAACCAGGAATTCCTTAAAGATATCTCCTTCCTGACGGGCAACAAAGCGGATTTTTTCATCCTTATCATCCACCACCATCAGTTCTGAGAATCCTTCAAGGTCGAAAGCCTTCAGGTCTTTCTTGAATGCATTGAAATCCTTGTTGTCATCGGTGCCGTTTTCATACATGACGATCCTGATGAATTGAAGGTTTGCCATGGATTCCTTCATTTTATTCATTTCCTCGGCATCTTCACCTTCAAAATTCATCTGGGCGATCATGCTGAAAAGTTCCTTGGTGATATGAACGGTGGTGAAACCATCTTTTCCACTGTATTTTTCGTACAGTTTTTCAGTTACACTTTCCTGGGCCTGGGCAAAAGGCGCCAAAAATACAACTGTCAATAATGCAATAATGAACTTTTTCATTGTTTTAAGATATTAAGCACCTTTTAAGGTGCAGGGTTTGTAATTAATCTTGTTATCTGGCTAAATCTCGACACAGGAGTAGCTTTATTCACTCCTTCATCAAATTTTGTTATGTTATTCAAGTTGTTTACCCCATCCTCAAAGCGGGCCACCTTTTTGAGCGGATTGGCTCCCCGATTAAATTTATCTGAAACAAAATATAATATTTTGCTTGCCTCTTCAAAGGCTATCTCAGGATCATTGATGTTGTTGTTCGGTGAAGATGTAAACGGATCAAAGCGGACGAAAATCGTGATCAGTATCAAGATGGTAGCTGCTACACCGCTGATGTAATAGATGTAAGCACGCTTCGACACCCTGGAACTGCGTTCCCGTATGCCGATCTCATTAAACAGTGCTTCATCGAAATCACCGGGGAGTTCTTCCCTGCTTTCCTCATCAAAAAGCAGGAACTGCTCTTTCAGTTCTGCCAGATGAGCAGGGATTTCCTTCTGACGGAAAAATTCCCTGAGCCTCCGCTCTTCAGACAGGGAAGTCTCTCCGTTGAAGTACTTTTCCAGTACCTTTTCAATTGTTTGAGAATTCATAATTCTGTATTTTGATCAGGGTGTCCCTTATTGTTTTTCTTGCCCTGGAAAGGCTGACCCTGATATTGTTCAGGCTCATGCCTGTCACCTCTGCGATCTCATCAAAGTCACTCCCTTCAATATCGCGCAGATGTATCACCATGCGTTGCTGTTCCGGAAGCAATTCCATAGCCTTTCTGATGGTGGCTATGGTATCGGCCATTTCCGTTTTCGCATATGGTGTTTTCATGTCGGGCATTTCTTTTGATTCATCAAATGTTTCTTTTCTTGATGCGGGAGATTTTAATTTGTCCAGGCAGTAATTTCTTGTCATTGTCATCGCGTATGCTTCAATACTCCTGTACTCACTTAATTTGTCCCTCTTTGTCCATAACCGTAGCAGGATTTCCTGCACCGTATCCCGGGCATCCTCACTGTCTCCAAGAAGTCGCAGTGCAAAACGGTATAGTTTGTTTTTCACCGGCATCACTTCTGATTTGAACTCTTCGATGGTCATGACATTAGTTAGACGATTGGGCATCAAAGTTATTACAACTCATTCTAAAATTAAACTTTTTCACTCTTCTTTTCCGGTTACCGGCTACCGGTCACCGGTTACCGGAAAGTAAAAAGCAATTGGGTCTGCTATTGTTTTTATCCACAATGGAGAGTAACTTTTCAATGCCTCTTGCACACCTTACTTTTTTTTCTATTTTTGTAGGCTATTCTAAAATATAAATGTAAAAAATTTACATATAAATTAATAACCAAAAACTAAGATTATGTTAAAAGGACATCCTAAAGGACTATTGGTAGCCTTCTTTTCGAATATGGGGGAAAGATTTGGCTTCTACACTATGATGGCAATTCTGGTTCTCTTCCTTCAGGCAAAATTCGGATTATCTGAGGAAGGTGCAGGAGTCTATTATAGCTGGTTTTATTTTGGCATCTACGGATTAGCACTACTTGGCGGTCTTCTTGCTGATATTACAAACAGATATAAACTCGTGATCCTTGCGGGTATCGTTATCATGTTTGCCGGCTATGTGATCGTGGCTGTTCCTGGGATGACCCTGGCAGTGACAGTCATCGGGCTGTTTACCATTGCCCTTGGGAATGGCCTTTTTAAAGGCAACCTGCAGGCTGTGGTCGGGCAAATGTATGATAATGAAAAGTATAAGAAGGTCCGCGACTCTGCTTTTATGATCTTCTATATGGGGATCAACATCGGTGCCTTCTTTGCACCATTTGTAGCCACCGGGATCAGAAACTGGTTTCTGAAAACACAAGGCTACTTACATGACGGAAGCCTGCCTGCACTGTGTCACGCATACAAAAAAGGTGAACTCACTGATGTCAGCAATGTTGAGTTTCAGACACTGGCTGATAAAGTAAGTGGCGGACACATTACCGATCTTTCGGCCTTTGCGGATGATTACATCAATGCTTTTGCAGTTGGTTATAATTATGCTTTCGGGATTGCGGCTGTAGCAATGGTCGTATCTCTCCTGGTATACGTTATTTTCAATAAATATCTACCTACTAAACAAAGAAAGCCCAGGGAGAAAAAAGATGCTGCCGGCAGCAACTTCAAGTTTGGCAAGCAGCTTATCGCAGGGGCCATTTCATTTGCAATTGGGATTGGCGTTTCGGTCGGGATATGGTTCGCTTCCAGTAATGTTGACATTGCATTTGCAGTCGGACTTTTTGTTGTTTTCGCTGCCTGGATCATACAGATCTCGACAAAAGAAGAACGACCGAGAATTTCAGCACTCCTGCTGGTATTTATTGTTGTGATCTTCTTCTGGATGTCATTCCACCAGAATGGGCTGACCTTAACCTTCTTTGCAAAAGACTATACAGTAAAAGAAGTTGATGCTTTCACAGCTATATTCTTCAGCCTGGAGTCAATACTCGCATTTATCGGATCTATTGCCGGCCTGATCATCATAATGTTCCGTAAAAAGGTATCGGATAAATTTATTGGCCTTGTCATGTTTGCTGGCCTGGGTTATTTTACTTACTACCTGATGGAACGATATCAACCTACTGGCAACCCTATCGCTCCTGAAATATTTCAGTCTTTTAACCCGCTCTATATCGTTGCCCTGACCTTTCCGATCATGGCAGTCTTTACCTGGCTCCGGAAAAGAAATTGGGAGCCATCGACTCCTAAGAAAATCGGTATCGGGATGATCATTGCCTCCTTTGGATTTGTCATTATCATGATCGCATCCTTCAACCTGGTTTCACCACATGAGCTACAGTTTGTCGATGAAATGGGCAATATAAAATACAATCCTGTTCCGGATTCCTCACGTGTATTGCCTTACTGGCTGATGAGCAGTTACCTCGTGCTAACAATCGCTGAGTTATTCCTCAGCCCGATGGGGCTTTCTTTCGTTTCAAAAGTTGCACCGGATAGATTCCAGGGACTGATGCAGGGAGGATGGTTGCTGGCAACCGCCGTTGGAAACAAGCTTCTCGTTGTGGGAAGTTCCTTCTGGGGAAAACTTGAGCTATGGCAACTGTGGGCAATATTCATTGCCGTTTGCCTGGCTTCTGCACTATTTATCTTTGCAATCATGAAAAGACTGGAAAGAGTTACGCGGGATTCAGAATAGTCATTACAAATTTCTAAATATAAAAGCAGGGCCGGCAGGTTCTGCTTTTTTTTATCTTCGCTGAATATGTATGCTTGGGGACATAGTAGAAGTTTTAATGCATATTCCAATTACTTTAAAAAGCTATTTGGAGAAAGGGTACAGAAGCTGAGCATCGATGCCGGTTTTACCTGTCCGAACAGGGATGGAACAAAGGGCAGGGGTGGATGTACATATTGTAATAATGATGCTTTTAATCCATCCTATTGCAATCCTTCCAAGTCTGTGGATCAACAAATCAGGGAAGGGATGGAATTTCATGCCTGGAGATATAAAAAACCCGGAAAATACCTGGCATACTTCCAACCCTATTCCAATACATACGCACCGCTCAGTCAATTGAAACAAATTTATGAGCAGGCATTGAAGTTTCCTGAGATCGCAGGCCTGGTCATCGGTACACGGCCCGATTGCATCAATGATGAAAAACTGGAATATTTCAGGAAACTTTCGAAAACCCATTATGTGGTCATCGAATATGGTATTGAATCCTGCTATGACAAAACCCTGCAAAGGATCAACAGGGGACATAGCTTCCAGGAGAGTAAAGAGGCTATCATCAAAACTGCTGATGCAAGTATAAAAACCGGTGCTCATATCATCTTCGGCCTGCCGGGTGAAAGCAGGAAGGAAATGATGGCAGAGGCCGCGATATTATCGGAGCTTCCACTGTCCAATATCAAATTTCATCAGTTGCAGATCATCAAAGGCACAAAAATGGAGAAGGAATACCAGCAGTATCCTGACAACTTCAACTTCTTCAGCCTTGAAGAATATATTTCATTTATTTGCAACTTTATTGAAAGGCTGAATCCGCAATTCATCATCGAACGTTTTGCAGGAGAAGTACCTCCGCGTTTCAGGGTAGACCCTGGCTGGGGAAATGTAAGGAATGAGAAGATTGTTGAGATGGTGGAAGAAGAATTAGAGCGCAGAAACTCTTTCCAGGGAAAGAGTTTCTGATCATTTACGCCTTCCAGCCTTTTTAAGCGCCTGATCAATAATCCATTCGAGTTGTCCATTAATGCTGCGAAAATCGTCGGCAGCCCATTTTTCCACTCTCTTGAGGGTTTCGGGATTTAACCTTAAAACAAATGGTTTCTTTTTTGGCATACTTTTGATTGTATGTTCAGGGAGATCCCCCCGAGTCCTCGGGGGAATCAATTCTACTATAATATTTCAATTCGCTTCGCTTATGAAAAATAAGTCTCATTGAATTAATGGTGCAATGTACCTGTGTTAACAACAGGTGTCGCATCTTTATCTGAACAAAGCACGACCATGAGATTGCTGACCATAGCCGCTTTCTTATCTTCATCCATGTCAACGACTTGTTTTTCACTTAATTGCTCCAATGCCATCTCTACCATGCTAACGGCACCTTCCACGATCTTTATCCTGGCAGCCACGATAGCGGTAGCCTGCTGCCTACGCAACATGGCACTGGCAATTTCCTGTGCGTAGGCCAGATAACTGATGCGAGCTTCAATCACATGGATACCGGCAATTGCCAGGCGGTCACGAATCTGATCCTCGAGCACGAGATTTACCTCTTCCCCACCGGAACGCAATGTGATCTCAGCCATCTCATCATCAAAATTGTCGTATGGATAATGCCCTGCAAGCTTACGGATCGCTGCTTCGGTCTGGATGTCAACAAAATGTACGTAATCATCTACTTCAAAGGCAGCATTATAAGTATTCTCAACACGCCATACCAGTACGATCCCTATCATGATCGGGTTTCCTACTTTGTCGTTTACCTTGATGGGTGTGCTGTCGAGGTTTCTTGCCCGCAATGAGATCTTCTTCCTAACGAAAAACGGGTTCACCCAAAAAAATCCGTTCTTCTTCACAGTGCCTGTATAGGCCCCGAATAACACCATCACCATGGACTCATTCGGGTTAACAACCATCAATCCTGCACAAAAGAAAAGGCCAAAGCCTAATATAATGGCCCACCAGAATTGCTCCAGCACCATCATGTAAATGGGAAATCCTACCATCCCAAGGATAATAATCAGGGCAATATAGCCTGACATCGGGGAGTAACTTTTTTCTTCTTTCATTTTCTGATAAATTTATATTAATAGCTCTATGATATTATTTTGATATCACAAATATACAACATGATCTTTCGTTTGTCAAGATTTTTATTAAAAAGAAGTCAGAAGTCAGAAGTCAGTAGTCAGAAGAAAAAAGGGTGTTGGGTGCTGGGAGGTGGTGAAGAGGAGATGGGGTGAAGAGGAAAATGGTGACTGTGAGACTTTGTGAAACAGTTTGAGGTTAAGAGCAATTTAAACCTTAAAATTCAAAACTTAAAACCAATCCAAAACCCAACCCCAACACTCAACACTTTGTGCTTAATACTTTAACTTTGCATTATACGTTAAAAAGAAAATGAAGAAGCATTTCCTCGTCATATTCACAATTCTGTTCCTTTCCCTGTCGGTAAGGCCACAGGCCGTGCATTTTTTTAAATGCCTGGAAGTGCTGGATGGTGGGGATGTCAGGCTGAGCTGGAATTCACCTGTGGATGAAGATGCTTTCGTGTCCTATGATATTTATCACACAACTATATCCAATCCGAGTAATTTTCAATTGGACACTATTATCACTTTTTATGGTGATACCAGCTATGTACACAGCCCGACATCGGCTAATCAGCAAGAGAACCTGTATTATATAGTCACCAACCAAAATGCCTTACCTGATATAATTTCAGATACGCTCAACACTATACATCTGACCGTTAACAATACAGATCCCTACCTGGCTGTACTTGACTGGAACGCAATACATGTACCACTATTACCGGGATCGAAGGAATATTACCATATCTGGATGCACAACCACCTTTCAGGTTTCAACTTTGTGGATTCTACCATGAATACACATTTCGAAATCCCTGTGGCAGTGTGCAGGGACACTTTGTATTTCAAGATTGAGATTGGGAATGATGAAGGCTGCATATCGGTATCAAATATTTTTTCTGCTGTTTTTGAGGACATCACCCCACCACCTATGCCTGTACTTGACTCGGTGAGCATCAACCCCTTCACCGGAGAGGTACTACTTGGCTGGAGTGCAAGCCCTGCCAGTGATGCCGGTGGATATGTCGTCTATCACGTCCTGGATGATATCAATGATACGCTGGCATTTGTTTTTGGCATTGATAATACAACTTATACTGACTCTTCCTTTGATCCATGTTTACAAAACCGCTCTTATGCGCTCGCCGCTTTCGATACCTGCGGAAATATCAGTCCGGGGAGTTATGATCTTCCCCAGCGGACGATCCTGCTACATGATGTTATTTTTGATCCCTGTACCATGAACAATACCCTGAGCTGGACTGAGTATATCAATATGTCACCGGCACTACAGGGTTACAGGATATTTTTAAGTGTTGACGGAGGCCCTTTCGGGAACCTGGCCACCATGCCATCCGGCACGACTGCATTCGTGCATGAAGGCCTTGAGCCGGAGCATGCTTACCGGTATTTTATCAGGGCTTTCAGCAGTGGAAACCTGGTCACCTCTTCATCCTGCATACGCGAACTTACGACCTGGCAATACAAGCAGCCGCAGGATAATGATCTGGAAAACGCCTCTGTCTTTAACAACGAACTGGTCGCTATATCCTTACTGCCCGACACTTATGCCTATGTTCCGCAACTCAATCTCTACAGATCAGCATCAGCAAGCGGTCCTTTCGATCTGATTGCAGAACTGGAATTATCCGGACAAGCAGTTGTTTACTATGATGATGAATCAGCAGAAGTCAATAGCCAAAGCTATTATTACCGATCGGAGCTGGTTGACAGTTGCGGAAATGAAGTTTTGCCTTCATCTCTTATGAGAACCATTTTGCTAGCCGGTGAAAAAGAATCTTCAGTGATAAATGAACTCAGCTGGAATGCCTTTCAGGGCTGGCCCGGCGGGGTGTCCGGATACGAAATATACAGGACGGTAAACGATGGGGGTACACCTGAGAAGATAGGTGATACCGATAACTCTACTTTTACCTGGACAGATGACATATCTGCCCTGGGCGGGCAGATCAGCCTCCTGGCGTACCAGGTCAGGGCTATGGAAAATGGCACATTGAATCTCTATAGCTGGTCAAATGAAATTTTTATTGAGTATACGCCCAGCCTGTATCTCCCCAATGCATTCACTCCCGAAGGCAGAAACCCTGTGTATAAGCCGGTAGGCGCTTTCACTGATTTCAGAGACTATCGCCTTGACGTGTATAACCGCTGGGGACAATTAATTTTCACCAGCCATGAATACGACCTGGGATGGGATGGGCAGTATAAGGGAAAACCTGCACCTTCCGGAGTTTATGTATGCATGATCACCTATACATCTGAAGGTGGCGATTCCGGCACGCTGAAATCGTCTTTTGTACTCATCAGGTGATCAGTTTTCTTTAGTCTTTCCTGTATTACTCCTTTAATAATAATGACCCGGAGATCCCCTGAAAACTCGGGGGGATTATGACCTATGAGATCCCTTGACTACCGCTCGGGATCAGTTCGACTAATCAATTTTGTTTCTCAAAATTAAAGTCTCACTGATTTACTATTTTTTAATACCTTTGCAGGTCAAAAACACCACGCTATGGATCCAGATTTTGAAAAGTTTGCCGGTGAAAGTCTGACTTATGATGATGTGCTGGTTTTGCCAGCATATTCTGAAGTGCTTCCCAGGGATGTGGATATCTCCACATATTTTTCCAGGAATATCCAACTCAACATTCCGATTATATCCGCTGCTATGGATACGGTTACTGATGCAAAAATGGCCATTGCCATTGCCCAGGAGGGCGGCATTGGCGTGCTCCATAAAAACATGAGCATAGAGGATCAGGCCAACGAGGTAAGGAAGGTCAAACGGGCAGAAAACGGTATGATCCTCGATCCCATTACCCTTAATGAAGATGCATTGGTGAAAGATGCAAGAGGTCTTATGCAGGAATATAATATTGGCGGGTTCCCGGTTATAAACAATAAAAGGGAGCTCGTTGGCATTTTGACCAACAGGGATTTGCGCTTTGAAGATAACTCCGAACGGCCGGTGGTTGAGTTAATGACGCGTGATAATCTCATTACGGTAACAGAATTCATTGATTTTGAAAAAGCAGCAGACATTTTACAACAATACAGGATTGAGAAATTGCCTGTTGTAGATAAGAACAACCGACTTGTCGGACTGATCACCTACAAGGATATTATAAAGATCAAGTTACGCCCGAATGCCTTTAAGGATGACCGTGGCCGGCTGCGTGCTGCTGCTGCTGTCGGTATTACCTATAATACTCCTGAGCGTGCCGAAGCTCTTGTTAATGCGGGTGTCGATGCTATCGTGATCGATACCGCTCACGGACATACACAGGGCGTGATCGACATGACAAAACTTATTAAATCCAAATTTTCATCTATCGACCTCGTGGTGGGGAATATTGGTACTGAACAGGCAGCACGGGACCTTAAGGAGGCTGGTGCCGATGCGGTGAAGGTAGGGATTGGGCCCGGGTCGATCTGTACGACGAGGGTCATCGCCGGCGTTGGTGTTCCACAGTTGAGTGCGATCTATAATGTTGCAAAAGAATTAAAGGGAAGCGGCATCCCGGTGATCGCCGACGGAGGGATCCGGTATACGGGAGACATTGTAAAAGCCCTCGTTGCAGGAGCAAGTACTGTGATGGCAGGCTCACTCTTCGCAGGTGTGGATGAATCACCGGGTGAAACCATCATCTTCGAGAGCAGGAAATATAAATCGTATCGTGGCATGGGGTCTATTGAAGCAATGCAGAAAGGTTCCAAAGACCGATACTACCAGGATGCTGAAGATGATATCAAAAAACTCGTACCTGAAGGCATCGTTGGACGGGTGCCTTACAAAGGCATGTTGTCAGAGGTGATACACCAGATGGTTGGCGGCCTCAGGGCAGGCATGGGATACGCCGGTGCCGCTAACATTGCCGCATTATGGAATGCCCGATTTATCAGGGTGACCCCGGCTGGCGTTGTGGAAAGTCATCCGCATGACGTCACCATTACCAAAGAAGCTCCAAACTACAGCACATAATTTTAAACCTTAAACAATAAGAAGTATCAAATGATGAAAAGATTCTTAGTGAAAATATTGCCTGTTATCCTCGCAGTGTTTACTACATTATCTTCCTTCGCACAGAAGGAAGATAATCGCGCTCTCATCACCATCGGTGATGAAAAAATCAGTGTATCAGAATTTCTGAATGTTTACAAGAAGAATAATGTAGACACTGACCTGTCTGATAAGAAGTCAATGAAAGAGTACCTGGGATTGTATATTAATTTCAGGCTGAAGGTAAAAGAAGCCCGTGACCTTGGTATGGATACGGCCAAAGCATTTGTAAATGAACTGGCAGGTTACAGGAAACAACTGGCAGAGCCATATTTCAATGACCAGGAGGTAACCGATGAGTTGCTTCTGGAGGCCTATGAAAGGCTGAATTACGATGTCAGGGCCAGTCATATCCTGATCAAAGTCGATGAGAATGCCCTATCGGCCGATACACTGGAAGCCTATAATAAGATCATGGAAGTGAGAACACGGATCCTTGCCGGAGAAGACTTTGCCGTGCTCGCATCGGAGGTTTCAGATGATCCTTCAGCCCATGACCGCGAAGCACAGGGACAAGCTCCCGCAAGAAAGGGGAATGGCGGCGACCTGGGGTATTTTACCGTATTCGATATGGTGTATCCTTTTGAGGAAGGGGCCTATAATACAGCCATTGGTGAGATTTCAATGCCGGTTCGGACCAGCTATGGCTACCACCTGATAAAGGTGACCGATAAAAGAGCAGCTCTGGGCAAGGCAACGGTTGCACATCTGTATCTTGCAATGCCTAAAAATGCAACTGCGCTGGATTCGGCCAGAAAAGGATTGGAGATCAATGAGCTTTATCAACGGCTGATGGATGGTGAAGTCTTTGAAGAACTGGTCCTGGAATATTCTGATGACCGGGGATCCAAAGATAAAGGCGGCGTCCTGCCACGCTTCGGATCCAACAGAATGGTGCCGGAATTCATTGTTGCTGTTTCAAATATTCCGGATACAGGCGGGATCTCTGAGCCCGTGCTGACATCTTTTGGTTGGCATATCCTGAAATTAATTGAAAGACAACGCCCCGGAGATTATAAAGTTGAAGTGCTGGAGCTGAAGCGTAGAATGACAAAAGATACCCGTGCAAAAAAAAGCAGGGAAACAGTCATCGCCCGTATCAAAACTGAAAATAATTTCAGGGAATACCCCGAAAACCTTCAGCCGCTTTTACAGGCCATCGACTCTTCCTTTTATGCCGCTGAATGGAGTGCTGACAAGGTTACTGATATGAATAAAAAGATCTTACAACTTGGCAAACAAAAGTACAACCAGCATGATTTTGCCCTGTTCCTGGAGAAAAATCAGCAGCGGCGAGGTACGGCAGGCAGGGAATCATTCTTTTATAATCAGTACCATGAATACGTAAATGGTCTGTGTATAAAGCTGAAAGACAGCCAGCTGGAAGACCAATACCCTGAATTCAGGCTGTTGATGAATGAATACCGTGACGGCATCCTGCTCTTTAACCTTACGGATGAAAGGGTCTGGAGCAAAGCAGTAAAAGACACCATTGGCCTCAAGGAGTTTTATAAAACTACAGGTGATAAGTATATGTGGGATGAAAGGTTGGAAGCTCATATCATCATCCTGAATGATCCGTCGCAGGAAAAAGAGATCAGGCAGATGATCACAAGGGCCATAGGCAGGGAAAAAAGCCTGACAGAGGCCGGACTTGACACCCTTGATAAGGTAATTATCGAATGGGGTTTGTATGCAAGAGGCGCCAACAGCTTTATTGATAAAATTGAGTGGAAGGAAGGCCAGTCTTTGGCGGCACCACTCACAGATTTCAATAATTTGTATGATGGCAGATCACATAATGAAAATACCATCATATTTGCCGTGATCTATGATATCAGGGGGCCTGAACACAAAACACTTGATGAAGCAAGGGGCCTCATCACATCGGATTATCAGAATTACCTGGAAGAAGAATGGATTACTTTATTGAAAGAAAAATACCCTGTTACTATAAATGAGGAGGTATTGGAAGATATTGAATAGGCCGGCCTTTCGCCCGCTTGTCTTGCTGGTGCTCCCGGCTGTGCTGTTTGCATGCACACCCTCCGGGAATACAGGATCGGGCGATGTACTGGTCAGGGTATATGATAAATACCTGTACGTTTCCGAGTTGGATGGGCTTGTTCCTCGCGGAACATCAGTTCACGACAGCCTCACTATGGTAAGGCGATTTATTCAGAACTGGGTCGACAGGGAGCTTATCGTTAGGAAAGCAGAGGAAAACCTCCCGGATGAGTACAAGGATTTTTCTTCACAACTTGAAGAATACCGAAATAGCCTGGTGATCTTTGAATATGAGAAAATGCTGGTAAGGCAGGACCTGGATACCAATATCGCATTCGAAGCCATAACAGAATATTATGATCGACATAAAAATAATTTTCTTCTGAAAGATGATATCCTGAATATGCAATATCTTGTGCTGCACCAGGATTCACCGGCCATACAGAAATTCCGGCAATATATCAGGTCTGAAATCCCGGAAGAAAAGGATTCACTGGCCCTGTATAGCAGTATGTATGCTGAATCATTCAGCCTCTCGGAAGACTACTGGATTGATCTGGATCAGATGATGGAGACCGTTCCGGTACCAACATATTCTTTCAGGGATTTTAATGCCAACAGGCGATACCTGGAAGTCAGGGATTCGGTCTTTATCTATATGATCTATGTGAAGGATTATAAACCGGCTGACAGCGTGCCTCCCATTCATTTTCTGGAAGATGAACTGAGAAAGATGATACTGAACAAAAGGAAGAATAACCTGATCAAGAACATGCGGCATACGGTGCTTGAAGATGCCATTCAGCATAATCAGGTTGAGATATATTAAATGTACAATAAAACCTGTTTGATATCTGTTTATAGATACATACATTGAAGCTAAAAACATGAAAGTCCGTACTCTGGTAATCATCTTTCTCATCCTGTCGTTTTCTGTAAGCATCAATGCACAGGAAGAAAAAATCATCGACCAGGTAGTGGCTATTGTCGGGCAAAACATCATACTTGAATCCGATATTGAGAACCAATACTATCAATATCGTATGCAAAGCGGCATCATAGGAGGAGGCACATCTGTCCGGTGCCAGATGCTGGAAAACGTCTTATTTCAAAAGCTTCTGCTGAACCAGGCTGAGCTTGATTCTGTTGTGATCACTGATACGCAAATTCAGCAGACCATGGATCAGAGGCTCCGCTATTTTATCGCACAAATGGGCTCTCGCGAACGTTTTGAGGAATATTACGGAAAGTCGGTGGAGGAATTCAAGGAAGAGTTCAGGGATGAGATTGAAAACCAGCTAAAAGTGGAAGTTTCCCAACAGGCCATTGTTGAACATGTTAGCGTTACGCCATCAGAGGTAAAGTCATTTTTCAGGGACATTCCTACCGACAGCATTCCACTTATTAACTCTGAGGTTGAGATTGGGGAGATCATCAGAACTCCACCGGTGAGCCTGGAGCAAAAACTCCTGATCAAAGACAGGCTCCGTGACCTGCGTGAACGTGTTATGACAGGGGAAAGCTTTGCTACCATGGCCATATTGTATTCGGAGGATCCGGGCTCTGCCACAAAAGGCGGAGAGTTGGGTTTCTATGGCAGGGGAGAACTTTATATAGAATTCGAGGCCGTGGCCTTCAAACTTGAAAAAGGAGCAGTCTCCGAAATTGTGGAAACACAGGCCGGATTTCACATTATACAACTCATCGAGAGAAAAGGGGAATATGTGAATGTCAGGCATATCCTCCTGAAAACTAAAGTATCCCCCATCGACCTGGCAAGGGCAAAAGCATACCTTGATACCGTTGCAGGCCTTATCCGCACAGATTCCCTCACTTTTGATGAAGCTGTGCTCAAGTATTCCGATGGAGAGAATAAGAACAGTGGCGGGCTACTGATCAATCCTATGACAGGAACCAATGGCTTTGAAGTTGCCGACCTTGATCCGCAAGTTTCATTTGTGATCGATAAACTCCAGATTGGCGAAGTATCAGGCCCGGTCTTGATGGAAACAGAAGACGGCAGGGAAGCATACCGCTTATTGTACTTGAAAAAAAGGACCCTGCCCCACCGGGCCAACCTGAAAGAAGATTACCATAAGATCCAGGAATGGGCTTTAACAGATAAGCAGTCACAAACTTTCCGGGAATGGGTGGGTAAAAAAGCGATAAAGACCTATATCAGGATCAATGACAAATTCAGGGAGTGTGAATTTGATTATGACTGGTTCCAGGAAGATTAATTTGACAAGATGAAAGAACAATATAAATCTGATGTTGAGGCGATTGATGCCTTTGTAGAAAAGTACGAAAAGCTTAAGGATGAGATTGCCAAGGTGATCATTGGCCAGGAAGAGGTAGTTGAATATGTGACCATCTCTATCTTTAGCCGGGGGCATGCCTTACTGCTTGGTGTACCGGGGCTTGCAAAAACTCTTCTTGTGAATACAATATCCAAAGTACTTGGCCTGAGTTATAACAGGATACAGTTTACACCTGATCTGATGCCGTCTGATATCATCGGGACAGAGATCCTGGATGAAAGCCGTACTTTCAGGTTTGTAAAGGGCCCTGTTTTTGCCAATATCATTCTGGCAGATGAAATTAACCGTACACCTCCCAAAACACAGGCAGCGCTATTAGAAGCCATGCAGGAAAAAGCGATCACGGTTGCAGGAAAAAACTACAAACTCAGTGAGCCATTCTTTGTTCTGGCCACGCAAAATCCAATCGAGCAGGAAGGGACATATCCACTCCCCGAAGCCCAGCTCGACAGGTTTATGTTTAACATCTGGCTTGACTATCCATCCTTCACGGATGAAATAAATATTGTTAAGGCTACAACCTATAAAGAAATGGCAGAACCGGAAATGGTACTGACTTCGGAAGAGATCATCTATTTCCAGGAT
>JAIOSQ010000241.1 GCA_021107535.1 Bacteroidales bacterium | reverse complement strand
TCTTTTGTTTTTACAGTCACAAAATAAATCCCGGCAGGAATATTTAGATCAATGATTTCCATTATGCTGTTTGATCCGGCGAATTTCTTTTTATACATAATCTTTCCTGTTAAATCAGACACTGTTATCATGGGATTTTGTAGTACGGAATTCATTTTAACAGAAATATGATCGGTAAAAGGAGACGGATAAACTGTCATTTCACTTGTATTTGAGGATTGCAGGTCAGAAATTCCTGCAGGGATCCCATCCCATCCTGCAAGTCTTGCCCAGAGGTACCAGCAGGCTATGCCTTTTTTAGTGCAGTTCAGACTGACTGAGTGAGCGCAACTGCTGCAATGCTGGGAAATGCCATGAAGCTCTGTTCCGGGATTATTCGCCAGCCAGTTTGTTGCCCAGTTTGCAGTCCCTCCGGATGGTGTGGTATAATAGCATCCATCATCGGCAAAATAATCCTGGTAATTGGTATCTGCATCCGGACTGTATTTCTCAATATCCGCGAAATCGAAAAGTATCTTAGTATTGGCATTGCAATAATCACGGATCTGTTGGTTTGCCTGCTGGAGGCTTCCTGAAGGCCCAAGTCCTTCCAGATGACCTGTCATATAAACAAATTGAACGTCAGGATATTCTGATTCCAGTTGGTTCATAGGAACCAGATAATGGCTTTGCAGGTCAACACTGTTAACTTGTCCGCACCAGGACCAAACGATCACATTGCAGTCGGGATGATCATTCAGAAAATCCCTGGTTTCATCATCCCATCCTGCATAACCGCAGTCAAGCTCAAGATAACCACTGCTATAACCGCTTCCTTCAAAAAGATGAAGTTCACCCGGGCCTCCGCTGTGACTCCAATCATATTTCCCATTGTTAAAATATGATTCCAGGGCATTCATGCCGGAAGTAAGCTGACTGCCATGAGATGTATGCCCGTAACCTATAAAAAGGTTTTGTTTTGCTATATCTATCCATGTATCAGGAATGTTAGTAAGTTCAATGCAATGATGATCAATGACGATAGCCTGCTGTGAATAGCAAAACATACTGTGTAAAGCAAATACAAAAACAAAAAACAGATTTTTCATTTGAGAGGATTTTATTTGGTGATAACATTCACACCATTCTGACTTCTGACTCCTGACTTCCCTCCAGAGGCGGGCAGGCTGACTTCTGCTATCTGATTTCTGCTATCTGATTTCTGCTATCTGATTTCTCTACAGATACTTAAATCCTTTACCAGGATACTTTCCGGTATCTCCAAGTATTTCTTCAATGCGGAGCAACTGGTTATATTTGGCGATCCTGTCGGAGCGGCTGGCAGATCCGGTTTTGATCAATCCTGTGTTCAGTGCAACTGCCAGGTCAGCGATAGTTGTATCTTCAGTTTCTCCCGAACGGTGGCTGATCACAGAGGTATAGGAATTGTTGGAAGCCATGGAAACGGCATCAATGGTTTCAGTTAATGTACCTATCTGATTTACCTTTATAAGGATGGAGTTTGCAATTCCATTATCAATGCCTTTTTTCAGGCGTTTGGTATTTGTTACGAAAAGGTCATCACCCACCAGTTGGATCTTATCTCCCATCTTATCGGTCATCAGCTTCCATCCGTCCCAGTCATCTTCAGCCATCCCATCTTCGATGGAGATAATGGGATATTTTTTTGCCCAGTCAGCCCAGAAATCGACCATTTCGGCAGGACTCAGTTTGTCGCCGGTCGACCATTTCAGGTGATACACATTTTCTTCCGGGATATAATATTCCGAAGCAGCCGGATCGAGTGCAAGAAAGATATCTTCTCCGGCCTTATAACCTGCTTTTTTGATGGCCTGCAGAACAACTTTCACAGCCTCTTCATTTGATGAAAGGTTTGGTGCAAAGCCACCTTCATCACCAACGTTTGTAGCGTGTCCGCCTGCTTTAAGCACAGCTTTAAGATTATGGAATACTTCTACTCCCATCCTGATCGCTTCACTGAAGCTTGATGCCCCCACAGGCATGATCATAAACTCCTGGAAATCGATGCTGTTATCGGCATGTGAACCCCCGTTGAGGATATTCATCATTGGTATCGGAAGTACGTGTGCATTAGGCCCGCCAATATAGCGAAACAGAAACTGGCCTGTGTCCTGAGCGCCGGCATGGGCAACAGCAAGAGAAACACCCAGCATGGCATTGGCACCGAGCTTTTCCTTATTCTGTGTGCCATCAATCTCGATCATGCGCTGATCGATCTCACGCTGATCAGTAACATAATAACCCTGTAACTCTTCCGCCAGGATATTATTAACATTATCAACGGCTTTCAGTACTCCTTTGCCAAGGTAAGTGCCTTTGTCGTTGTCGCGAAGTTCAACGGCTTCATGCACTCCTGTTGAAGCTCCTGAGGGAACGGCAGCCCTGGCAACAATGCCGGTATTGGTATATACATCTACCTCTATGGTAGGGTTGCCACGTGAGTCCAGTATCTGGCGGGCATGGATATTTGTGATCATTGAGCTCATAGTCTGGTGTGTTCTGGTTTGTTATAGAATTGATACAAAAAAAGGATAAAGTTAATCAAAACCTTATCCTTTATGTTGAAAAAGCATGTATTTCTACTCTTTTTTATCTTTTTCTTCCTTTGGAGGTTCTTCCTCTTTTACTTCTTCTATCTTCTCTTCTTCAATCTTCCCCTCTTCAGTTTTCGGTGCTTGTTCTTCGGTCTTCTCTTCTTCGATCTTCTCCTCTTCGGTTTTCGGTGCTTGTTCTTCGGTCTTCTCTTCTTCGATCTTCTCCTCTTCAGTTTTCGGTGCTTGTTCTTCGGTCTTCTCTTCTTCAATCTTCCCCTCTTCGGTTTTCGGTGCTTGTTCTTCGGTCTTCTCTTCTTCGGTCTTCCCCTCTTCGGTTTTCGGTGCTTGTTCTTCGGTCTTCTCTTCTTCGATCTTCTCCTCTTCGGTTTCATCAAGCGTTTCTACTGTTTGATCAGTAGCAGGCGCATCGGCTTCCTGTTTCTTCGCACTACCTCTTCTTCTGCGTGTTTTCTTCTGAGCCTTATCGTCGGCCCCCAGGAGATTTTCATTATAGTCAACGAGTTCGATGAATGCCATTTCTGCATTATCACCAAGCCTGGTTCCTATTTTTATGATCCTGGTATATCCACCCGGACGCTCGGCCACTTTTATGGATATTTCCCTGAAGAGTTCAGTTACAGCTTCTTTATCATTAAGATAGCTGAACACCACCCTTCTGGAATGGGTTGAATCAGTTTTAGATTTGGTAATAAGAGGCTCAATATATGTTCTCAAAGCTTTGGCTTTGGGAAGTGTGGTCTTAATACGCTTGTGTATAATGAGCGAGCTGGCCATATTGGCAAGCATGGCTTTCCTGTGAGCACTTGTCCTGCTTAAATGATTAAATCTTTTACCGTGTCTCATTGCAATTATTCCTTATCTAATTTGTATTTCGAAATGTTCATGCCAAATTCAAGTCCTTTGGATTTGACCAGTTCTTCAAGTTCGGTCAGTGATTTTTTCCCAAAATTCCTGAATTTAAGCAGGTCGTTCTTGTTAAATGTTACCAGGTCGCCGAGGGATTCAACATCAGCTGCTTTGAGGCAATTCAATGCCCTGACAGACAAGTCCATGTCTACCAGCTTGGTTTTTAGCAACTGCCGAATATGAAGCGAACTCTCATCGAATTCTTCAGTCACTGTTTTTTCTTCCGAATCCAGTGTGATCTTTTCATCTGAGAAAAGCATGAAATGATGGATCAGGATCGTAGCAGCTTCTTTCAGTGCTTCTTTAGGATGGATGGATCCGTCAGTAATAATCTCGATCACCAGTTTTTCATAGTCAGTTTTTTGTTCAACTCTCCAGTTTTCGATATGATACTTCACATTTATAATCGGTGTGTGAATGGAATCGATGGCGATGGTTTCAACAGTAGCGTTGAGTGATTTGTTCTCATCGGCAGGAATATATCCTCTTCCTTTATTGATGGTGAGTTCCATCGAAAGCTTTACACTGCTGTCCATGTGACAGATCATCTCTTCGGGGTTCAACACCTGGAATACCGATAAAAACTTGTTGATATCACCAGCTTTGAATACTTCCTGATCACCAATTACGATATGGACTTTTTCAGTGTTTTCGCCGTCGATTTGTCTTTTGAACCTGATTTTTTTCAGGTTCAGGATGATCTGGGAAACGTCTTCGACCACCCCACGTATGGTTGCAAATTCCTGAACTACACCATCGATCCTGATAGAGGTAATGGCGTATCCTTCAAGGGAAGATAGCAAGATTCTGCGAAGGGCATTACCAATGGTAACACCAAATCCGGGTTCCAGCGGACGAAATTCAAAACTGCCTGTGAATTCATCAGCTTCGATCATAACTACCTTGTCTGGTTTTTGAAATGCTAATATTGCCATAATTATGCTGTGTGTTAAATAATCACTTAATGAGGATTATGATAAACTCTTATTTTGAATACAATTCCACGATAAGTTGTTCCCTGATATTTTCCGGGATCTCTTCGCGTGTTGGGAAATTCAAAAACTTACCCTCAAGCTTTTCATCATCCCATTCAAGCCAGCTGTACCTGTCGGTGCGTCCGGTTAGTGAGTCGGTGATAGCCTCAAGTGATTTTGATTTTTCCCTGATTCCTACTACATCACCAGATCTTAACTCATATGAGGGGATATTAACTACATTTCCGTTTACGATGATATGACGATGTGATACAAGCTGTCTTGCACCTCTCCTCGTGGGAGAGATCCCCAGTCTGTACACTACATTATCCAGCCTGGCTTCGATCAGTTGAAGCAGGATTTCACCGGTAATTCCTTTTTTCTTGCTGGCTTTCTTAAAAGTGTTTCTGAATTGTTTTTCAAGAATACCATAAGTATATTTGGCTTTTTGTTTTTCCTGGAGCTGAATTCCGTATTCGGATTCTTTTCTTCTCCGTCTGCCATTTCCATGTTGTCCCGGAGGATAAGGTTTCCTGTCGAGTGCTTTATCCGGTCCGAAGATCGGATCTTTGAATTTCCTGGCAATCTTCGATTTTGGTCCTGTGTACCTGGCCATAAAATATTATTCTTTTATTGTGTTTCTATGAATTATACTCTTCTTCTTTTAGGAGGTCTGCATCCATTATGGGGCAGAGGTGTAACATCTTTTATCTCAGTTACTTCTATTCCCATTGAGTGAAGGGTCCTGATTGCAGATTCTCTTCCGGAACCGGGGCCTTTCACATGAACTTTAACCTTACGCAAGCCTGCGTCAAAGGCTATCTTAGCGCAGTCTTCAGCAGCAAGCTGTGCAGCATAAGGCGTATTTTTTTTCGATCCCCTGAATCCCATCTTACCTGATGATGACCATGAGATCACCTGTCCTGCATTATTGGTCAGGGAAATGATAATATTATTGAATGATGCACTGATATATGCCATTCCTGTGGGTTCAACCTTGACTACCCTTTTTTTAGAACTTCTGGTTGATTTAGCCATAGTTTTTCTTTATTACTGCGGAATATTAATTTTTTTTCCGATTTTACATTAACCTTTAGGTGCTATCTTTTTGTTGGCAACAGTTTTCTTTCGTCCTTTACGTGTACGCGCATTGTTTTTGGTGCTCTGGCCGCGAAGCGGAAGACCAATACGATGACGAATTCCACGATAGGTACCAATGTCCATCAGGCGTTTGATGTTCATCTGTGTTTCCGATCTTAATGTACCTTCAACCTTGTATTTATCAGTGATAACGGAACGAACTCTATTCTGTTCATCATCATCCCATTCTTCAACTTTCTTGCTCCAGTCAACCCCGGCTTCTGTCAGGATTGTTTGGGCGGCACTTCTTCCAATGCCATAAATATAGGTAAGACTGATCTCGCCTCTTTTGTTGTTTGGTATATCGACACCTGCTATTCTAGCCATATCTGATACTTTATAGTTTATAATAAACGTTTATCCTTGTCTTTGTTTGAATTTCGGGTTCTTCTTGTTAATTACATACAAGCGGCCCTTGCGTCTAACGATCTTACATTCAGGTGACCGTTTTTTTATTGATGCTCTGGTTTTCATTTTTTCTTGTCTTTCTATTTATATCTGAACGTAATTCTCCCTTTTGTTAAATCATAGGGTGACATTTCCAGTTTTACTCTGTCACCTGGTAAAATCTTGATGTAATGCATGCGCATCTTTCCTGAAATATGGGCAATGATCACATGCCCGTTTTCAAGTTCCACCCTGAACATGGCGTTGCCCAATGATTCGATAACGGTGCCATCCAGTTCTATAGATTGTTGTTTAGCCATATACTTTATTTTGTTTAAGCACTTCCTCTATATAATCGAAAGTTGACAATACTTCGGCTTTACCTTTTCTTATAGCTACATCATGTTCATAATGTGCAGATGGTTTCTTATCTGCGGTCCTAATTGTCCACCCGTCCTGCAACTGTACCACGCTTCTCGTTCCCAGGTTTATCATCGGCTCTATGGCCAGTACCATTCCTTCTTTCAGTTTAACCCCTGTGCCACGTTTACCATAGTTTGGCACTTCGGGTTTCTCATGAAGATTTTTTCCAAGCCCGTGTCCTACCAGGTCTCGCACTACACCGTACCCGTATTGCTCCACATGGCTTTGTACAGCATATCCAATATCACCGACGCGCTTTCCTTCAACTGCCACTTCAATGGCTTTATACAAGGACTCTTTGGTCCTTTCCATCAGCAACCTGACTTCTTCATCCACTTCTCCTACAGCGAAAGTATATGCCGAATCGCCGTAGAATTCATTCTTGAGTACCCCGCAATCAATGGAAACAATGTCTCCTTCAAGCAAGGGCCTCTTGCCTGGAAAACCATGCACTACCTGCTCATTAATTGAAATGCACAGGGTAAACGGAAAACCGTTATAACCTTTGAAGCCGGGTGTTGCACCATGGTCCCTGATAAACTCTTCAGCAAGTTTGTCGAGTACTATGGTTTCAATTCCGGGCTTGATGCGTTTCGCAACTTCAGCCAGTGTTTTACCAACAAGTAAAGAACTCTCTCTTAATAATTCAATTTCTTCTTCAGTCTTATAATAGATCATTTATTTGAGTGTTTTCACTACATACTAAATGATGACCGTCCTTTAATACGGCCTGATTTTGTCAGGCCATCGTAATGCCTCATTAACAGGTGGCTTTCGACCTGTTGCAGGGTATCCAGCACTACACCTACCAGAATGAGCAAAGATGTTCCTCCATAGAACTGAGCGAACTGCTGATTCACGCCAATGAGACTTACAAATGCAGGCATGATAGCCACCAACCCGAGAAAGATAGATCCGGGGAGTGTGATCTTGGACATTACGTTATCTATAAATTCGGCAGTTTTCCTGCCGGGTTTAACCCCCGGAATAAAACCTCCATTCTTTTTCATGTCTTCTGCCATCTGATTCGGGTTAATGGTGATGGCAGTATAGAAATATGTGAACAACAGGATCATAAAGAAAAAGACCAGGTTGTACCAGAATCCGTTGATATTTGAAAAAGCAGCAACGAAGCCCGACATATCTGCGCTGGTAAATCCGGCCACTGTCAATGGCAGGAACATGATAGCCTGTGCAAAAATGATAGGCATTACACCGGCAGCATTTACCTTCAGTGGTATGTACTGGCGTACGCCGCCATATTGTTTATTGCCCACGATCCTTTTTGCATACTGCACGGGGATCCTTCGTGTTCCCTGTACCAGTAGAATGGTAAGCAGTATTACAAAGACAAGAATTGCAATTTCAAGGACGAAATATACCAGTCCGCCACCCTTTTCTTCCAGACGGGAAATAAATTCTCCCAGGAGGGCGAATGGCAAACGGGCAATGATACCGATCATGATGATGAGTGAGATACCATTTCCAATCCCTTTATCTGTAATTTTTTCTCCAAGCCACATCACAAACATGGTTCCTGAGATTAGGATCACTGTAGATGATAACCAGAAGAATGGCGATACTGAAGTACCGGCGAACGGCATGATTGCAGTGATGGAACCATCCGGGTTTCTAAGCTGGCTGACCAGGTTGGCAATATATGCCTGTGCCTGGAAACCAGTGATAAGAATGGTTAGATAACGGGTGATCTGATTGATCTTTTTTCTTCCGCTTTCACCTTCTTTCTGTAGTTTCTGGAAG
>JAIOSQ010000286.1 GCA_021107535.1 Bacteroidales bacterium | reverse complement strand
TAACGATTAACGGATTAACGGATTAACAGATTAACAGATTAACAGATTAACAGATTAACAGATTAACAGATTAACAGATTAACAGATTAACAGATTTAGGATTTAGGGTTAGCGATATCTGCTTTATTTTTTATGAGGGATTTGGATTGATTTTTAAGGGAGCTTACATTCAAACAATCTTCAATCACCACTCTCCACTTACATTCTTCACTAGGCACTAGGCATTCGGCACTAGGAACTTTTACTATTTCTGGGCAGTTTTCAACAACACCAATCCGATGACGGCAAATACCATATTAGGTATCCAGGCAGCCAGGAATGGTGAGAGGTCGCCGAAGGTGGCAAAAACCACAGTAACCTGCATAAAGAGGATATAGGTAAAAGTGAAAAGGATGCCCAGGCCAAGGTGCATACCAATCCCACCACGCACTTTCCGGCTTGAAAGCGTTACGCCGATCAGGGTCAGGATAATAGTGGCAAAAGGAGCGGCAATACGCTTGTGCTTCTCCACTTCATAGATCGTTACCTTTTCTGAACCCTTCAGTTTTTCTTCTTCAATGCGTTCACGCAATTCCCAGAAATTCATTTCTTCGAAATCTTCTTTTTTGATGTAGAGGTCGGAAGGCTTCAGATTGAGTGTAGTATCCAACTCCTGGCCTTTTCTGATCGTTTCCCTGAGTTCACTGATTTCCCGGATGATATAATTGTCAATTAACCACTGGTTTTCTGTACTGTCCCATCGTAAGCGATCAGCCATAAGTTTATAAGTCAGTTTGTTGCCTTCGAATTCCTCCAGGCTGAACTTGATCCCTACATTGGTGGCACTGTTGAAATTCTCCAGGTATACATAAGTTTGCGATCCGATCTTCAGGTGTATATTGCGGTCTTTATCAAGGTCCAGGTTTTCCATATACTTATCCTTGAATTCCCGTCTTTTAATATTGGTACGGGGGATCAGGAAGTTTCCGAGGTAGAACGACATAAGCGCCAGAATAATAGCGGAAATGAAATAAGGCCGCAGGAAACGGTAATAGTTCACCCCGCCGCTTAGCATGGCCACGATCTCTGTATTGGAAGCCAGCTTGGAAGTAAAAAAGATAACCGAGATAAAGGTGAAAAGATAGACGAAAAGGTTTATGAAATATGGAACGAAGTTCAGGTAATAGGAAAAGATAATATCACTGAGGGGGGCGTCTTTTTCGAGGAATTCATCTATATTTTCGGAGATATCGAAAATGATCACAATGACAATCAGCAAGGAGATGGCATAAAAGAATGTGCCCAGGAATTTCTTAATAATATAGATATCGAGAATTTTCATAAACCGTTTCCTGCTATTATAACCTTGTCGTAAGTTTTTTAATCATGCTGTCTTTCCATGTACTGAATGTCCCGGCTTCGATTTGTGTTCCGGCTTCACCCACAAGCCAGAGATAGAATGCAAGGTTATGCAAACTTGCGATCATCCCGGCCAGGATCTCACCCGACTTGAACAAATGCCTCAGGTAGGCTTTGGTGTACTGCGTATCCACAAATGAGTTGCCCTCTTCATCGATCACTGAGAAATCATCTTTCCATTTATTGTTCAGCATATTCATAAATCCATTCCTGGTAAACAGCATGCCGTTCCTTGCATTCCGTGTTGGCATTACACAATCGAACATATCAACACCCAGGGCAATGCTTTCCAGAATGTTGGCCGGTGTCCCGACACCCATTAAATAACGCGGCTTGTCTTGGGGTAGTATGCTGCATACGAGCCCGGTCATCTCATACATCATTTCATGTGGTTCCCCGACAGATAAACCTCCGATTGCATTTCCATCTGCCCCGAAACTGCTGATCACTTCGGCAGATTCCCTGCGAAGATCTTTATATGTACTTCCCTGCACGATTGGAAATAAAGTTTGCTCATGCCCATACAAAGGCTCGGTATGTTTAAAGCTGTCAATGCACCTTTTCAGCCAGCGATGCGTAATGTTCATGGAATTTTTGGCGTAGTCATATTCGCAGGGATAGGGCGTACACTCATCGAAGGCCATCATAATGTCCGCCCCTATTATACGCTGTATTTCAATTACGTTTTCAGGGGTGAATTTATGCTTTGAGCCATCAATATGCGACTGAAATGTAACTCCTTCTTCAGTAAGTTTCCGTATCCCGGCCAGGGAATAGACCTGGTACCCACCACTGTCGGTGAGCAAGGGTTTGTCCCAACCGATAAAAGCATGCAATCCTCCTGCTTTTTGTAGAATATCCATTCCCGGCCTCAGGTAAAGGTGATAGGTATTTCCCAGGATGATCCGGGCTTTGACATCATCTGTCAGGTCGCGTATATGAACGGCTTTTACATTCGCAGATGTGCCTACAGGCATGAAAACAGGCGTTTCAACCTTTCCATGAGCCGTCTCCAATATGCCTGTTCGGGCATCGGAGTTTTTATCAGTGCTTTGAATTATAAACTTCATGCTGTTTATAAAAAATTATTCAAAGATAAATTTAATTCAGGATTTTGGATACTTTAGCTCAAATTCACATGGCAATGCAGATCCCTTATTTCCCCTTAGAACTGTTTGAACAAGGACTTCTGCTTGTGTACAGCCTTTCCTTCATTGTTCAAATGATCTATTTCTGGGTGTTTTTCAGCCGGCTGGCATTTTATAAAAACCGGGATGATAAAATAGTGGACGAGTCTGTATCTGTGGTCATATGCGCAAAAAACGAATATTATAACCTGAAAAGGAATTTGCCGCTGATCCTTGAACAGGATCATCCATCTTTTGAGGTAGTGGTAGTGAATGATAATTCACAGGATGATTCGCTTGAGTTGCTGGAAGAGATGGCCCGTGAGCATTCAAATTTAAAGATTGTCAACCTGAGTCAGGACCTGAACTTTTTCCAGGGAAAGAAATTTCCGCTGTCCCTGGGTATCAAGTCTGCTTCAAACGATATTCTTTTGTTGACCGATGCTGACTGCCGGCCTTCATCAAAAGACTGGATAAAAAATATGAGCGGAAAATTCAGGGGGGAGAAAGAAATTGTTCTGGGTTATGGGGGATATGAGAGGAAACGAAATCTGATCAATTATATCATCCGCTATGAGACCATTTGGGTGGCTATACAATACCTTTCCTTTTCTCTTGCCGGACGCACTTATATGGGCGTTGGAAGAAATTTGGCTTACAGTAAGTCACTGTTTTATAGGAACAAAGGCTTCTCATCTCATTATACCGTTGCATCGGGTGATGATGATCTGTTCATTAACAGCGTGGCAACAAGAAAAAATGTTGCCATTGAGATTGCTCATGGAAGTCATACGGTGTCCGTGCCAAAGACAAGCTTCAGTTCCTGGATTATTCAGAAAAGACGGCACCTGACAACCTGGAAGTATTACCGTGGGCGCTTCAAGAGGCTTCTGGGGCTTTGGTCGGTCAGTCAGGTGATTTTTCTTGCCTTGTTTGTCATATTGCTGTCATTGGGCTATAATGTAATCTATATCGCCGGATTATTCATTCTGCGATTTTTCAGCCATTTAATGATCACGAAAAAAAGCATGAATAAGCTGAACGAAAAAGAATTATTATTAATTTCGCCATTAGCGGAATTATTTCTGGTCATATTTTACCCTGTCCTCAGCCTGGTAAATATGTTCAGTAAAGCAGATAAATGGAAATAAATCCTAACCTCACCGATAAGGCCATGCGTGATTACCAGCTGGTGCAGGCCGCCATTAAACAGGGCGACCAGCGGGCGTATGCCGCTTTGATGAACAACTACCGGGATTCATTATACTTCATGCTGCTGAAGATGACCAACAATCCGATTGATGCCGATGATCTCACCATCGAAGCCTTCGGGAAAGCATTTAAGAAGCTGGAACAATATACTCCTGATTATGCTTTCAGCACCTGGTTGTTCAAAATCGCATCCAACAATTGCATTGATTTCATGAGAAAGAAAAAGAAATATACTTTTTCAATGAACAGCAGCCCGGAAGGGGAGGAGGGGCAGGAATTGGCAAACATCATTCC
>JAIOSQ010000181.1 GCA_021107535.1 Bacteroidales bacterium | reverse complement strand
AAGCGTGCCGGACTGATCAGAGAGATAGTGGAAACAATTGCCCTCATTCCCGATACCATTTATCGCAGTGTGTATATTAAGGAGTGTAGTACTTTGCTTGATACTTCAGAGCAGATACTGGTGAATGAACTGAACAAGATCATTCGTAAAAAAAATTGGAAAACAAAGCAGGATAAAGATGAATACATTCCTGATATTCCACCAGACACTGTTCCGCAATCCCAGGAGGTGGATCTTGCAAGCAGTGAATTTCAGGAAAGGGAAGTCATCAGACTGCTGCTTGTCTATGGTGAGAAAGAAATACTGCTTGATAAGAAAATTGAGGAAGAAGGAAAAATACGGATTGAAAAGATTCCCATTTCAGTGACAAAATATCTGGTACCTTCTGTCAAAGCCGATGATCTTAAATTTAACAATCCGGTTTATCAAATGATCTTTGATGAATACCACCGTGCATTGCTTGAAGGCCGGAACCTGGATGAAAAGGATTTCATCGATCATGAGATGGAACAGATCCGGGTAAATGTGGCCAACTTGCTTAGTTCACGCTATGAATTAAGTGAAAACTGGAAAAAGAGGAAAATATTTGTTTCTTCCGAAGAGTCAATGTTAAAGGTTCTCGTTGAAAGCTCTTTGCTATCATTTAAAATTAAAATGCTGGAATCTCAGATTACGGTTCTGCAACAACAAATACAGGAACAAGGGACTGAGGACGATCTGGACCTTTTGCTTAACGAAATGAAAGGACTGAAAAATATCAGCCGTAAGTTTAATGCGGATTTGAGCAGGATTATTACGCATTGATATAGATACTAGATACTGGATACTGGATACTGGATACTAGATACTAGATACTGGATGCTGGATACTGGATGCTGGTTGTGTGAGGGAGAGACGTAGGGGGTGGGCTTAAGTATTAAGTGTTCCACCTTCACTAAAGTTCCGGTGGACGCAGTAAGTGTTGAGTTGAACCAAAAAAAAAGGTTGCCCGTTAAGACAACCTTCCTTATGTTTTATTATTCTAAGATAAGCAACTTTCTCGTCAGAGTAAACCCTTCACTAAACCGAAAGTAGACATAAAATACACCGCTACTGAGGTTCTGCAAGTTGATATTCATCAGACTTTGTCCCTGGTCTAATTCATATAATTCTTCCTGCATTACCTGACCGGACGTGTTGAAGATACTCAACTTAAGGCTAGATGGTTTATTCAGGCGAATATTAATGCTTGCCCCATGCTTTGCAGGATTGGGGTAGATTTCGCTGATGTAGTCAATCCAGTCAGGAAACTCATCATCAATGCCCATCACGATCTCTCCGCTTATAACATACAGGTTTATGTCTGATTCTTCCGGTTCAGAACTGCTCAGGATAATGATGATGGGATTCATTGATACTCCGGCTATCTCCACGAGAAGCTTGTAAGTATCAAAGGCAAGATCGTTAAATGAAAATTCGCCATTGCTATTTGAATAATCTATAGCAATACATTCGTTTTCTGTGTTCAGCAGCATAACTTGTGCACCCTGCAAAGGAATTTCATTATCCGTAAGCTGATCATAGATATTACCACCAATGAATCCTTCTCCACTGCTTAATATTGCCATTTCAACCAGGTTGATGTCGTTGGTATAGCTGTTTTCATTGATATAGGCTGGTGTGACTTCCTCCCAATGGATTTGCCCACCATGATATGTAGGGACATATGAATCAGCAAAGCTTGAAACTATACCGGGCTTTGCATGCATCATGTAATATCCTTCAGTCATATCAGGGAAAAGATAGTATGCAAGTTCATCAACATTTGTAGTAAATTGATCTTCGATCTCATCACCTTCAAAGCGATATAAATTAACTTCACCCTCATCCAGTTTATATGCCCCTGCAATAACATTACCACCGATAATGAAAACATCCGAAACAATGCTAACTTCCACCGGACCATCCTTATCCGATTCACATAATACATCCCCGATCGAGTCAACATATACGGCAGAGACTTCGAAGTTGTAGGTTCCCGGCCCCGGATTCTGTATCGTATATATAGTATCGGTGACCAACTGTGGATTGTGCAGGTTATTGTCCATATAGATGTTATAACCACCCAGGTAGAAGTCCCATTCAGCAGGACCTAATTCCAGTCCAAACATCACTTCCCCCTGGATCAAACCACATAATGATACTGTGCCGGGTATCAGGTCTTCCATAATAAACAAGCCGCCGGGTACAGCATTTCCGCTGGGAGAGAGCCATGAAGCGTCGTAAGTAAATCCGGTTTCGAGGCCGTCCGGCAGACTGATCTGTACCAGGGTGCACCCATTGGGACCGTCGGCACTGAAGCCCCACAAATATGGTCCGCCTTCCGACCACTTATCGTATGCAAAATCATAATAGTTTCCATGTGTTCGGCATATGAAACTGGAAATGAAATTGCCCGTTTGCCTGTCGATGAGCAAGATGTCGGATGAGTTGTTATTGATATAGAAGGCATCCAGGTCTTCGTTATATGCAATCGCAAATTCTCCTCCAGCGCCGGGGAAATTTCCCTGCCATTGACCACCCGGTAATTTTATTATTTCAGTGCCAAAGTACCTTTCAAATGTTACATAGGTGTTTTCGGTCAGCGGAACATATTCCAGGTTTCTGGCGCCGGGAGTAAACATGGGCGCATTGTACAGATAGTTACCCTGAAGATCATATTGCCCAAAGTCACTATCTTTCAGGTAAGTCGTATAAAAATAATTTCCATCGCAGGTGAAACCGGCTTCATCTTCCCCGGCAAGCGGATAAATAAATTGCACATCCCATGCATTGTCTTTGGTAACCGTCATTTCCGGAGAATTCCACTCCAGCAGGATATCACCATTATCTAAAGGGTAAATAACATTGGCCTGCAAGTTTTGTGGTGGGTTGCAATCAGGGCTTGGCGGCGGCGGCGGGTAATGTGGTACAAAGATTTCAATATCTCCTGAGTTCATTGAACCATCCTGGTACACAGCACTGATATAATATTCGTGTGTTCCACCTGATAAACCAACATCTATGTAGCTGGTATCCACTATCAGGCTTGAATTTACTTTTAAGCCGTCACGATAAACATCATAGCCCAGAATACTTACAGGAATATCTTCGGTATAGACCATCACATTGTTAATGGCCCATCCGGATCCATCACCCCAGTTGTCGTCTGAATGAAATGCGATTTTTACCGGCAGGTCATTAGGAATCGGTGTGAGGTCGAGTTTGATCTTTACCCACTCGCCTGAATCCGGTACCATGGTATGTAGCAAGATCCAGTTCTGTCCGTCATCCAGACTGTATTTCACATAGCCTGAATGATTGTTGCTGCCATCATAATAGCTTTCAAAGGAAAGGTAATAATCATATTGGCTGTTTAATTCAATTTCCGGGCTGATCAGATAGTCACAGCATCTTTGGTTGGACATCAGATCTTCATAAGCAATGGCAAATCGTGAATCGATTTCAGGGATTGGCCAGTAGACATAGTTCGGTACCATGCCATCCCAGCCTGAGCCTTGTCCATTATAAGTTTCTTCCTCCCAGCCGAAAGGCGGACACATGGGATTATCGAAATACTCATTGATAAGGTAATACCTGGCTGGTGCCCAGTTCAGTAAAACATCTGTGCTGTCATATAAATGGCTGTGAAGATAGCTTACAGCATACCCGGATACAGGGGGCGGTAGACCCAGTCCTAATTCAAGCCCGAAGAAAGATTCATTCTGTGCAACTCCTCCAATAATAACTCGGTCATTGGCTGTGTCGGGATATGTGAATAATCCGCCAGCCCAATACCCTCCGGTTGCACCCAGGTAACCAAGATCCATAATAAAACCGGTTTCTTCACATGAAGGTAATTCTAACTGAACCAGTGTTGCAGTACTTGGACCATCGTGGCTGAAACCCCAAAGATAAGGGCCTCCGTCCGACCAGTTATCGTATGCAAAACCATAATAATTTCGGGGAACCCCCAAAGGAATAGTGTCAAGGATTGAGCCATCTGACCCAATCAACATAATATCGCTATACCAATCATTTGCATAAAAAACATCCAGGTCATCATTATATGCGATCGCCCTGACATTGAAAGGTAACATCCATGATTCTACGAGGACTTTGTTATCCAGGTCGACAACATGTAGGGTATTGCCTCCCAAACCAGGTCCACCATAAAAATATTGTCCGTCGTAAGCCATATCACGCATGGAGTTAATTCCCGGAACAGTAAATAATTCAATCAGGTTTCCCTGCATATCATATTTCTGGAAATACGGGACACTCCAGCCGCAAACATAATAGTGCTGTCCATCGGTTTCTACCCCGGTTGAAATGGCTGTGTCAACAGTAGGATAAATGAAGATGGTTTCCCATGGTGACAGAATTTCTGCGGGAGAAAAATCTGTATTTACATTTGGGGCAATATCAACCAGATGTCCTGCATTTTGAGCATATATATATTGTATCACCAAAACAAACATCAAGACTAAGGCTATTTTTTTCATGGTTCCGGATTTTAAATTCAACATGGCTTTATTATGAGGTCGTTTTATTATTGATTGCTTGTAAGCTGTTCGCTCATTATTACTCTATTATTAGTAGTTTCCGTGTTAACGTAAATTCATTATTAAACTCAAGAGTTACATAAAACACACCGCTGTTCAGCTTCTGCAGGTCAAGGTTTACAAGGTTCTGTCCCTTTTTCAGTTCAAACAACTCCTGTTGGATTTGCTGGCCGGACAGGCTGAATATCCTCACATGGAGCCGTGATGCCTCATCCAATCGGATATTAAGGCTTGTTTGGCTTCTCGCCGGATTGGGATAGATATTGCTGACATGATCAATCCAGGATGGGAACTCTTCCTCGATTCCAACTATGATCGATCCCTCCGTTACATACAAGTTTATGTCTGATAATCCGGGTTCTAATTCAGTCAGGGTAAAAGACATGGGTTCCATCGTCTTCCCTGGGATTTCAACCAGAAGCCCATAGGTTTCCAGGGCTATATCGCCGAAGGAAAATTCACCGTCAGTGTTGGTGTAAACCACAGCAATACATTCATCATTTGCATTCAGGAGCATCACCTGTGCGTCCTCCAAAGGAATTTCAGCATCTGTTGTAAGCTCAAATACTTTCCCGCTTACCGATCCAATACCACCACTAAGCGCTGCCATTTCGACAAGTTCGATATTATTATCATAACTATTTGCTGCGAAATAGCTTGTGCTGACATCCTCCCAGTGGACTTGTCCTCCGAGGTAAGTAGGTGCATATTCTTCGGCCAGTGCAGATAAGGCCGGAGGTCTGGCCTGGACGTAATAATCCCCTTCAAATACTTCATCGAAGAGATAATCACCTGCCAGATCAATATTCGTAGTATACTGTTCTGTGATGGTGTTAAATTCTATTTTATAGAGATCGACGGTTCCTGCATCAAGGATTGTGGTGCTGGTATTCACAGCCCCTCCAACCTGGAATGCAACAGGTGGGGGTGCCAGTGGGGCCAGTTCAAGGCCAAAAAGGCATTTGTTTTGGTTTACACCCCCAATGACCACCCGGCTGCTGTCGTAATCAGGATAGGTAAACAACCCGCCGGCAACAGAATAACATATAGTACCGGCATCAAATACGAAGCCTGTTTCCGTACAGGCTGGTAATTTCATTTGTACAATATTATGATGGCCGGGTATATCCTGGCTGAAGCCCCAGAGGTACGGACCTCCCGAAGACCAGTTATCATATGCAAAACCATAGTAACTTCCGTAAGCGCCTGTCAAGGGCATGGTGTCAAGGAGTGTTCCGTCAGGGGCAAACTTTTTGATGGCATTTGACCAGCAGTTTCCATAAAATACATTCAGGTCATCATCATAAGCCAGTGCCCTGATGCGGAATGTTGTAGGGATAGTATCAATCAACACCTGGTTATCAAAATCCATCTTCATAAAACCTGTCCAGGCGCTCAATCCACTGTAAAAGTATGTCCCGTCATATGTCATATCCCTGAGGTTTTCAGTTCCAGGAATATAGAAGTTTTCAATAAAGTTGCCCTGCATGTCGTATTTGCGTATCATGGTATCGACAGTTGTAAAATTCCAGGCGCCGACATAGAAATAATCGCCATCCGTTTCTGCAACGTAGGAAAGTGGTAAATTAGGAAATGAGTAATTAAAGAGGATTTCCCATGGATAGAGCATTATCTCCTGATGATTCACATTGGAAACATTGGGAGAAATGTCGTAATAAAGGTTTTCTGTTTGCGCATTGAGATATTGCATCCCCAAAATAAGCATCAGAAGTAAAGTAATTTTTTTCATGGTTACGGATTTTAAATTCAACATGGTTTTATTATAAAGTCATTTTGTTATTGAAAGCTTGTAAACTGTTCACACATAATTACTCTATTATGAGTAGTTTTCTTGTTAAAGTAAATTCATTATTAAACTCGAGAGTTACATAAAATACACCGCTATTCAGCTTCTGCAGATCAAGGTTTACAATGTTCTGCCCTTTATTCAGTTCAAATAACTGTTGTTGGATTTGCTGGCCTGACAGGCTGAATATCCTCACATGGAGCCTTGATGCCTCATCCAACCGGATATTAAGGCTTGTTTGGCTTCTCGCCGGATTGGGATAGATATTGCTGACATGATCAATCCAGGATGGGAACTCTTCCCCGATTCCAAGCATGATCGATCCCTCCGTTACATACAAGTTTATGTCTGATAAGCCGGGTTCTAATTCAGTCAGGGTAAAAGACATAGGTTCCATCATCTTCCCGGGGATTTCAACCAGAAGCCCATAGGTTTCCAGGGCTATATCGCCGAAGGAAAATGCACCATCAATGTCAGTATATTCTATAGCAATACATTCATCATTTGCATTTAAAAGCATCACCTGTGCATCCTCTAAAGGAATTTCAGCATCTGTTGTAAGCTCAAATACTTTCCCGCTTACCGACCCAATACCACCACTGAGCGCTGCCATTTCAACAAGTTCAATATTGTTATCATAACTATTTGCTACGAAATTGCTTATGCTGACATCCTCCCAGTGGATCTGTCCGCCATAATAAGTCGGGACATAAGAATCAGCAAAAGCTGAAGCCATTCCTGGTTTGGCATGGATCATATAATTTCCTTCGCTCATATCTGTGAAAAGATAGTTGCCCAGATCATTTATATCAGTCGTAAATTGATCTGCTACTAAACTGAATTCGAAACGATAGAGACCAACTTCACCTTCATCAAGACTGCTTGTTCCTGCGGTGACTCCACCCCCAATCTCAAAGAAAACAGGAGGTGGGATCAGTGGGATCAACTCCAGGCCAAACATGAACTTGTTCTGCATAAGCCCACCGATAATGACTATACTGCTATCATAATCAGGATAAATAAACAAACCTCCTGCTAATAATGATATGTTGGGATTTAAATATCCCAGATCTTTTACAAATCCTGTTTCCAGACCAGAAGGTAATTCTAACTGTACCAGGATTGCATCGCTGGGCCCGTCCTGGCTGAATCCCCAGAGATAAGGACCACCTGCCGACCAGTTATCATAAGCAAAACCATAATAGCTTGAATAAATGTGAGTTTGGGCACTAAGCGGAAGGGTGTCAAGTATGGTGCCATCGGCTTTGAAAACCATAATGTCAGTACTCCAATTATTGCCGTAGAATACATCCAGATCATCATTGTATGCAATAGCCCTGCAAGCAAATGGCGTAATGATAGTACCAATGCATACTTTGTTGTCAAAATCAAAAATCAGAACATTATCATTATTGGCCATTCCCGCATAATAATAAACGCCATCGTACGCAAGATCACGAATACCTGTTATGCTGTCAATGGTAAATGTCTCAATCAGATTTCCCTGCATATCATATTTTCTTATTTCAGGGTGCATCCAACCAGTGACATAATAATAAATGCCATCGGTTTCTGCTCCGCTTGAGGTTGGGGGAGCTGTTGGCATTGTGTAAATAAATATGGTTTCCCATGGGTATAAACTCTCGACGGGAGTGATGTTTCGGTTTGCATCCGGTGCAATATCAACCCAGGGGATTTCGTTTTGAGCATAGATATATTGTATTCCCAAAACAAGCAACAAGATCAGTATAATTTTTTTCATGGTGCTGTGTTTTTTATATTAATGAACTTTATTATGAGGTCGTTGGTTTCATCAAATGGTTGTAAATGGGTTATTTTATAAATATACCTGCGCCAAATCCAATCGATAATGGCTGGGTCCCTTCTTTGCCGTCATATAAGTGATTCAGATAATAATTGAATGATGGATACACATAGCAATTTAGTTTCTGGTTTATCTGCCATTCAAAGTTCAGATGAAGGCTGAGATTAAAGCTATGTTCTAGTCTTGTGGTCTCCCGGTAGTCGACTGAAGTTACTTTGCTGTCCGGCTCATAATAGCTGATCTCGGTTTCATTTTTGCCTAATAGAAAATTATAGATAATACCTCCGCTAAGACTGCTACTGAAATTCCTTCTTTTATATAATTTAGCCCCCATCAATAGTGGGATCTTCAGGTAATAATATTTGTTACTTATTGTATTGGATTTAGAATGCGGAACTGAATCATATACTTCTACAAGCGTTGTGTAATGGGTTGTTACACCAGTTATGGGATCATAATGTGCCGAGTCGACATATTCATAGGTATTGATGAGCTCATTTTGAAGATAATCATATCCCCAGTGAATGTTGTCCTTCGACAGGGACAAACCTATCCCGGATTCAAAAAAGAGTTTACCCAGATTCAGTCGTGCATTTAATCCGGGAGAATGCCAGTACATCTGTTCTGTATTCAGATAGGAATCCCCGTTTAAGAAATGCTGATATTCATAGGATATGCCCCATAAGAATTCATGATTGGAGCCAGCAAACGGACTGCAATCATCATCTCTTTCCTGGTAATTAATTGAAACCATAGGGCCTGTTTTCAAAACTGTCTTTTTCATAGAGAGATAGGAAAGTTTAACTTCATCCCTTTCAAATATTTCGCTGCTAGCATCGGCGGGCAAAGGTGGTTCCGTCTTCGCTGGAGCTTTGGCGGACAATGTTGGTTGTGCTTCGTCTTCCATCGGTCGCCATAGGCTTGCCGACGGCGAATCGCTCAGCATGACAGTTGGCTTGTGTATTGTTGAGGGTTGTTCGAAATCAATTGTATCTTGTGTGTTGAATAACAGGTATCCAGGGATGATCAATGCAAGAAGTAATAGCATAAAGGCGGTCCATTTATAGGTTCTTCTCTTATATAAATAGCTCTTTTCAATTCTATTCCATAATTTTTCAGAAGGCTGAAAGACGGGTAGCAAGGATTTATCAATGGAGAACATACTAGCTTCCAGCCTTTCCCAAACCCTGTCAGGGGCCTGGAACCTGGGCAGGTCGTTCAGGTGATTCTTATATGTTTCCTTATCAGGGCTCATTAATTATTCAGTTTTTAACATTTTCATCAGGCTTTGCTTTGCGTAATGCAATTGTGATTTGGATGTACCTTCTGAAATTCCCAGCATTTCGGCTACTTCATGATGTTTATAACCTTCCACCTCAATGAGTAAGAACACAATTCTGTAGCCTTCAGCTAAACGCGAAATAGCTTTGTAGATATGCTCACCATCCATCGGGTTGAAAGTATATACTTTATCTATTTTAACAGCTTCATCAGTATATTCAATTTTTCTGTGCCGCTGAAGCATTTTAAGGGATGTGTTGATCATAACTCTTTTCATCCATGGTAGCAGGGATTCATTGTTCTTGAGTTTTTTGATATCGCGGTAGATCAAAAGGAAGGCATCATGCAGGGCATCTTCGGCCATATGCTGATCCCTCATTATCCGGCATGAACACGTATATAGCTCGTCACAATAACGAAAATACAATTGCTTCTGCGACTCCCTATTCTTTCTCCTGCAACCTTCGATAATGTCACTAACAGATCGATCTATAATCTCAGTATTGGTGTCTTTCACCCGCCTATCATTAAAATACCACAACCTATATACTCTCGGTCGTTGAGAATATGAAAAGGTTGTATCGGTATTATGTTTCGGTTCAAATAAATTCGGATAGTTTTTATTTAAATACTAAAGTATGCTATTCTCTATTTTAAACTAACATAAAGTAACCAACATAACATTGACAACTTTTATAGATATTTGGTTGCGTTGGATATGGATAATAGAGATCCGGAACGGGAAGGCCTAAAAACAAACGAGGACCGATTCTTTCGATACGGTCCTCGCCACTCTCCGGTTGCCGAAGCTTCCGGTTTATGCCAGGTTACTGTTATTGCGACTAATGCTTTGGTTTCTTTCCCTCGCGGGTCTGTCCTCTCCGCATCGAAGCCTTGCTTTCCGCTGCCCCTGAAGGCTTTGTTCCACACGACCCCAGCTTTTACCCGATCTTTGCGTTGCGCTGCCTCTACCTTGCGGTTTTAGCGTTGCTTTGCCTTTTCAGACTCCAGCCAGCCCTTTATCGCTCACCTGGTAAGACAAATATACACAAAAATGGCCTCTTCTGTCAAGCCTTTTACACATACAACTATTAACAATGTATTAACAGCACTTATGAACAATTGTTAATAACCTGAAATCATCACAATCTCCCCGTTACGTAAGAGATTGAGACATAGTTACTGAGACTTAGAGACTGAGTGACTAAAAGCCAAAGCACCGCATACCTCGTACCGCGCACCCCATACCCCACACCAACCAATTCAACTTATTCAACTCTGATAGACACTCCCTCAGAATGGCTGGCAAATTCCGGTGCATACATACACTGTATGGTTGAAATGCCGTTTGAAAATGTTCCTTTCTGGGTCACGTTCAAAGGGTATTCGAACACCCAGGTTCCCTTCCTAAGGTAACTGAAAAAGAAGTTTACTGAAGCATCCCTGATGCTTTCATAATATCCCATGCCTCCCTGCCAATGGTAGCCCGAAAGGAAATTTCTGGGTTCAAGTGCTGCGGCACGCATGTCTTTCATATGAACAAATTCCATATCGCGGTCGCACCTGATTTCAATCCTTGAAACCACCTTGTCTCCGGGACTCAGAACATCCCCATCGTTTACAGGGATGAGTACCGGGCCTTCATCAGTATAGGTTTCAAGAAACAATTTCTTCTGAATGCTTAGTGGAGAAGCGTGGGCCGTGATCTTGTCAAGATCTTCAAAGTACTGCCAGTAAACAGCACCCCATGCCACTCCGTCATTGGCCTTGCTTACGGTGATGTTTGCCATATTGGTGGTAATCTCCTGTCCATGCCATTGATGTTGGAAATAACCTGTTCCTGCTTCTTTCTCAACACCATCAATATTGCCGGGATCAATAATCTTTCCTCCGATACTGATCGTCACATCTCCTTCTTCAGCAATTAGATTTGCTCCCCGCAATAATAAAGCATAGCAAGCATCAGCTGTAGCCTTGCTTGTTTTCCAGTCGTGGGTTTGCTTTTGCTTAAGTAACCAGGTCTTCATTAACTCCACGGAGGCTTTGTCTCCGGCCACTTCATCAAAAGCTTCGATGAGCAATGCCTGTGTTTCTATGGGTGCTTCATACCAGTAGTATCCTGCATCCTGCCTCCAGTACATACCCATCTCCTCATTATACAGGGCATGTTCCTTAATGGATGCTATGATCACAGCCGGCAGAGGTTTGTCTCCATAACGATGAAGTGCAAGTGCGATCATCCCCTGTAAATATTTGTTCTGGTCAGTCCAGTACTTTTTGGCCTGCTCTTTGAAATACATGAAGCCTTCTTTGTGCTTTGCAGGAAGCATATATTTATCAACAAAGAAACTCCGTGCATATAAATACTGGATATGACTTCTGCCCAAGTGCTTTGTCGTTTGATAATCTTTATGTTTGTTCTTGATCCTCATAAAATCTTCAAACATACGATCATCAATATAACGAATGGCATCACGCATCATTCCTTTAAGCACAGGCTCATTTTTATCAAGTATGCCAAGGTGTTGCATTTTGCCAAAACCGCTGACAATATACTGGGTGATATAGTTATTGTCCGGTCCCCCGGCGAACCATGGCCAGCCACCGTTGCTTAACTGGTTTTGCTGAAGTTTGTTCAGGGCAGTTGTAAGATCTCTGTCCATCTTGTTCAGGTCAAATAGCAGGGCTATACGTTTTTTTCGCTCCGATTCATTTTGTGCCTGCATCACCCATGGTGTTTCTTCAAGTAGTGCATTTTTGAGGTCCTGGTTTTTTTCCAGATTGGAGAGCAGGGCATCAGGCGATTCAGTCATCCAGCTTTCAAAAACTGTTTTGATCTTCGGATGCTGCTTTACAATATGAGCAGCAAAACCATTGGCATAAACCCTGTTAAAGATCTGTTCGGAACATTCATATGGATATTCCATCAGGTACGGCAGTGCCTGTACAGCATACCATGCCGGATTCGAAGTAAACTCAAGTGTATAACTGTAATGACTCAGAGTACTTCCTTCTGCCTGTGAATTTGCCAGCTTTTCAAAAATAAAATTTTTCGTTTCATTTCCATTGATGGGCAATGGCATGGATTCAGTTACCAGCATCCTGTTCTTTAAAACAGGGATTACCATTTCTTCGCCATCACTGAAATCACCTGCCTGCGCGATCACCCGATACATAAGCGGCCCTACGTTGTCAGGAATATTGAGTTTCCAGTAAACATTCTGACTGTTTCCTTCTGAAGCAGTGAATTCCTTTAAAGGCTTATCATTCCCAAACAAACTGTCGACAGCTTTCATGCTGATAGCATCGAAGAGTTGCAAACTGGCCTCTCCATTGAGCACATCTTCCGACATGTTCACTACTTTGGCGCTGAACCAGATCTCGTCTCCTTCCCTGAAGAAGCGTGGGGGATTTGGAATAATCATCAGATCTTTCTGGGTAACAAGTTCTTTTGTGATCATTCCCGAACTTAAATCTTTGGTGTAGGCCATGCCCATCATCTTCCAGCGGGTGAGGGATTCAGGGACAGTGAAGCTGATGATCACATCACCATCGGCATTGGTTTTGAGATCGGGGAAAAAGAAAGCGGTTTCCTGTAGATTTCTGCGAACAGATACCTCTTCAATTTGCTTTGGTTCTTCAGCACCTCCCGTAACAGGTATATCCTTACTCTGCTCATTGAATATTTCCTCATCGGTTTCTGCTTCAGCAGCGTTCTCGATTCCTTCACCGTCACCATCCATGAGCATCGCAGCACCATCGAAACTCTTACTTCTCAACATGTTCATATACATATGCCCTTGTGCGTACAAGCCTTTCCAGTTCAGAAAATCATATGTCCTTTCGGGTGGATATTCATAGGGTTCGTATTCCTGGTAAATCCTTCCGGAATTTTGCACAAAAGCTTCTCCTGCTGCCCAGTCGTTATTGAAATAATGGCTTAAGAATAGATTGAAATACCAGTTGTGCGGGGTAAATGCATCCAGGGAAGCATCATACATTGTGGCCAGCATTTCAGCTGCTACCTTATCTCCCTTATCCGACCTGATCCTGATGCTCCAGCTTTCCTCCTGTCCGGGTAACAACTTATTACGGAAAGTCTCGAAGCTGATGTCCAGTTCTTTGTTGGAGAAGGGTACTGTTATTGAGGCTGAATTGCTATAACTGCGGTTATGATTGATAAAGACAAGATTGATACCCAGACCTCCCCGGTCTTCTTCCCTGATGGGGATCTCAAGTTTTACCTGCTCATTGCTCAATTCCAGCCATTCATTTTTAATCGGGCCGTTTTTTCCAGAAACCTCATAAAGTATACGAACATTCTTATATGCTGTCCCGATAAGGAAAGTTGCAGTTTCACCCGGCTCTCCTTCTGACTTCAAAGGAACAAACCAATTGGCTTCATTCAAAGGCAGTTTATCTGAAGAGGGTGAATAGAGTGTAAAGAATTTAGTCACTGTGACTTCTTCTCCGAATACATCTTCCGCCTTCATCAATACTTTATATTCCCCCGCCTGCCATTTTTTAAGATCATTCATTTCCAGGCTGGTATGGTCTTCGGTATCCAGCATGTATTCAAAAACTGTTTTCTTTTCTTCCCAGGTATTTTTGTTTTCTTCATCTTTATAGATGTCATTCGGGAATTTCTCCTTAAACTCATCTTTAGCCATCAGGTATATATCGGGTTGCTGCCATTTCCGTTCCTTCAATATATTCCCTGGCCCTTTTAGCTGTGTGATTTTAATATCTACCCTGGCAGGTTCAGCTTCGCCGTTAAGGTTGGTAGTATTCAGGGTAAAGCTGTTCGTTTCATCCCCGTTTACCATATCGGAAATGTCGAGATTGATCAACAATGATTTTTCTCCGACAGAAACAGTTTTCTCCCCTGAACGGGTTTCCCCACTGATATCCGTAATATCAACGTAAACAGTATAGTTAAATACGGGAGTCAGGATACTGTTTTGACTGCGGTCGGGAATAGCGATGAAATCGATACTGAATATGCCTTTATCATCCGTTTCAATTTCTCCGAATGCGATTTCGGCTGCAGGGCTTTCAGGATAGTAGTGCCACCAATAATTACGAAACGGATAAAAAACATTTCTGACGATCCTGTACTTGACCTTTGCATGATCAACAGCATTGCCGGAATATGCCAGGGCTTTCCCTGTAAGGGTAACTTTTGAATCCAGCTTATAACTGCCCTTCACGGGATCAAACACCACTTCAAATTTAGGCCGCTTGTATTCTTCTACCGAAAAAGTAGTTTGTCCGGATTCATTCTGAATGCGCATGGTGCCGGTAAGAAGCCCGACAGGTACAGTGAACGACCCATGAAAAGAACCATAGTCATTGGCCTGCAATTGCAGTTCTGAGATCTTCTGGTTGTTGACATCAAAAAACGTAACAGTGGTACTCTTGTTCTTTTGTATTTCGTACTTCTCCCCGGTTTTTTTCAGGAGGATCCCCTTAAAATAAACAGTTTGCCCCGGCCGGTAGATCGAACGGTCCGTAAAGAAAAAACTTTGGTCTCTTGGTATTTCCGGACTGTCGTACGGTTTTGACAGATAGAAGAAATTTGGTGAAGTAAAGCGGTCATTTTCAGTAATAAAATCAAGCACCAGTCTTTGTGAAAGACCTTCAGCGGACGGAATGCTGAAATATCCTTCCTCATTGCTTGTATAACTGCCTGCAGCAAGCAAATGATATTCCCTGCTGATATTGTTATAAACTTCTTCATATACGTTTACACGAACTCCGGGAATTTGAGCTCCTGATGCTCTGTCAAGCACATAGAATACCAGGTCGCCATTATCTTTTTCATTGCTGATATAGCTGATGCCGGTAAGCCAGAAATTATTGATGCTGATAACGCCCTGACTTTTCTCAAAAGCCGGATTATCGGATATAAGCAATCCGTAATAACCTTCGGTCAGTGGAGGAATAACGATCTCTGTGCGATGAAACTGATGATCATCATCAACAGGCAGTTCAATTGACCATTGTTTAACAGGCCTTACTTTTCTGTAACTATCCAGCTTATTATCCTCGTTCCATTTCAGTCGCTGCTTTCTGTCCTCTTCCGGATCAAGCGGAATTACCCGGAGATAGACTGTAGAAACATTTTTAAATGAAACAGATGACAGAAAAGGCTTTCCGGGCAGGTTGGCATAATTAAGTTCGCAGTGCAAAGCTTCTTCTTTGATCTGTTTGAACAGGATTTTACATAAGGCTGTTCCGTAGGAAGCAGGAAATTCTTTGATTGCATTTTCACAATATTGGGCAGCAATAACTTTATCACGTTTATACTCATCCGATACCAGTGGTTTATACTTATCTCCTGAATGATGATATAACTGGGCCAGGCGATAGTATATTTCTGTTACCGCTTCCTGCCCCATATAGCGGGTTTCCATTTGTTGCAGTGTATGCAGATACAATTTTTCTTTATCAGGAAAGATGGCATGATCATAAATAAAATTCAGCCGGTTAAGGTCGAGGTCTACCAGGGCTGCCGGGTCCGGATCATTCAAATGAAATTTTACTAATGACTGATATAATCTGAGTGCGTGAAATTTAAGAGAATACTCCTCCTTTTCCTGTAGCTCCATGTTCACAAAAGCCTCTGACAGGTCGAGCATCTGGGGATCATCAAGCTCAAAACGAATGGCTGGCCTGCTGGCCATAAATTCATCGTTTTTAAAGAATTCCAGTGCATTGTGGGCAAGCAGGTCGTAAAGGCTTGGCCTGTAAATGTCCAATGAATCACCCTCAGTAAGGATAACAGCATAATCAGACACAGAAGTTTTCTGCAGTAATACAGGGTTTTCAAGGGACAAGCTGAATTCTTCAAAAATTTTCTGTGCGAACATCTTCTGATCCCAGGTCGCAAGATCAGTAAGTTCATAATCGGCAACATTGGTCCGGTCGAGGATCAGATACCTGTTTGAGAAATAATAACCCATGTAAAGGTCGGCAAGGAGTGAATGCAGGATTTGCGTGGATGGGGCGGTAAAAACGGATAGCTCCTGATTGATCTTCGCGATGGCTTTCTGGATATGATCTTCCTCAAAGCTGGAACTCAGGCGAATGCCATATTCAACGGCCTTTATCATCTGAGGTTGGTTTTTATCCTTCTTTGCCTGGGCATAGATCTTATTTACGATATCTATTGCTGAGCGCGGCTTCCTCTTGTTTTCGAGGGCTTTAACCTCTTTCCATTGTTGCTCATAATCGAATGGGCCGGATATCGCCCCCGAGGAAACGATGCCCTGTATTGAAAATCCGCTTGCCAGGAAAAACAGTCCAAGCAGAAAGAAGATGTTCAGATATTTAGCTTTCATATTTATTATATTAGGTTTAAGTGTGTCTTTATATCAGATGCCCGCGATGAGCATATTCCATAAACAAAGTTAAGCATTAAGGTGAACTGATCCGAGAAATGCGGGATCTAATTTGGATACTGGATACTGGATCCTGGATCCTGGATGTACGAGGGAGATTCTGGACAAACACTAATCAAGCTTGGCTTCCATAGGATATTTCAATCCCTCAATCTTTATAAGTTCAATTTTGACAGATCCAACAATTACTGTTGATTTTACCAGAATGGGCACCTTGTTCCTGTCATCGGTTACCCATATGGCCATAGGATAGGGTTCCTGGAACATCTCACCATGTGCAACCATGGGCTTAAATTTCAGGCAACGGAATTTCCCAAACTTTGTTTCCACTATTTCCTTTCCGAGATAAACGATCTTGCTTACATAAGCTGAATCATCAAGAAAAAAATTAAGCATGTATTCCTGATTGGGCTCGGCATTGGTAAAATCAATGGTTCTCATATAATAAAATGCAGAAACAATATCCTGCACATTCGGGGGGATGGATTTTTCTGCCCTCCGGCTTCTGGCAATGTGGTTTACGTGGTCGAAATCCACATCATCTTCATAAACATATGAGCCCTCACGTGTACGGCGGATAAAATGGTAAGGAATGATGGCTTCTTCATCAATGAAAGATTCAAAACGGTCATCGACTTTAAAAAACCAGTTGAAAAATCCTACGGATTTGCCAATCACCTCCAGGTGGAATGTATTGCGCCCATGAAACTGTCTGACATCATCTTTAATGCTGATGATTCCCACTCCTGCCGAAAGTCCTGAGGTGAGCCATGAATCATAATAGACCCTGAATTTCCCTGATTCGCCTCTTTGAAATGGTATCTCATCAACAGTCCTCAGGGTATCTTGAGCATGAAGGCCTGCCGTTGTCAACAGCATTACGAATAAAATGATTCCTGTTATTTTTCCGTACATAATATCTGTTTTATGAAGGTATTTCAAAAAGTATTCCAAAAATAAAACAAGTTTCCCAAAAAATCTTAAACAACCACATTGATAATCCTTTTGGGTACTACGATCACCTTTTTGGGAGGCTTATTTTCCAGCCACCTTTGTGCTTCCTCAGATTCCACTACTGCTTTTTCAATATCCTCCCGGCTCATATCCAGTGGAAATTCGAGTTTAAACCTGAGTTTACCATTAAAGGATACAGGGTAAAGGAAAGTTTCTTCAACAAGGTATTTGCCATCCCATTCGGGATATGCTGAATAAGTAAGCGTATCCTCATGGCCCAGCTGATGCCACAGCTCCTCACCAATATGTGGGGCATAGGGAGCGATCAGCACTGCAAGGGGTTCCAGGATTTGCTTCTTCCTGCATTTCAGGTCCGACAACTCATTCACACAAATCATGAATGCACTAACAGCAGTATTGAAAGAGAATCGTTCAATATCCTCCCTGATCTTTTTTATGGTCCTGTGAAGGATCTTCAATTCGGCAGCATTCGGATCTTCATCTGTAAGCGTGAATGCGCCATCATTGTTGTGATACAGCTTCCACAATTTCCTGATAAAGCGGAAAACCCCTTCAATTCCCTTGGTATCCCATGGTTTGTGATGTTCGAGGGGACCCAGGAACATCTCATATAAACGGAGTGTGTCAGCTCCGTATTTTTCGATCAGCTCATCAGGGTTCTGAACATTGTGCTTGGATTTTGACATTTTCTCAATTTCCCAGCCACAGATATATTTCCCGTCTTCAAGAATGAATTCAGCATCTTTAAATTCAGAACGCCAATTCCTGAATGCATCCTGGTCAAGTACATCATTCTCTACCATGTTAATATCAACATGGATAGGGGAAGTATTATAATCTTTGATCAGGTTCAGGGAAACAAAAGTATTGCTACCCTGCAGCCTGTAAACAAAGTTTGACCGGCCTTGTATTTTTCCCTGGTTGATAAGTTTCTTAAATGGTTCTGCCTTACAGGCGAGGCCGATATCAAATAGGAACATACTCCAGAACCGGGCGTAGATCAGATGGCCTGAAGCATGTTCATCCCCGCCGATATACAGGTCAACATCCTGCCAGTACTGGTTGGCTTCTTTTGAAAAATATTCTTTGTCATTTTTGGGATCCATATACCTGTAATAGTAGGCGCTTGATCCGGCAAACCCGGGCATAGTACTTGTTTCGAGAGGATAACCATCTTTATTCACCCAGTTTTGTGCACGGGCGAGGGGAGGTTCCCCGCTTTCGGTTGGAAGATATTTATCTACTTCGGGTAATTCAAGGGGTAATTCCGATATGTCAAGCATATAGGGCATGCCGTCTTTATAATAAACAGGGAAAGGTTCACCCCAGTATCGCTGACGGCTGAAAATCGCATCTCTCAGGCGGAAATTCACGGATCCGAATCCAATATTATCTTCTTCAAGTTTATCAATGGTAGTACGGATAGCATCTTTAACCGGCATCCCGCTGATGAAACCCGAATTGATCATCACTCCCTCTTTTGCATCATATGAATCGTCCCATCCGGCAGGGTCACTGCTTTGTTCTCCTGCTTGAGCCACTACCTGGATAATAGGAATGTTGAAATGTTTTGCAAACGCAAAATCTCTGCTGTCATGCGCCGGGACTGCCATGATGGCTCCGGTGCCATATCCCATCAACACATAGTCGGCTATCCAAATCGGAATTTTTTCACCCTTAACCGGATTAATGCCATAAGCTCCGGTGAACACTCCTGAGATATTTTTCACTTCTGATGCACGTTCTCTTTCCGAACGGTTTTTGGCCATTTTAACATAAGCCATCACCTCATCTTTTTTATCCGGAGCAGTGATCTCTTCCACCCATTCATGCTCTGGAGCGAGTACCATAAAGGTTGCTCCCCACAGCGTATCCGGGCGTGTGGTAAATACTTCCAGCACCTTGTCATGGCCTTTAATATTGAAGTTCACCGAGGCTCCTTCTGACCTGCCAATCCAATGTTTCTGGACCTCCAGCAGGGATTCGGTCCATTCGATCTCTTTCAATCCGTCAAGCAGGCGTTGGGCATAAGCAGTTATTCGGAGTGACCATTGCTTCATCAGTTTTCTTT
>JAIOSQ010000249.1 GCA_021107535.1 Bacteroidales bacterium | reverse complement strand
ATCCTTCCTGTTGAATATTCTTTTAGCAACATGGTATGGTCCCTGGCATTAAATAAACAGCTTGCTATATTTGACCTGGGCATATTCGCTTCATATTCCGACCTGAACAAAATAAAGCAGGTACAACTTGGATTTTCAGCTACTTATTATCCCTTTGGCAACCTGAATTTCTATGGGAACACAACACTAAAGGGACTTTTTGAGAAGCATGATCCCAGGCCTGTTTTCAGCCAGATGCTCGGTGTTAAGGTCAGCAGCTTCCTTTGGATTGAAGGCTTTGGCGCTTTCGGTAATTTAAGAAGCACAAACGAATCCAATGCTTTTGTCGTTTATAACATAACAGATAAAATAAATTTTAAGACCGGCTTATACCTGACTTTCGTAATTTCACCATCTGTGCAATTATCTGTCAGGTACCAGTATCTGCAAAAAGAAGGCATAAGAACGGAATACAATCCGGATATACAAAACGGACAAAGAACAGTAAAATTAAAATATACAAATCAAAGTATTATAGGAGGATTAAAATGGACATTATAAAAAGAAGTTTATTGGTTTTTACACTCTCATTGGCTTTGGTAAGCCTCAAAGCACAGGACACTGAAACAATCCGTGAGGCTTTTTCCAGCAGTTATACTTATGAATATGATGGGGATTATGCAGAAGCCATCAAAGCATTGAAAGAAATTTATGACACCGACTCCTATCATATCAATGCCCGGCTTGGATGGTTGAGTTATCTTTCGGGACAGTTTACTGAGTCCTCCGCTTATTATCTGAAAGCCATTGAGCTGAAACCATATGCCATCGAAGCCAGGTTTGGTTTAATTAATCCAGCTTCTGCCATGGGAAACTGGGGCCAGGTGAAGAGCCAATACCTTCATATTCTCGATGTAGATCCCCAGAATACAAAGGCAAATTATTATTTTGGGCTGATGTATTATGAAACAAAGGATTATACACAGGCCGCCCTGCAATTTGAACGAGTGATAAACCTTTATCCTTTCAATAGTGAAGCCCTGCTGATGTATGCCTGGTCCAATTTTCAGCTGGGAAAAACCCGCGAAGCGGAAGTCCTGTTTAATGAGATGCTGATCATCAATCCCGGTAATGCGTCGGCACTTGAAGGACTGGAGCTGATTAAATAGTAATTCGTTACTGATGGGAGAATTCACCTGGAATGAAATTATGTTTGCCTTCGGGCTGACCCTGTTTGCCGGTTTATCAACCGGTATCGGGAGCCTGCTGGCATTCTTTGCCAAAAGAACAAATACGCGTTTCCTTTCCCTGGCACTCGGGTTTTCAGCCGGAGTGATGATCTATGTTTCCTTTATAGAAATATTTCCAAAAGCACGGATCGAATTGAGTGAAGCTTATGGCGACACCAAAGGTTTCTGGCTAACGACGGCTGCATTTTTCATCGGAGTATTGCTCATTGCCATTATCGATAAGCTTATACCCTCTTTAGAGAATCCTCATGAAATAAAAATGATTGAGGATATCGACAAGGAAAAGGCAGGTCAAACAAAGTTGATGCGAATGGGCTTATTTACTGCTTTGGCGATCGGCATTCATAACTTCCCGGAAGGATTGGCTACTTTTGTTGCTGCCCTGAATGATACCGGTCTTGGTATTGCTATTGCTGTGGCTATTGCCATTCATAACATCCCGGAAGGGATTGCCGTTTCAGTGCCTATTTATTATGCCACAGGCAGTAAGAAAAAAGCCTTCTGGTATTCATTTTCTTCCGGCCTGGCGGAACCTGTCGGAGCCATGATAGGTTTCCTGATCCTGATGCCTTTTTTGAGCCCTTTGCTATTCGGGATGATCTTTGCAGGCGTAGCAGGCATCATGGTCTTCATATCCATTGATGAACTTCTGCCTGCAGCCCAGGAATTCGGCGAACATCATTTGTCGATCTATGGCCTGATCGCCGGAATGATGGTGATGGCTATGAGCTTATTATTATTTGCATAAGCTTAAAACATAATCCAATAACTCATTACTCAAAAGCTATAATCCAACAATAGAATAATCTTATCTTTGTAAAAGATCTTTTATTAATGGCTAAAAAAGACAAATCTGCGCTTCATGTACATGAAGGTATCTCGCAGCCACCGCAGGTGAACAAAGACGCTGCCGAGCGTTTCAGTAATATCAGGCCACAGGATATTGCTGCCGCTGATTATGTACAGGGCATCCTCTCCGGGAACCGCACCTTGCTCAGCAAAGCCATTACCCTTGTAGAAAGTTCTTTGCCCAGGCATCAGGAGTTGGCACAGGAGATCATCAGCGGATGTCTGCCACATGCCGGAAATTCCACGCGCGTGGGGATCACCGGGGTGCCCGGCGTCGGGAAAAGCACCTTTATAGAGGCCCTGGGTAAGTATTTGACTGCTGCCGGACATAAAGTGGCCGTTCTGGCCATCGACCCCAGTTCGACCCACAGCAAGGGAAGCATCCTGGGCGATAAAACACGGATGGAAGACTTGGCCAACGACCCCAATGCGTTTATCCGTCCGTCGGCTTCGGCGGGCTCCCTGGGTGGTGTCGCCAGAAAAACACGTGAGACCATCATCCTTTGTGAAGCAGCCGGCTTCGATTGTATTTTCGTGGAAACGGTGGGTGTGGGACAATCGGAAACCGCAGTCCATTCCATGGTCGACTTTTTTCTCCTGCTCATGCTGGCCGGCGCCGGGGATGAATTGCAGGGTATTAAAAGGGGCATCATGGAAATGGCCGATGCCATCATCATTAACAAAGCAGACGGATCCAACATTGAAAAAGCTGAATTGGCGCAGCTTGAGTACAGGAATGCCCTGCACCTTTTTCCTGCCACTGCATCCGGCTGGGAAGTGCCTGTGGAAACCTGCTCGGCGCTTAATAAAGAGGGAATCGCTGGTATCTGGGAGATTGTTGAACGCTACCGTTCGGCTATGACGGAGGATACCGATTACTTCCATCGTAAAAGACGAGAGCAGATGGTACAGACCATGTATGAGAGCATCAACCAGCAGCTTATGGACAGTTTTTACGGAAATGAAGAAGTAAAAAGAAGGACCCGTCTGATTGAAAAAGAAGTGCTGGCAGGGAAGATCAGTGCTTATGTGGCAGCCCATGAGTTGCTGAAAATGTTTGAGAATAGAGAATAGAGAACAAGGAATAAGAATAAGAATAAGAACGTAGAAGAGGATTATGGATGTAATTTTGAGTTTTGAGTTTTAAGTTTTAAATGACTGGCAATCCTTTATGTTCTTCGTGGTTAAACAAATCTAACACTTAAATTCCAAATTCCAAAAAAACTCAAAACTTAAAACTCAAAACTCAAAACTATTTTCTCTTGGGACTAAACCAAAAATTTTCTTAAGTTTACCGTCCTTTTCAAAATGCGTATAAACCATATTCACAGCAATGAATCCTAATCCACTTGTACAATACCTCAATAAACCTGCATCAGCGTTTACCAAAGAAGATCTGATCAGGTATTGCGAAGACTATAATATCGGGATGGTTAATTTCAGGTATGCCGGATGGGATGGCAGGCTGAAAACCCTGAACTTCATCATCAACAGTAAGGAACACCTTGATTCTATCCTCAGCCGTGGGGAAAGGGTGGATGGTTCCAGTTTGTTCTCGTTCATCGAAGCCGGTTCCAGTGACCTTTACGTGATACCGAGGTATAAAACAGCCTTTTTAAATCCGTTTACAGAGATCCCTACCCTCGATATCCTGTGTTCATATTTTGATAAGGATGGAAACCCACTTGAAAGTGCTCCTGAATATATCCTGAAAAAAGCACATCAGTCGTTTAAGGACGTAACAGGGATGAGCTTTGAAACCATGGGAGAGCTGGAATATTATGTGATCTTTGAAAAGGAACCGCTCTTTGCTGCCGATGACCAGAGAGGATACCATGAATCAACCCCGTTTATAAAATGGGAAGAGCTGAGGACTGAGGCCATGTTGGCTATTGCACAATCGGGTGGCAAGATCAAATACGGGCATTCAGAGGTCGGGAATTTTATCGTAGGGAATACGGAATACGAGCAAAATGAAATTGAATTTCTCCCCGTGGATGTGGAAGAATCTGCTGATCAGCTGATGATCGCCAAATGGATTCTTCGTACGCTGGCGAATAAATATGGGGTAAGCGTTACTTTCGCACCAAAGATCACTGTGGACAAGGCCGGAAGCGGCCTTCATGTACATACCAGGCTGATGAAGGACGGTAAAAACATGATGGTCGACAAGAACGGTCTCAGCGATATTGCCAAAAAGGCCATCGCAGGATACCTCTCCCTCGCATCCTCACTAACTGCTTTCGGAAATATTAATCCAACCTCATACTTCAGGCTGGTACCCCATCAGGAGGCCCCGACCAATATTTGCTGGGGCGACCGCAACAGGTCTGTACTGGTAAGGGTTCCGCTCGGCTGGTCGCGGAATAACAATATGATGCACCAGGTAAACCCGCAGGAAGAACCGCTGAATGGCAACTTTACCAGCAATCAAACTGTTGAATTTCGCTGTCCGGACGGATCGGCTGATATTTATCTTTTACTTGCAGGACTGACTGTTGCTGCCCGCCATGGCTTTGAAATGAAAAATGCATTGGAGTTTGCAAAGGAAACCTATGTAGATGTAAATATCTTCGATGAAGAGAACAAGGAAAAACTGGACTCCCTGGCGGTACTTCCGGGCTCTTGCTGGGAATCAGCTGATGCCCTGCTGAAGCAAAAAGATGTTTATACCCGCTACGGCGTATTTTCCGAAGGCATGCTCGAATGGATATCCTCTTACCTGAAAAGCTTTAAGGACAAAACCCTCCGGCAGGACATTGGGGGTGATGAAGCGGAGATTCTTAAATTGGTAGATAGGTTTTTTCACTGCGGATAATTCTTCCTTCTGAGTTTTAAATTTTAAGGTTTAAATTTTAAATTAATTTCCGATTCTGAATTCATTACTGTCCGGTTAAAAAGATGAATTGCTTATCTGCTAAGGTTTATTCATTTGTATATGTGTCGCTCGACTCCGCTCGCGATGACAATTCTTGGTCTGTTTTTGGGAAGAAGGGCGCGGCGCTCTAACAAAGTAGCAAATAAAAAACTTAAGTTTGGCGCCGCGCCCT
>JAIOSQ010000232.1 GCA_021107535.1 Bacteroidales bacterium | reverse complement strand
AGGTCATCAACGAATTCAAGGGTAGAATTAAATTTAAACTCATCAACTCTGGCAGTGATACTGTCCCGATAGTTTTCTGCCAGGTCGGGATGAATGGCAGGATTGTTTAATTGTTCAATGCCTGTTTTAATTGCATGGATTATTTCCCCGCTTATAGCTTTCAACAAATAAGCCAGGGCCTTATCTTCCGCTTGACTAATTTTAGCTGAATCACTACTGTTAGTAGCAATTTTTTTTCCAGCTAGCCAAAGCAGATCCTCTTTGGTGATATAATCATTGTAGTCGAGGGTAAAAGGATTTGTAGCCTTAATCGTTTCTGTATAATTCAGGTAGGAATAAAAAAATACGAACTTTTTTCCCACATGAATAGTGCGGTTCATTTTTTTCCTCCAGCTTGTATCCTGACTCATTTCCTGGTTAATAAGATCACTGTTTTTATATAATTTTGTGTAAGTAAGGATATAATTCTTATCCTTAGTAGTATCTTTTACAATTTCCTTTTCCCAGGTTTTATCCACAGGATAGGGTAAATTAAGTGGTTTGAAGACATCTGCAGAGTCTCCTGTTATTGTAACAATTCGGGTGAACGATCCATCCTTATTCACCACGGTGCTAATAGTTAATTCTCTACAACTATTTAAAGTTATAGCCAGGATGAATATACTAAATATGATGTGTTTTCTTTTCATGATTTCCAATTTTAAATTTTGTACTTATGTATGTTATCTCAACTTCAATGGTATTCGCCTAATTGGTATTATTAATACTTCTTGCTGACATTTCCTGCATAATTTGATTAATCCTTTGATGATCCAATTTATTGATTGCCATGGCAGATAATCTTGTGCGTATGATCCTGCTTTTAAGATTTAGATGACCCGGACTATTAAAAGCTTTAGTAAATAACTGATTGAAGGATTCAGGCTGAAAACCAAGGTTATAATTTGTTATATTATATAAATTGACATTGTTGTGTTCCGGGGATATATAAGAAACATGTTCTTCCATTTTTGAAATCTTATCAAATAGCATATATTGCTCAATTCCAAAAACTATCATCAGACTGATTGATGCGGCTGCTAAAGACCTTCTTATCAACCGATAAATTTTAGGATTACTATTATTTGATTTTGGGCTTTGATCTACTTCATCAATCAGACTCAAAATACTTTTGGTTAAATCTTCCGGATCTGGCAATTCAGGTTCTTTTTGCATTTGCCCGATAATTTTTTTAGCCCCCATGCTTTCTGTAAAATAAGATTGGCATGTGTCACAGCTTTCAATATGACTTGATATTTCTGCATTAAGCTGTATATTTTCCTCAAAAATCAATAGATCGATTTTCTCTTTTATCATCTCACATTTCATCGGATACTCCTTTCATAAGATAAAATTTTGTGTAGCTTTTCTCCAATAGCCTTTCTGGCATGGTACAAATTACTTTTTACAGATGTCTCAGGTAAATTCAGGATGTCTTCTACCTCAGATGAAGTCAGACCTTGCAAATCCCTGAGTACAAATACAAGTTTTTGTTTTTCAGAAAGTGTATCAGCGAATAAGCTGATCAATTGTCCGGTTTCTTTATTGTTGAGAAGTGTTTCAGGTGTATTAACATTAGTCTGCTCTTGTCTTTCATAAAAATCATCAATATTCACCGTATCCATCTTTTTATTGGACCGCAAATGGTCAATTGCTGTATTGCTTACAATTTTATACATCCATGTTGTAAATTTTATTTCAGGAAGATATAGTTTCATGTTTTTCCATATTTTTATAAAACTGTCCTGAACAATATCCCTTGCATCATCTTCATTGCATACTATTCTGAATGCAAGGTTAAATGCATAATGCTGATGCTGCATAACAAGCTTACCAAAGGCTTCTTTATCTCCATTTCTGGCTTTATTAATTATATTTTCCGGATCAATCTGCATCTGCAAAATATGTGATTATGTAAATGATACGTTGAAGGTATCAAAAAGTAAAATGAGAGGAAAGGAATTAATGAATTAATTCTGAAATAGCGATCGTATGGATATTCGGATAAGCTTTTTAAATGAATATTGATATCATCATTCAAGCGGGGCGATGGGTAGTGGGCAGTGGACAGCTAAAAAAGGCTGTCTCAAAAGAAATTGAGACAGCCTCTGTTATGTCTATTTATTTGATTATTACTTAATAAACTTCCTTACTATCCGGTAATTGTCATCAGCCATGATCTCAAGGAAATACATTCCTGACTGTAGTCCAGAAGTGTTGACTTCGATCGTTTGTGCACTACTCATATTGAATTGTTCCATGATAAGAGCTTGTCCCATTTGATTATATATTTTAACGCTAATCGCAGTGGGTTTTATGATGCCAATATCCAATTTAAGTGTATTGCTTATTGGGTTTGGATATACATTGCTGACATCGTCAATGTAAATGGATTCAATTCCATCAGGGCCGAAATAAATTTCATCATCCGTGATGATCATAGATACATCGTCAATTATTGCATTCTCTTCAGTGAGGGAATAATCTTTCGGAATCATCTGAATACCCATGACCTCTGCATATAGGGTAAAGGTACCATAGGGCAATGCGGTGAATTCGAACTTGCCTTCATCATCTGAGTATGTCAAACCAACAAATTCACTTTGTTCGTTAGCCAGCATGATCTGGATATCAACAGCCGGTGTATTCTCTCTGGTACCACCACTATATTCAATTATTCCGGTGATTTGACCTGGTCCACCAGCTGCCTGGCTTACGGGGATAAGATTGATATCGGCTGTATACACATTATCATCCAGGTTGATTAAGACGGCATCATCCCAAAAGGCCACATCTCCATAATATGTTGGCATATGTGTGCCAAAATATGCTGATGAGGGTGAGGGCTCAGCCTTAACATAATAATCAGCCGGTGCCATTGGATAGAAGAGGTAATAACCTAAGGAATCTACTATATTTGAGAAGACTTCAGTAATTACTCCGTTTGTTTCCATATAAGCATAAGCAAAACCATGATCCAACTGATATATATCGGCAAAGATATTTCCGCCTAAATATAAATTGTCATTCCCCTGGATAATAATGGTAGTACAAAATGTGCTGGTACAGGATATGGAATCAGTGGTAATGGTCAGGCATACAGTATATATTCCGAATGCATTATAGGCATGGACCGGATTTTGTTCTGTTGATGTGGTGCCATCACCAAAATCCCAATACCATGTATCGATTAAGGGAGCGGGGATACTTAAATCAAAGAAATTAACCACAGTAGAAATTCCCCCGGTACTGTCGATAGTGTAACAGAAATTTGCTTGACAATCTCCACCTCCGGTTTGTACAACTACATCCATACAATAAGTATCCGTGCACATTGCACCTGAGCTACCACTCTCGATGGTAAGACAAACATTATAGGTGCCTGGATTGATAAAATCGTGAACCGGATTTTGTTCTGTTGATGTGTTATTAAATCCAAAATCCCAAAACCAGCTATCGATTAAACCAACAGGGATACTTTGATCAAAGAAATGAACTACGGTGGAATTTCCCCCGATACTGTCGT
>JAIOSQ010000311.1 GCA_021107535.1 Bacteroidales bacterium | reverse complement strand
GGATTTGGATAAACTTTCAATTGTTTTTCGGGTTCATTTTCACCAATCCCAATTGTACCAACATGGATGTAATTATCCTTAATGATGAAATCAGATCCAAGGTCATTACTCACAGTTAGCTTTATATCATAATCGCCTACAGCATTATAGGTAATAGGTGGAGGATCTTGACCGGAGAAGCTTCCCGGGCTTCCGCCAAAGAACTTCCAGTTCCATGAAGTGGGATTGTTGATCGTCAAATCGGTTAAAGTAACACTTTCGCCAACTTCAATGCTGGTCAAATCAGCTTCAAAATCAGCAAAGGGGCCGTCAACAATCACATAGTCTTCTTCTGTGATGGAGTCACTACCGTATTGGTTCACAACTACAAGTTTTACATCAAAACTGCCCTGTGTACTATAGCCGATGCCGGTCGGATTTTGCTCAGTGGATGTTTCCGGTGTTCCACCATAAAAAGTCCAGGCCCATTCGGCCGGATCGCCGATAGTTTCATCCGTAAAGTCTACAGTTTCACCGGAATGCAGGTAGGTATTCGAGGCTGAAAAATCAGCTGCAGGGGCACCCACGACGATCATCTCCGTACTGTCCTTGGTATTTCCGCCAATGGTATTGGAAGCAGTCAGAGTTACGTCATATCTTCCCGCTGTATTGTATGTAATAGGAGGAGGTTCCTTGCCTGAATATGTACCGGGTGTACCACCTTCGAAGGTCCATTCCCATTCGAGGGGGTTGCCATTGGTCATATCCGTGAAATCCACTGATTCTCCCACTTGCAGAGTAGTTTGGTCAGCAGAGAAATCCGGTATAGGTTCAGTACCGGAATAGATTCCATCCCATTTTTCCGGGCCATAGTTACCCGGATCCAGCCAGGGTTTCAGGCGCTGGTTGATGCCCACTCCCACCTGATCCCACGACCAGTATACTTTCCCGTAGAGGCTGTATGCCGGGTTGTCACAGTCATCCGCAGGACCTCCACTGAGGTCACCGACCACCTGCCCATCCTGGTTGAAAAGGGGAGATCCGGAGGAGCCGCCTTCAGTGATGGATGTGCCGTGAGGAGTTGTTTGATAGTAGATCTTCCAGTGAGATAATACACCATTGCCGTTCCATTGCGATGAGGTAGCCTGAATGTTAAAAGTTGTGACCTTTTTAATATCCCCTGCCGGGTGATGAAGATTTACACCACTATCGGCACCGATATTGGTCCTGTCCCAACCATTAAAATATGGGTCGTAAGAAACAGGCACATTATATTTCAGTTCGATTAGTAAAAAGTCAGATCCTGGAAATAATCCTCCCTGTGCCTTGAGGTCGCAGCCGGTCATGGTCTGGTTTGCCGGTCCCCAGGTTCCTGTGCAGGTGGAAGCTTCATAGTTGAAATAAAAAATCCACTGGTTCAGGTCGTTGGTTGTTGCACCCTCGCCACAATGGTGTGCAGTTAATACATAAGGAGTGAGATCCTGCTCAGTATTATTGAGAAGTGTTCCGCTGCATAAATAATAATTGAATCCAATCTTCATCAGTTGTTTGACTATACCTTTTTTCTCATCCTGCCAGTTGTCACCCTCTGGAGAACAATTGATGTTGATCATACACCAGAGTGATCCACTTCTTTCAGGGCTGCTTTCAAAATATACGCCACGGTATGCGTAAGCAACTTCAGAAATGCTGATGAGCGGTTCTATGCTTTGTTCGGCAGGCTGGTAATATTCCAGGGTCACCACATCCCCCTGAACGAGCTGATTGGCAAACATGCAATCGGGGTTGTTATTGTCTTCGGTATATGCCCCGATGATCTGTGTTTTATCTTCGTTATACACATACAGTTCACCGCCATAGGGCAACCAGAAGTTGTCATAATATACACCAAGGGCCAGGGCTCCTTTAACTTCCAGCTTCAGCCGCCAGATCTTGCCGCCATCGGGAAGTTCTGTCCATTCACCCGAGTTGTCAATATTCAAGTTTACAGGCACCGCCACAGCAGCACGATAGGGTGAGGGGTCGGCCAGGTCTTCAGCTTCGATGACAGCCATATCGGGAGCTTCAAATTGCCTGAAATCAATTTTAACAGGTAAATCCTGATACAAAGAACTTTGCGGAAGGCCCTGCATGCTTCTTTGTGCCTGGGTGTTTAAGGATAAAGTCATTGATAATACTGCAATGATTATCAAGGATGAGAATAAGTTTTTCATTTTATTGATATTTAGTTCAAATTGTTAATTATTTGCAAAGGTATATATAAAGTTTTAAGTATTGAGTTTTAAGTGTTCCACCTTCGCTATGCTACGGCGGACGCAGTGGGTGTTGGGGATGGAATTATGTATTTTGGATTATGAATTTTGAATTAAGGGGCTCCATAGGGACCAGACGTTGGTAGAAACTTCTTCTATCCTTTGTACACCGAAGCTTTAGCGAAGGTGTATTCTATCGCCTTCTTCAATCTTCAATTTAAATCATCACTCGAAACTTCCGGTAGCCGGTAACCGTTAGCCGTTAGCCGTTAACCAAAGTAACATTTTGCTTGCAATCAAGAGCTAAAGAAACTAAATTTGCATAAAAGACACCAACATGATCATAGTTACCGGAGCAGCAGGATTTATTGGAAGTGTGATGGTGGGCAAGCTTAACCATAAGGGCTTTACCGACATCGTCGCGGTGGATGATTTCTCCAATCCGCTTAAAGAAAAGAACCTGGCAAACAAAGCGATCAGGGAAAAAGTTGAGCGGAATATCTTTTTTGAATGGCTTGAAAAGCACCACAAAGACGTTGATTTCATTTTCCATATTGGAGCCAGAACAGATACCACTGAATTTGACATATCCGTTTTCGACGAGCTCAACCTGAATTACTCAAAGAACATGTGGAATGCATGTGTAAATTACGGCATTCCGCTGGTATACGCTTCTTCTGCTGCCACCTACGGAATGGGTGAACTGGGTTATGATGACCGCCATGATATTATTCCTGAACTAAAACCGCTGAACCCTTACGGCGAATCGAAAAACGAATTTGACAAATGGGTACTTGGACAAAAAGAAAAACCGGTTTTCTGGGCAGGATTGAAATTTTTTAATGTATACGGCCCCAATGAATTTCACAAAGGCAGGATGGCCTCCGTGATCTTTCATGCTTACAGGCAAATAAAGGAAAGCGGGAAGGTGAAGCTTTTCAGGTCACACAATCCGGACTACGAAGACGGCATGCAATTGCGCGATTTTATTTATGTGAAAGACGTGGTGAGTGTGTTGTACTTCCTGATGACCTACCGTGAAAGGCCGGGGATATATAATCTGGGCACAGGCAAAGCACGTGCTTTTCTCGACCTGGCCAGGGGTACTTTTACATCCATGAACCTGGAGCCAAACATAGAATTTATCGACACCCCTGAAGACATCCGCGATAAGTACCAGTATTTTACCGAGGCCAACATGGCCAAACTCCGCACTACAGGATATACCAGGCCGTTTTATGCTCTTGAAGAAGGCATTGAGGAGTATGTGCAAGGGTATTTGCTGAAGAACAGGCGGTTTTAATTTACAATTCTGTATTCTGTGTGTACAATTTACAATGTGATTGTTGATTGAGTGATTGTTGATTGAGTGATTGTCGATTTTTGATGGGATATTCGATTGCGGATGGTGGGTTTAGGATATTTGATTGCCGGTTTTCGATGTAAATTATCGATTTGCACGATGGCTCAATCTGACTTCTAAAATAAATTGAATAATTGGCAGACCTCACAGGTTCGAGAAGCTGTGAGGCCACTATTTTATAAAATAAATAACCTTTACTGTTGGATATTCTAACATTAACTGTTATATTTGCAAAATGACTTATGTTCCACGAGAAATAACTAAAAACATTCTTGAAGGCCTACAATCCATGCCTGCAGTTTTTATTAATGGCCCAAGACAAGCCGGCAAAAGTACTTTAACTGCGAGAATTTCTAAAAAGGAGTTAGATGCTGAATATGTAACTTTTGATGATGTTTCCATATTAGCGTCTGCCAAGTATAATCCCCAAGGCTTTCTTCAAAGCTTTAAAAAAACTGTTGTTATCGACGAAGTTCAAATGGCTCCTGAGATATTCCGCCAGCTTAAAAAAATTATTGATAATAAAAGAATTGCAGGTGAAAATATTAACGGCAAATACCTTTTAACCGGTTCATCTAATATAAAAACAGTACCGGAACTTTCGGAAGCATTGGTTGGCAGGGTATTGCTGATACCACTTTTCCCCTTTTCAAGCGGTGAAATTGCTCAAACCACGGGAAATATAGTTCGTTCTGTTTTTGAGGATACATTTATTTTTCAAAATTTCGATACTCTGAAGTACTCATTAAAAGATATGATCCGTAAGGCTACTTTCCCTGAAATTTCGCTAAACAAAGACCTAAATGTCAATAGATGGTTCGAAAGTTACATAAATACGCTATTGTATCGCGATCTGAGAAATATAAGCCAGATAGAAAAATTACATGAACTGCCAAACCTATTAAAAGTATTGGCTGTCCAGACCGGAGGCTTACTTAACGATGCTTCGCTGGCCAGGGCCACCAGACTGAACCAAATGACCCTAAAGCGATATAGGGTGCTTTTGCAAAATGTTTTTTTGACCATGCTTGTACCTCCCTGGTTTGGCAATATTAAAAAAAGGCTGGTTAAAGCTCAGAAAATATATTTTACCGATACATTAATGCTTACTCACTTACTTGGATATGATATTGAAACAATGGAATCGTTAAATCCGGTTTTGTGGGGATTTGTAGTTGAAAATTTTGTGGCTTCGGAACTTACCAAACAATTATCACTGGCAGAAGACGGAAAATTATACCATTTCAGGACATCGGATGATAAGGAAGTTGATTTTGTAATAGAAAAGAGGAATGGTGAAATTGCCGGTTTTGAAGTTAAAAATTCATCTTCGGTAGATATTTCTGATTTTAAAGGATTAAAATTTTTACAATCGCTTGTTAAAGATAAATTTATCAGGGGCGTTGTTTTGTACCGGGGAAAAAAAATACTACCGTTTGATAATAAACTTATTGCAATGCCCATTGATCTTATTTGGAGTTCCAATTCTGTCTTTACAATTTAGTCTTTACAATGTAATTTAGGATTGGTGATTGCTCAATCTGACTTCTAAAATAAATTGAATAATGTAAATTGAATATTTAACATCAGATTCTATATTGTACACACAGAATACAGAATTGTAAATCATGCACCATTCTTGATGTTCAGGCCAAAGGATTTTGAATCACCTCAATCCATCCTTTCAATTATTTCATCTTTCAGCCATTTAAAAGCTGCATTATAGTCATATGTTATATCTATTCTTAACAATGCTTCCATATCACCTGTAAAATCAGGATCTTTTTCTTTTTCTTCAATATTTAAAAGGAATTGTTTTTTACCAGGTGGCTTTCCAACAGCAAAAGTCATGTATTCATTAAAACATCTTATAATTTGTTCGTAATCCAAATCCATGTTCAAGCTCGCATAATTCAGATCAAACAAATCCCTGCCTTTACTACGCTGGTATAAAGCTTTAAGTTTAGTCCCCAATAGTTCACTGATGTTATAGGTTCTAACCGTAGCACTTCCGGAAAACCAATCATTTACTACTTCAAATGGAAACTCAACCCACTCAAGTACATTGAAATGCTCTTTGCAATTAATTTCCAATTTCAGTCGCAATCTGATCTCTTCATATTCGGAAGTAAAGCGATACAATGCTTTTGCACCATGTCCGCCAACTCTTGTATTTCTCTTTTCTTCAAAAAAGGTGATTACTTCACCAATACGCTGTAAAATAGGTTTGATTGGCCCCGGCTTAATTTGAACTAAATCAATATCCTCCGAATATCTTGGTGCCGGACTCAAATATAGCTTATGTAGTGCTGTCCCTCCCCGAAAAGCTAAATGTTCCCGTAAAAAATCATCTGAGAATATCTCTATTATAGTTCGACAAATTACCAGGTCCTGTTCAACTTGAAAGAAATCTTTCCATGGTAAATATTCTTTCCATTTCGCTATATATGGCTTGGGTATCATAAATCACTATCCAACTTAATGTTAACATCTACCTTCCATTTATTGTCAACTGCTCCCGGTTTTTGTCCGGGTTTTGAGCTTAGCAATACAGGAAAGCATTTTACTGATTTGAGATGCTTAAAGAGCTGCCCTCTTAATTTTTCATCAGCATGAAGTTCTTCTAACAAAAAACCAAATCGTTGTAATGTGCTTTTATGTGGATACCATGTCAGTAAGTCCCCTAATTCGTATTGGTCTATTTCTTCTGTTAACTCTTCAATTATTGCTAACATTCTATTTAAGCCACCTAACTTTGTTTGATAGTGTATTAAATCAACCGCAGTAAGGGCCGGACTGGATATTTTGAAATAGCCTGCATCAGATTTTTTATCCAGGATATTCTTATTTGGCCAATTGCTTGTGGTAAGAAATTTCAGGTCAATTGAAGCTTTTTTAATGTTTAAAAGTGATGGGGTGGAAGTCATAATGTAATCGCGTTGAATTTGCTGATGACTTGCCCCATGAAATTTTGCTGCTGAATAGAAGCTTAAATAATATTCACGGTTCAAGTATTTGAATAGCTTCCCGACATAAAGCTGAACAGGTAGTTGTCCTTGTTTCGAGTATCTTGGTGGTATTATTAGATAAAACCCTTTTCGTAGGTTTACAATTTCGTTTTTTTCTACCAGCCTTGATAATTCCCTCTTTAAAGAGGTATCTGATTTATCACTTTTATTTTTTATTTCTTCCCATGAGAAAGCATATTCTTCATAGGATAGAAGTTCTTTTATGTATTTAGAAATAGTCATTCTTAGTATTTTTTCTACAAAGATACCTAAAAGCGGTAATAATCTCGTATAAATACTAACTTATTTCTTTTAAAAGGTTCAACACTAATTTACCAATAATTTAGAAATATGTCAAGTGCCCAGACCTCATAGATCCATGGACATGCGGGTTTAATGTGCAATTCTGTATTCCCTTGCCCGCCTCTGGAGGGTGTGTGTACAATTTAAAATGTGATTGTCGATTGAGTGATTGTCGATTTTTGATGGGATATTCGATTGCGGATGGTGGGTTTAGGATATTTGATTG
>JAIOSQ010000274.1 GCA_021107535.1 Bacteroidales bacterium | reverse complement strand
GGCCCGTTCACAAAAAAGCCAAATACATCATTAAAGGAGGAACCTACGTAATTTGGGTACTCCTCAGATCCAAAAACATAGCGGAACCTGAGGGTGTCGGCGGTCGGCACGAAGTCGAATTCCAGGACCGATGCATCATGTGTTAGAGCTGTTGAAATGGCATTCAGTGTAGGATCTCCGGAAAGGCCATAAGGGGTGCTTGCGTGCACCACAGCATTATTGGGTATTTGCATCACACTTCCTGATGACAATGTCACGCCATCATCCAGGCCCAGGTTTGTAGCATGGCCATTGGTAAATGAGCCACGCATAAAATTGTTTCCCTGGTAAGTGACATTCGACACCGATACGCCACTCCCAACCAGTACCTGTTGCACGAGTTGTTCAGGAGTGAGGTTGGTTTGCACGACCAGCTGGGCACGAAGGCCGTGGCCGGAAAGTGTAATGAAAAGAAATATAAGGAATATTAAATGCTTAACAAACCCTGCTTTTGCGTTGCTTGTTTTCATATCATTTATTTATCTGAGTCGATGCTTGATGAATCAACATTCAAAGATACAAAAGTAATAAATATTTATTTAAATTAGCAGGCAGTTTCACAACCCGGTATCAGGAAACATAAAAACCCGGGAATGCACTAAGAACAGTAATTATCAAATAATTAATTTATTTATCATGAATAAGAAAATATGGATTATCCTGGCCATTGTTGCCATTCCTGCCTTCCTTTTCACATCCTGTAAAAAAGATGACGAGGGTGATGACACCCCTGCCAACACAGCACCAACTGCTTCATTCACTGTTGATCCGGATGTGGGCAATACACAAACTGCTTTCAGTTTAGATGCCTCGGCAAGCAGCGATGCGGAAACACCGGCAAATGAGTTGCTGGTCCGCTGGGACGGGAATGATGACGGAACATGGGAAACCGATTATTCAACAATTAAAACTGCCACTGTGACCTATGATACTGAAGGCACCTATACCATCAGGCTTGAGGTAAAAGACAGCGGCGGGCTGACCGGGACTACCACACAAGAGGTCATCGTCAGTAATAGCGGAAATCTCCCCCCTGACGCTCCTGCAAATCCGGATCCGGCGGATGATGCCACGGATGTGCCAACGAACATCTCCCTGCAATGGACGGGTTCAGATCCCGAGCAGGATCCCCTCACTTATGATGTTTATTTCGGCACAACTGCCGCCCCCCCACTTGTCGGGGAAGGAACATCCGAAAACAGCTATGATCCCGGAACAATGGAATATAACACAAAATATTACTGGAAGATCACCGCACATGATGACCAGGGCAATACCACTGACGGTGCTGTGTGGTCATTCACTACCGGATCAGCAGGATTTACCTGCGGAGATGATATCACAGACCCAAGAGATGGCAAAACATATAAGACCGTACAAATAGGAGGCCAGTGCTGGTTGGCACAAAACCTGAATATCGGAATCCGCATCTATGGTGATCAGGACATGAGTGATGACGGTAGCATTGAAAAATATTGTTACAACGACATCGAAAGCAATTGCGATGAATTCGGAGGCCTTTACCAGTGGGATGAAATGATGCAATATGCCTCTGAAGGAATTCAGGGCATTTGTCCTGAAGGCTGGCACCTGCCCGTCCGGGAAGAATGGGAAGAGCTTGAAATGGCCCTCGGCATGCCGGAAGAACAGGCAACTGCGACTTCAGGATGGCAGGGAACCAATGAAGGCACTATGCTGAAAGCAGGTGGCAGCAGTGGCTTCAATGCCCTTATGAGCGGATGGCGAACCAATGGTGGCAGTTTTGCCTTTGGTGGTTTTAGCACTACTTTCTGGGCTGCCACATCATCGAGCACTTTCAATGCCTGGGGGAGAACCCTTGATACAGGTAGTGCTCAAATTCGTCATGTCGAAGGCAACAAGGAGCTTGGGAATGCGGTGAGGTGTTTGTTGGATTAGGGAATCAGGGAATCAGAGAATCAGGGGCTGTGAGACTACTGACTTCTGTCTACTGACTTCTGACTACTGACTTCTGACTTCTGACTTCCGGTTTATAAATCTTATCGAAGTAACATAACCGTCCCTACTACTTTCACAGGTTTTGTGCCTTCATCGCTAATGGTTTGGTAATCGATCCGCCAGGCATACACGCCCAGTGGTGCCGGATTGTTTCTGATCTCTCCATTCCAGCCTGTTTCCAGATCATTTGATTCAAAGATCATCTGTCCCCATCTGTCGAATATTTGCAGGTGGTAATCCTGAACTGCATTGTAAGGAACAATAGGTTTGAACTCGTAGTTGATGGTGCTGGCCGGGCGAAATGCATTCGGAACATACATTTCATACAATATCACAACGATGGAATCGGTGTTATAACAACATTGTGCATTTTGAACTTCCACCCAGTATTGTCCTGGCTCAGAAACATATATCTCGCTGGATGTTTGCCCCGTGCTCCATAAATAAGAGGCCCACTGATCGCCGCCACTCAGGCGTGCATTGTCGCCCTTGAAGATATAAATGGTATCCGGCCCGAGAGAAACCTCAGGAAGTGCATATACCGTAACAGATTCCGTGTATGTAGAGTCCTCCTGTCCCTGGTAGGTTTCCGTCACAGCAACCTGATACTGGCCAACATCGGAGAATTGATGTGTAGGATTGAAATGGTTGGCAGTATTCGAACTCCCTGATGGATCCATAAAATCCCAATCGGCTGTTTCAACATTTGCTTTGTTGGTGAGATTAAAAATAGTCACATCCTCAATACATACACTATCATAGGTAAAATGCGGCCAGTCGACAAAGGACTGCACAACATTCGGCAAGCCCCAGAAACTAGACTTTCCCTGGAGGAAAAACTCTATGTCGGTCGCACCGTCAAGGGTGTTATAATTACATGCAAGGCCGGCACGGTTCGGATTATATACTACCCCAAGATATTGAGAATGATTGGTGGCATTGATACTTTTTGCCAGGTAGATCTTTCCGTCGATGCCAAGCTGCAGGCCTGCGTACCTGAATGCATCAGGGCTGCTGTACAGGGTGGTCACTGAGCCGAAGATATTGGACGAGGAAAGGTCAAATTGGTATAATTCCGAAGGAAATGCAGGGATGATATTTGCATAATCCAGTGTTGTGAGGTATACTTTGGTATTATCAGGTGAGAACTCCAGGCCATAGGCTCCTGCATAATCAGCAGGTGATGTGAGTGGAGCAGTCACTGTTCCGTTTGCGTTATTAAAATCAAAGAATTCTACGATTTCGCTTTCAAAAAGGGAAACAGCGAGTCGCGATCCGTCAGGGGACGCTTTCATAAATCCAAGCAGGTTGTTGTCGCCACTATGCACCGAGCCTGTATTGCTGGAAACATAATTGGCATCCACTCCTCCGGCAGTTACCCTGAATACACAAAACTCATTGGATCCCCATTTATGTGATATGAGCCAGAAGTCTTTGCCATTGGCATGCTTCACCGCTGTGAGCCTGCCATCCATCCCGTCAGGGATCAGGTTGGTATTGAGAGCGGCAACACCTCCAAGTCCGCCATCAGCGCTCATAGAGATAGTCGTATAGTTGAGGCCTTTGTCGCCATTAATATCGCGGTATGAATCTGCTGTAAAAATATAATATCGCTGTGGGTTATCAGGTTTAGGGAGGATGATGGCAGGCTGTGTGCAAGAGAAATGCCCGAACAGGCCATCTCCGATCTGCTCAAAATTTCTGTTGTATATTTTTTTGCCCGTAGTCATAAAAAGGAGGTTCCCTGCACTATCGGAGATCACGGCAGGGCTAATGGGAGTCTGGAATACATCCGGCTGGGAAGTTTCCGCAACGGCTTCGCCCGTATTAAAGTTCATCCCGGCATAAACGCCGAAAAACCACATGGCAGCATCTTTCATTTCACGCTCACAGTTGGTATGATTCGGGAATGGATTCTGCGCAATGATCGTGAGCCGGAAAAAGAAAAAAAGATAAAATGATATTAGAGTAATTCTGGTCAGGGCCTTCATCAAATAAATGCTTATGATTTCGCTTTTGTGATTGTTAAGTTATATAATCAAAAATGCAAGAATAATAAATTTATTACTCTTATCCGTAATTTTTTTTTATAGAGCATCGGTTTTCAACACGCTTAAGCAACGGCATAACAAAATACTTTAGTAAAGAATCACCTTCTCTGAATGATGGATCCCGGTTCCTTCAAGCCTGATGAAATAAATACCCTTAGGCTGATTCGACAGGTTCAGGACCTCTTTGACCACACCATTCACCTGAGGAACAAAAAGCTGGTTATCAATACTGTTCCCGATTGCATTAAGTACATGGACATTTATAGGCTCATACAGTCCTTCGATTATGATGTTCACATTGCCTGTAGAAGGATTAGGATAGATCAGTAGTTTTATCTCCTCCCCGTTTTCTCCGATCCCGACACAGGCATCAAAGTCGAAGATGATCGAGACATTGGCTTCAGCTTCACATCCCTCCTGGTTAATGACCATTACGGAGAATTCCTGCTCAATATTACCAAGGCCCGTGGTTCCCACAGTGATAAATTGTGTTGTTGCGCCATTGCTCCACAGGTATTCCGATCCCGGGTTTCCGGCATTCAGTTCAACAGTATCGAACGGACAGAAAATCTGTACCGGAGGGCCAAGGTCGATCACGGGTGCAGGATCCACAGTTACTTCCACATAACCAAAAGCCTCATTGTATCCATCATTGATCAGGACATAGAAAAAGTAAGTTCCGGGATTATATAAAGTCAGGCTGAAGGAGGGTTCCGACGGTAAGGTCATGACAGGTTCGGAAGTCCAGTGGTATGTATATTCACCAGAACCGCCGCCAGCATTGGCGTGCAACAAGAAATCCTCCCCGATACAAAATACTGAATCAGGGAATGAGCTTGGGTTGGTAGAAAGAAATCCTCCTGTTACTTCTACGACGACCTGATCCGGCTCAAAGGCCACACAACCGGTCTGTGCGTCTTCCACAGTAAGGTAGAATGGGGTTGTTTCATAAAGGTTCTTGGTCTGCGGGTTTGCTACGGCAGCATCTTCCAGTTTTTCAACAGGGGTCCAGGAATACAGGTACTCTCCGCTGCCATTGCTTGCCGAGCCATCCAGGAAAGTATAGATCCCGTGTGGGATATTCTGATCCTCTCCGGCATATGGTAGCGGAAGCGGAAGGACAGTAACCGTAACATCTCCATAGGCATAGATATATCCGTCAAACAACTGCAGGTGATAGGTCGTTGTTTCGTCAGGTATCACCATAGGGTTTTCCAGGGAAGACGTAAAGCCTACAGGTGTTGAAGTCCATGAATACATATAAGCACCTGAGCCACCCCCTGCTCCCGGTGACAAAGTAACTGCATCACCATAGCATATTACCGAGGGGCTGGCACTGGGAACTGTCGACAGCGGGCCACCAATTTCTCCGACAAAATACGGCCCGGCAACCGCCGAACAGGTATTTTCATCGATCACTTCAAAATCATAATATCCTGACGAAACGTCGATGAGGTCGAGATCATTCCCAACAACCCCACCCTGGTCATCTGTCCAGATATAGTCTGTAATAGTAAAAGATGAAACTATCTCAATGCCCGTGATAGATCCATTGCTGGCTCCGTAATTTGCAGAGTTTATGCTGATGTTTGCGTCATCAATTTCCGGTGCACCAAATTCATCGATTTCCCAGGGGCCGCCATATGTGATGCAATCCATCAGATCATGCACTTCGATGGTATAAACCTCTGCCGGGGCATTCAGGAGGTCAATGGTATTACCAGCAACAGTGCCTTGTGAGTTCTTCCACACATATGACAGTGCAGTCTGCCCCGTAGCTGAAAGGCCGGTTATAGAGCCGTTATCCATCCCGCAGGTGGCCGGAGTGATCTCCAGTCCGAGCGAGTTGAGGATAGGCGCACCAAGGTCAAGGGTAAAAGGTATGCTTGTATCCTGTGCCGGGTTATTACAAGCATCAACAATACCCGGAAAGGAAGAATAAACATGAAAGAGATAATCTCCGTTAGATGCAAAGGGAGGGTCAACATAGAGAATGAATTCTTTTTCCCATGTGCCACCCACACTACAGGCTTCACCAAAAACATCGATAACGGTATAAGGGCCACCGGGGCCGGAGATTCCAAAAGAAGAAGGAGTGACACGGTCACATCTCACAGTTTCATCCCAAAGAAACCCCAGTTCATTGGTGCTGCATCCTTGAACCTCATCAGCATAGATTTCTTCGATCTCCGGGGGTACATCATCATAGACCTGTGCTGTTGACATGGAGAAATCAAGGGTGTAGCCGTATTGCGTGGAAGAATAGTTGCTGATGTTGATCACAAAGTTCTGACCTTCTGTTACCTGGATCATTGCATTGAAGGGGTTGCCACTGGCACCTTGACAGATACTATTAGATCCTCCATTGGGACCTGTAGCGCCTGGAGTTCCGGACCAGTTGCAACTCTGCTGAAGCTGAGCTGCCTGGGGGTAGATATCCTCACACCTGGCATCCGTCAGGTCGTAAACGACCCAGTCGTAATCATCAGAACTCTGATTTGGTGTAATGATAAAACCCATCAAGCCGTCACTTTGTACCGTTATATAGTACCATACACAGTTTTTCTCGCCGCTCAGCATGCAGTTGCCGGGACATCCCCCCGATGAGGGAATCTCATTGGGATAATTCCCGGAACCGGAATAAGAATTTACCTGTGTATAGAAGCCCTCACATACAGGAATTGCTCCCAGGCAATCCTGGTCAGTGGGAATCTGTGCATTCAGGGCAACAGATGTAATCATAATGACTACGGGCAGTATGTACTTTGCTGCTTGAATTTTCATATCAACTTATTGTGGGTTTGGGCTTTGATTCAATTTCAGCCAAAAGTAATACTTTTTATTATTTCAGGATGATTTCGGTGATCTTCAATGATCTATTATTGAAGAATTTAATTATATAAACACCCCTGGCCAGAGAGGACAGGTCGAATTCCTCCCTCAGGCGGCCATCAGGTTCCGGCATCAGCCTGGCCTGCATTTTTATCTCGCCAAGCATATTATAAACACTCATATTGAGCGGACTGTTAACATCATGTATTTCCACCACGATTTTTCCTGTTGTGGGATTTGGAAAGACCTTTACATTTGTTTCCGGGACTTGCTCTTTTATGCCTACACAGGCATCAAAGTCGAAGATGATCGAGACACTGGCTTCAGCTTCACATC
>JAIOSQ010000040.1 GCA_021107535.1 Bacteroidales bacterium | reverse complement strand
TCCTTGTTCTTGATTCTCTATTCTCCTTGTTCTTGATTCTCTATTCTTACTCCTTGTTCTTGATTCTCTATTCAAACAACTGTCAGAATCTATAAATGCTTAAATGGACTATCTTTGCAATATTGAATCTTCACCCCGCCTCTTTAGCTCAGTTGGTAGAGCAGTTCACTCGTAATGAACAGGTCGCCGGTTCGAGTCCGGCGAGAGGCTCAAAATTTACAATTCTGTGTGTACAATTCTGTATATACGATGTATAGGAAGATCAAATATAAATTTTAATGAACAATCCAAGCATTCTCGTCACCGGCGGTTCCGGTTTTCTTGGTAGTCATATCGTGAAGGAACTCCTTGATCCCGATTCTCCGCTCGTTCCTTCAGAACTGAGGGTGTTTGACCTGAAAGAGTACCAGGGTGATGAAAAAGTAACATTTATAAAAGGCGATACCAGGGATTATGAAGCAGTAAAAGAAGCCTGCAGGGGAGTAGATGTTGTAATACATTCTGCGGCAGTCGTGGATTGGGGAACACACCCTGAACAATATGTTTATAGCGTGAATGTTGGCGGGACTGAAAATGTTATCAGGGCCTGCCGGGAAAACGGGATAGAAAACCTGGTCTTCACCAGTTCTCTCGATGCATTGTTTAGCGGAAAGCCATTAAGGGATATTGATGACAGCCAGCCTTACCCTGAGAAATTTCACAATATGTATAGCCGCTCTAAGGTTGAATGCGAGAAGCTCGTAAGGGCTGCCAACGATACCCGGCTGAAGACCTGTATGCTCAGGCCTTCGGATATTTACGGCCCGGCTGATCCCTATCATATGAATGCCCTGATCGGGATGGCTAAAACAGGCTTTTATGTTCGTCTCGGCAACGGAAAATCAAAAGCCCAACATGTGTTCGTGGGGAACATGGCCTTTGCCCATGTGCTGGCTGCCAATGCCTTGATAAGTGGAAACGAAAAGCTCCGCGGACAGGCCTATCTCATCACTGATGCACCCGGAGTTAATTTCTTTAAATTTTTTGACCGGATCGTGATCAAAGCAGGCTATAAGTACTGGCCCAAAAACCTTTGGATCCCACGGGGAATTGCTTATCCGATGGGCGTGGTATCTGAGTTTATGGCCCTCATGCTGAGGCCGATCAAGAAGTTCAATCCCGGCTTAAGCCGCTTTGCAGTGAAATATACCTGCACCGACTTCACCTTTAACTCAAAAAGGGCAGAGGAGGACTTTGGGTTTAAGCCGAAGTATTCAGAGGAAGAAACGATAGAGATTACTGCAGCGTATTATAGGAAAAGTGGGCGGTAGGCGGTAGGCAGTTGAAAATAGCCAACTCATTTAAAACTTAAAACTCAAAATTTAAAACTTATAAAATTCCTGGAAATATCGCTTTCCTCTCCTCCGGATAATCCTCAAAATGACTTTTATACCATTTATGATGAGCAAGTGCGCGAGGTACAAGGTTAGCAAAGGTCCAGACCGCAAAAGCGAGTGCAGGCATATTCCAGACCATAATGGCATACCCGGTCCATTCAATGATCTCAGAAAAATGATTCGGGCAGGAAATATACCTGAACAGCCCTCCGTAAGGGATCTTGTAACCGTTGCTACTGGTTTTTCTTAGCCAGATGAGCATATTGTCGGAACGGATATTGAATCCAATGCCCACGCAAAACATGATAAGGCCTGTAATGAATTGTGGGCTCGTTAGCCATTCAGCTGTGTACCCATCTGCAAAGTACCCCCAATAGTATCCGAGGAAAAAACCATTGATGGAATTGAAAAAGATGGCCATCCCTACGATCACCACCGGCATCTTCTTCCCCCTGGTCCTGAGCCTGAAAGGAAAGATCAACACCCTGTTGATATAATGGATCAGAAAGGGAAGAAATAATATCCAGATGACCCTCCGGCTGCTTCCTTCACCACTCAGGAAAATGATAAAAGGCAATAAGAGTGCCGGAAGCTCCATAAGCAACCATCCCATACGATTGCTGATCATCGGCCCCCAGCTGGTCTTACTGTGACGGCCATAGGGAGCGGTCACGAAAAGTAAAAGGATCATGGTCAGCAGCCCGATAAAGATCCATGCCCAGATGAGCTGATTAAATAAGATTTGATCCATAAAATTGATGTTCCAGGTTAACGAGAGTGCAAAGTACGAAAAAGTACTTAGAGTATTTAGAGTACTTAGAGTATTTAGAGTACTTAGAGTATTTAGAGTACTTGGAGTATTTAGAGTACTTGGAGTTATTACTTTCCGGTAGCCGGTAGCCGTTAGCCATTAACCGGTATCAAAGCACAAATATGTCTGTGTTAACCCGATTCAGCTTATAGAATATGTTTACATTTGCCATCTCATTTTACACTAATAAGTGAATTCGATGAAGCAAAAGTTCAATCCGGAGGAAAACTACAACAAATCCAGGGAACAAATCGGATATATTTCCAGAAAAGAAGCCACCCAGGCTGATTACGACCGCATCGGATTTATGTCGGGACTGGAAGTACACCAGCAGCTGAAGACAAAGGAAAAACTTTTTTGCCATTGCCCCGCAGGTGTGTATAACAAACACGAAGATTATGACGCGGAGCTGATCAGGCATATGCG
>JAIOSQ010000123.1 GCA_021107535.1 Bacteroidales bacterium | reverse complement strand
TTGACAGGAATTACCAAAATAGCCTCGTGTCATTGCCCTTAGACAACTATCCTGCCGGGATATACCTCGTAAAAATATATCATGATAATGTTGTTATCAGCAGAAAGGTTTTACTGGAAAAATAAAATTAATAATTGTTGCACCCCTACGGGGCGCTGAATCAAATTACACCATTTTTTCTACCAACATCCGGTCCCTACGGGACCAAAGCATTCAATCCCCATCACCCTTTCTCCCCATCACCTTTTCCCCCATCTCCCTCTCCCCCCATCCCCTCTTCCCCCCATCACCCTTTCCCCCCATCCCCTCTTCTCCCATTCACCATACCCCGTACCGCATACCGCATACCTCGCACCACAAAACAGAACACGGATAACACAGATTATAACAGATATTCACGGATCATTCAACATTCCAAAATCTTCACTACCACTCTTCACTAATAAATAATTACTAATCACTAATCACTTCTGTCAAGTTCACCCTCTATTTGCACATTATTTCCAACAATTCCCTTGATAAGTCCGCTTTTTTTCTAATTTTGAATAATCAAAACCTTGACATCATGGACCTCTCTGCAGTAAGTGCCGTATCGCCTGTCGACGGACGTTATCACAAGCAAACCGAATCGCTGGCATATTATTTTTCTGAAGCCGCCTTCATCAATTACAGGGTATTTGTGGAGATCGAGTATTTTATCGCCCTCTGCCAGCTGCCCATACCCGGACTGAAGGATTTCGACAAGGAAAAATTTGATAGCCTGAGGGCCATCAGCCGCGACTTTTCATTTAAAGATGCCCTGGAGGTAAAAAAGATTGAAAAGACGACCAACCACGATGTGAAGGCTGTGGAGTATTTTCTGAAGAAAAAATTCGATAAGCTGGATTTGAAGAAATATCGTGAATACATCCATTTCGGCCTGACCTCGCAGGACATCAATAACACCGCTGTTCCTTACGCTACCAGGCTTGCCTTTTATGACGTTCTGTTACCACAGTTGAAGGAGTTACACAAAAAGGTGCAGGCAAGGGCAAAGGAATGGAAAAAGATCCCTATGCTGGCACGGACACACGGTCAGGCCGCCTCCCCCACCCGCCTGGGGAAAGAGTTCGCTGTTTATGCCGAACGCCTTAAAAACCAAATGGATCTGCTGAACACCATCCCTTTTTCAGCCAAATTCGGGGGTGCTACGGGAAATTTCAATGCGCATCATGTTGCATTCCCCGATATCGACTGGTTCGCCTTTGCCGATAGTTTTGTGAACGACATCCTGGGATTGAAAAGACTTAAGACGACTACCCAGATCGAACATTATGACAACCTGGCTGCCTTTTTCGATAACCTGAAACGGATCAACACCATCCTTATTGACATGAACAGGGATATGTGGACCTATATTTCAATGGATTATTTCAAGCAAAAGATTGCAAAGGGTGAGGTTGGGTCATCGGCCATGCCACACAAGGTGAACCCCATCGACTTTGAAAATTCCGAAGGGAACCTGGGTGTTGCCAATGCCCTGTTCGCACACCTGGCAGCAGACCTGCCCGTATCCCGGTTACAGCGCGACCTCACGGATTCTACCGTTAGCAGAAACATTGGTGTCCCGATTGCACATACCATGATCGCCATCAAATCGCTGATTAAGGGACTGAATAAGCTGGAATTGAATGACGCTAAGATCCATGCCGACCTGGAAGATAACTGGGCTGTGGTAGCAGAGGCTATTCAGACTATATTGAGGCGGGAGAACTATCCCAATCCTTATGAACTGCTCAAAGAGTTGACGAGGAAAAATAAAAAGATAGACAAAGAAGCAATCCGGCAATTCATAAACAAACTGAACATTACGGATGAACTCCGGGAAGAATTAAAACAAATTACCCCACACAATTATCTTGGAATTGACGTGTTATAATTAATTCACATCATGGCTTAAGCATATTCGCATGAAGAAATACAGGAGAGTTTTAAGTTATATTAAGCCTTACTGGTCGTACGCAGCATTGAACGTTCTGTTCAACCTGCTCACCATTATTTTTTCACTATTCTCCTTTGCCCTGCTGGCCCCATTCCTGAGCCTGCTTTTTGGCAAGACTGAACTTGTACAGGAAAAGCCTGAGCTTTCCTTCAGTTCCGATGCCCTCATCGACTATATGAATTACATCCTGAGTGATATTATACAGACACAGGGGCAGATGCAGGCACTACTTACCATATGTTTGGTTTTACTTGGGACTTTTTTCCTGCGGAACATGGGCAGGTTCATGTCGATGTTCTTCATGGCCAATGTCAGGATCGGTTCAGTGAAGGATATCAGGAATGATGTCTTTAATAAGATACTGGTATTGCCCCTTTCCTTCTATCATACAAGAAAAAAAGGGGATATCATGGCACGCGTCACCACGGATGTACAGGAGGTCGAATATTCCATCATGAATTACCTGGAGATGCTCATCCGCGATCCTATCACCGTCATAGCCTATTTTGCCTTTCTGTTCAGTATGAGCCCCAGGCTAACGATCTTTGTGCTCATCATCTTACCGGTGACGGGTTACCTGATCGGAAGGATTGGAAGAACACTAAGAAAAAGATCCAGGATCGGACAAACCCGACTGGCCGGTATGCTTTCCACCATTGAAGAATCTATTGGTGGATTGAGGATCATTAAAGCCTTTAATGCGATCAATTTCATAGGCAGAAAGTTCGTAGGGCAAAACCGGTCGTATGCAAAGATTTCTCTTGGGATCTACCGCAGGCGCGACCTTTCATCCCCTTTAAGCGAGTTCCTCTCCTCGATGGTGATCATAACTGTACTCTGGTTTGGAGGCGGCCTTGTATTGGGTGACAATTCAATGATCAGCGGAGAAATATTCATCACCTATATTGCTATTTTCTCACAGATCATCCCACCGGCCAAAGCCTTTGCTACAGGTTATTACAATATTCAAAAAGGAATGGCCTCAGCCGACAGGATCTTTGAGATCATGGATGCCGAAGAGGTGATCGAGGAAAAGCCGGATGCCATCTCCATAAAAGAATTCAATACTAACATTGAGTACAGGAATGTCACCTTCCGTTATGAAGAAGAAGATGTACTTAAGAATATCAAGCTGGACATAAAGAAAGGAAAGATCATTGCGCTCGTGGGCCAGTCAGGGGGTGGAAAATCCACAATGGTAGACCTGTTGCCCCGCTTTTATGATACTTGCGAAGGAGAGATCCTCATTGATGGCATCAACCTGAAGGACTACAGGATTGATGACATCCGCGGGCTGATGGGAATCGTCACCCAGGAATCCATACTGTTCAATGATACCGTATTCAATAACATCGCCTTTGGCATGCCCAATGTCAGTGAAAAAGAGGTGATGGAAGCCGCCCGTGTCGCCAATGCGCATGAGTTTATTGAGAAGATGCCAGAGGGCTACCAGACCAATATCGGAGACCGGGGGGCCAAATTATCCGGAGGCCAGCGACAACGGCTCAGCATTGCCCGGGCTATTTTAAGGAACCCACCCATCCTGATCATGGATGAAGCTACCTCAGCCCTTGATACGGAATCGGAAAGACTGGTTCAGGATGCACTGGCCAATGTGATGAGCCATCGTACTTCCATTGTGATCGCACACCGGCTGTCGACCATCAAATTTGCTGATGAGATCATTGTTTTGCAGAAAGGCAAAATAGTGGAAAGAGGCAATCATGATGAGCTGATCAAGCTGGATGGGATCTATAGGAAACTTCACGAACTGCAAACTTTTGCCTGATCCAGAATCCAGTATCCAGAATCTAGTATCTATTATCCGAGGATAATTACTATTTTTGCACAAATTACTGACCCATGATGGATCTTACAGAAATAATGTCGATATCCGGCAAACCCGGATTATATAAGATGATTTCCCAAACCAAAAACGGCATGCTGGTGGAATCTATGCTTGACCAGAAACGTTTTCCCGTCTTTGCCCATGAGAAGATCAGCTCTCTGGAAGAGATCAGCATCTTTACAGAAACTGATGATCTGCCGCTTAAGGATGTTTTCAAAAAGATCAATGACTTGCTTGAAGGAGGGAAAGCACTCAGCCATAAATCATCTCCGGAAGAGCTAAAAGAATTCTTTGAGGATGTTGTTTCTGACTACGACAAAGAAAGGGTGTATGTTTCCGACATCAAAAAGGTGATACAGTGGTATAACCTTCTGCACGAAAAGGAGATGCTTGACTTTACGGAAGATGAAGAGGATAAGGAAGAAAGCAAAGAAGCTGAAACAGGCAACACAGAAGAGAATAAAGAAGAAAAATAAATGAGTCCCCCCGATTACTCGGGGGATTTTTTTTGCTCATATGAAAAGGATAGAAGACTTAAGCGTTAAAAACATCAGCTGGCTAAACAGCAACTCTTATGTGCTTGAGCTTTCCGGGACAAAAGCCATCCCCGACATACTTCCGGGCAATTTTGCTGAGATCAGGGTGGATCATCATCCCGGCGTTTTTCTCAGAAGGCCATTTTCATATCTTGATGTTGATGAAAAGAATAATAGCATCAGCTTTTTCGTAAAAGTGGTTGGCAAAGGAAGCCGAAAGCTCGGGACCCTTGAAAAAGGAGAACTCGTAAACGTAATACATCCATTGGGCAATGCTTTTAGTATACCTGACAACAAGAAAGTGTTGATCACAGGTGGTGGATCCGGCATCGCGCCATTTATTATGCTGGGCAGGGAGTTAAAATCCCGAGGAAATGAGATTACGATTATTACCGGGGGTAGAAGCAGTGAAGACATATTGTTCAGCGAAGAATTCAAAGCATATGGCGAGGTTCTGTGCACCACTGAAGATGGTAGCCTTGGAGAAAAAGGAATTCTTACAGAACACCCTATCTTTACAAAAGACAATTTTGATTTCGACCTGATATACACCTGTGGCCCTGAGGGAATGATGAAGGCTGTTGCCAAAATTGCAAGGGATAAGGGCATTGCGTGCGAGGCATCACTTGAGCATCTGATGGCCTGTGGCTTCGGTGTCTGCCTGTGTTGCATTCAGGAAACCACAGAGGGTAATAAATGCGTCTGTACAGAAGGCCCTGTGTTTAATACAAATGACCTAAAATGGTAGATCTCAGCATAAAAATACATGAGCTGGAACTAAAAAATCCTGTGGCTACAGCCTCTGGCACATTCGGATATGGGGAGGAATTCACTGATTTCTTCGATCCGGGTGCACTGGGAGCTATTTTTATCAAAGGCCTGACACTGAAAAACCGTGACGGCAACCCCTACCCAAGGATGGCCGAAACAGCCAGCGGAATGCTGAATGCCGTGGGATTGCAAAACAAAGGCATCGAGCATTTTATTGAAAACATCTACCCTGCAATCAAAAATTATAACACCCATATCATTGCCAATGTCAACGGTTCCACAGTAGAAGAATATATTTCCCTCACAGAAAAGATCAATGAGCTGGACCATATTCCAGCCATCGAATTGAACATTTCCTGTCCCAATGTGAAAGAAGGCGGCATGGCCTTCGGAGTCAGTTGTCCGTCGGCCATTGCAGTGACTAATGCAGTCAGGAAAGTTTATGACAAGACCCTTATCGTAAAGCTTTCTCCCAATGTCACCGACATTGCCGAGATGGCCCTTGCGGTGGAAGGTGCCGGCGCTGACACCATCTCCCTGGTAAACACATTTCTGGGTATGGCCATTGATGCCGAAACAAGAAAACCATTGCTTTCCACCATCACGGGTGGACTGTCAGGGCCCTGCATCAAACCCATTGCATTGCGCATGGTGTGGCAGGTATACCAAGCCGTAAAAATCCCGGTTTTCGGCATGGGAGGCATCATGAATGCAGCAGATGCCATCGAATTCATCCTCTCAGGTTCATCAGCAATCCAGGTGGGTACTGCCAACTTTATCGATCCGCAAATTTCTCTTAAGATCATCAAAGGTATTGAAGAATATATGGAGAGGCATGGTGTGGAAAATGTGAAAGAGCTCGTTGGTGCTTTGGAAGATTGAAATCGGTACCATTATTTTTATTACTTTCACATCCCAATTAATTTTACAACAATGAAATCACCGGTATCCCGTGAACCTATGCTGGTACTTGAGCTTGCAGGCGTTGAGATCGACTACTGTCCTGAATCAGGTGGTATTTGGCTGGATGCAGGTGAGCTTGAAGTCTTATTTGATGACAGGGATGCTGCTGATGAACTGATTTCATCACTTACGGAAGATACCACAAGTCGCGAAAAAAAGCTTCGCTGTCCAATATGCCGGAAAAAGATGGAAAAAGTTTTGGTGGAGAACAAGGTATTGATCGACAGTTGCAGGAAAGGGCACGGACTATGGTTCGATGAAGGAGAACTCATTGAGGTGCTGGAGCTGGAGCAGAAAGGTGGAGGTGGAAAAGTAATCGGGCTTCTTAAGGAAATGTTTGCAAATCATATTAGTAAAGAAACACCCGAGTAATTGGGGGGATTGGGGGAAGCACAACAAACAAAGGAGCGTCTGAGGTGTTTCTTGTAAAAATTCTAAGCACGAATATCTAAATCCTAAACAAATTCAAAATTCAAATGATCAAATGTTCAAAACTATACCCACACACATGCTCATAGCTGTTTTGGAATTTGTATTTTGGTCATTTAATATTGTTTCGGATTTAGGTAATTAGAATTTCGGATTTGAAAAAACGGTGAAGCACTCAAGACATAGCTATAAAAACATGATTACGCACACAGAACGTGGTTTTTCGCAACAAAATAAAGGAAATCATTAATATATAAATCAACAAACAGGAGGTAATATGATCACATTAATTGTAATTCTGGCAATTATTTTAATTCTGATAATCTGGTCCGTCGGCATATACAATGCATTGATCCGTTTGCGCAACCAGGTAAAAAATGGATGGTCACAAATTGATGTTCAGCTGAAACGGCGCCACGATCTGATCCCCAACCTGATCGAAACGGTAAAAGGATACATGACGCATGAGCGCGAAACCCTTGAAAATATCACGGCATACAGAAGCAAGGCCATGAGTGCTACCGGCATTGGAGAAAAAGCACAGGCGGAAGGCCTGCTGGGTGGAGCACTGGGACAACTACAGGTTGCGGTTGAAGCTTATCCTGACCTGAAAGCCAATCAGAATTTCCTGAGTTTGCAGGAAGAACTCTCATCAACAGAGAACAAGATATCTTTTGCACGACAAAGCTACAATGACCAGGTTCTGTTCTTCAACAACAAGATCCAGATGTTTCCTTCCAATATAGTAGCCGGCATGTTTAGTTTCAAGGAAGAAGAGTTTTTCGAGATTGAAGATCCTGCCGAGAAAGCAGTCCCTAAAGTAAAATTCTAAGCAAAGAGCTATGTGGGAACTGATCTGAGCCAACAGGAGGAGATCTGTTTTGCTGTTCATGTTCATGTGCATCGGGGTGATTTTATTTGGCGCTTCCATCGGTTATTAGTTTAACCCTGCTGGGCTGGGTATTAATGGGCTCATCATAGCTCTTCTCATATTGATCATCATCTCGCTCATAAGCTTTGTAAATTGGGGA
>JAIOSQ010000002.1 GCA_021107535.1 Bacteroidales bacterium | reverse complement strand
CCTGCCGGTATTACCTTCACCAATACCTGTTCCGTCTACTACAGTCAATGTAACCGGCACTTCCATATACTGGTTAACAGGATCGTTGGTATTAAACACCAGGTCGGCCAGGTAAGTACCTTCGAGAAGGTTGGTAGCGTCATAGCTTACCGTAACTTCGTCATAGTCGCCTGAGACAACAGTTCCTGATGCAGGATCAACCGAGAGCCATCCTTCGATAGGAGTACCTGTGAGGATACCCTGAATATTCCAGTTGGCGTCGATACCTGGATAAAGGTGTCCCCAGCCCGGGCCTGTGCTGATCCAGTCACCATTATAAACGGCAGGGCCTGCATCGGTTCCGATCGGGTGAGTTAAAGTTGTCTGGTTTACATAGCATGCGATCCAGAGGTCTTCGCCGGTTACGGGAACCGGAGTGGGAAGCGTGATCTCATTCCAATCGAGCAAGAGCGGTGTGAATGGCTCTTCTGCCAGCAATGTGCCGGGCAGATAGTCGAGGTTCATTCCATAAACCTTAACTGCGAGGTCGTCGGCAGGATCAGGATCATTGATAAATACACGAATCTTTGTAAGTTCCATACCTGCATAGGGATTCACAACTGAAGCCGGGAATTTGGCTGCTGCCTCCCATGGAGCGGGATTGAGCAGACCTACTGAGCTTGCGTTCGGGCCATCCCAGTTGAGGGTTACGTCGTCGGTATAAGGAGCTGCACCGCCCGGATTAGGCAGCGTGATCATTTCGAATTCAGCATTGCCTTTGGCGAAGATCATGCCGCTGGTAGCGGGAATGATCACTTCATCTTTGGTCGTAACATCATAAACGACTGAGATCATATAGTCGAGATCGGCGCCACCTATGTTCGCAACGTTCAGCGGATGATCCTCGGTATTACCCATGGCAACAGTATCATTCATGGCTACAGGGTCCACTTCAATGGCAGGATCGGTTGATCCGCCAAGCTGCAGGTATTCCACATCATCATAATAGTATTTCGGAATATCTGAGCCCTGTGCACCGGCAAAAAAGTCGACACCACCAAGTTGGTTGGCACCTGCGCCACCATCAGACTGTGTACTCCATGTCCAGGTATGGATCATCACACCATCGAGGTACATTTCAGCTACATCATTATCAAGGTCGATGTCGTGCTCAACAATGAACCAGGTGTCATGGGTATAGTTAAAGCTTATGGTTTGGCCATCAGCATTAAAATCTGCTGTACCATCTGTATTGAAGTATACCTCAATAGCCCACTCAACACCGGGAGCCTGGTAATGCTGGAAGTTGTAATAACCGGCGAAGCCTGAAGGAACATACATCCACCAGTTTACTGCAAAATTGCCAGCTGTTTTATCACCTAATTTATAAATAAGGTCTGTTGAGCCATCAACTTCCACCGATTGTGTACCGCTATGGGCATAAGTATCAACGATAAGGCCATCCTCAGCAGAACCGGGATTGTTGCTCCATGTTTCCCACCATGTAGGATTCACAACGGCGATATAATCGCCAAGGTTATATGATTCAAAATCATCGAAGTTGAGGGCATCGAACACCTGCTGATACAATACATCATCCATATAGAATAACGGATCGTCACCTGCGGGAGCTCCGGCATAAACGTTCAGTCCACCCAGCTGGTTGGCACCTGCGCCACCACCTGATTGTGTACTCCACTGCCAGGTATGCAGTAATGTTCCATCCATCCAGATCTCAGCAACATCATTGTCCATATCCACAACATTGAGGAACTCAAGCCATGTACCAGGAGCATATGAAAAAGGAATGGTGCTACCATCTGCATTTATCTCTCCTGTACCATCAGAGGCAAAATAAACTTCTACGGCCCATTCGGTCCCTGGTGCTTCATAGTGTTGCAGGTTGTAATAACCACCATAACCTGTTTCTATAAAATAAGCAAAGGCGAGTTCAAATTTCCCGTTTTGCTTATCACCAAGCGGAAGAACGAGGTCGGTAGTACCGTCAATCTTTACTGATTTGGTAGGGCTGAGGGCATAATCATCACTGATAAACGCATCTTCGGCCGTACCGGGAGCATTGCTCCATGTTGTCCATTCAGGTGCCTGAACAGCAAGATAATCGCCTACGGTGTAGGCTTCAAAGTCATCCTGGTATATTACACTCTGTGCAAAAGAAGAAATGCTCAGAAATGTAACAGCCAGAAAAAAGAGAAAAGTTCTTTTCATCACTGTAAATTTTAAGTTAATAAATAGGATTATCGGCACAAATATAACAAAACATTTCGAATTTTTCAGGCATTGAATTTATTACGCTATTGGGTTAGTAGAAGGCAGTGGGCGGTGGGCGGTGGGCAGTGGGCAGAAGAGAATGCAGTTTTGAGTTTTAAATTTTGAGTTTTAAATTTTTTTTGGATTTTGAATTTTGGATTTTGGATTATTTCTGATTATCGGCTGTCCGGTAAAAAAATCCTTTTAGTAAAAGCAAGCTAAGGGGATCTCTCAGTTACTTCGTTCCTTCGAGAAGACAAAGTCGTTATCTAAACAGGGGGAAATGGCTGGGCACGCCCAGCCATTTCCCCCTCTAAAAATTAGACGTTGTCATTTCGACCCCGAGGACTCGGGGGAGAAAACTCCTCAGCCAGCTATTCGCATTCCCATTTTAGTCTGCATTGTCAATTTCGAGCAAGAAGTGAGTAAAACCCCTGCATTAGCGTTTTTCTATGCCCTCAACTGCTTGATTCATTCAAAAGTGAACGCTCTCAAGCATTTTAGCGATTCAATTAATTTTTTCCCGGATACTACTGTTTCTAATTTTCTGATTTCTGGTATCTGATTTCTTTATGTTTACAATACCTTTGCAAACTTATGATGCAATCAAAACAAGCATACATTCCCTGGCTGATCCTGTTCGGGCTGGTACTTACATGGGGCAGTTCCTTCATTCTGATCAAACAGGGCCTGGAGGGTTTTTCCGGTGACAGCCGGGTGGTGGGTGCTTTGCGGATCGTGATCACTTTTTTGGTATTACTGCCTTTTGCACTCAGAAGACTATCCAGGGTTAAGCGGAAACATTGGGGTGTACTGGTCATTGTCGGGATCATCAGCAATGCTGCACCGGCATTTTTATTTGCACATGCCCAGACCGGGATCGACAGCAATATGGCCGGTATATTAAATTCCCTCACTCCGCTGTTCACACTGTTGATTGGGTTATGGTTTTTTCACATCAAGCCAAAGTGGTTTAATATTGCCGGTGTATTTGCAGGACTTGCCGGGGCGATTGGACTGATCCATTACAGTGGTGATGGCGGATTTACCTTCAATTTCAGTTATGCTATATATGTATTGATAGCAACAATTTGTTACGCTGCAGCGGTAAACATCATCAAAACCTATCTTGCGGATCTCGATGCTGTATCCATTACTGTATTTAGCTTTTTGATCATTGGTGTTCCTGTATGTATATTCCTGTTCTTTTTTACAGACTTCCTAGATTATCTCTCAGTTGGCAAGGAAGCCTGGGAAGGACTGGCTTATATTTCCATCCTGGCCATTGCAGGTACAGCAATTGCACTCATCTTTTTCAACATGCTTATTAAAATGACCAGCGCACTTTTTGCCGCTTCAGTCACCTATATGATCCCTGTAGTAGCAATAATCTGGGGGATCATTGACGGGGAGATCTTCGAATGGAATTATTTAATCTGGATCATTCTCATTCTGGGCGGTGTTTATCTTGTGAACGTAAAGGGCTTCAAAATCAAAAAAAAAGGATAAAATCTTTGTACATTAATATTTTTTACTAATTTTGCACTCCATTTTTGACAGATAAGATAAAGAAAGAAATAATGTACGCAATAGTTGAAATAGCCGGACAGCAGTTCAGGGTAGAAAAAAAACAGGAGATCTTTGTGCACAGGCTCGAAGAAAAAGAAGGTTCAAAAGTTGAATTTTCTGAGGTATTATTGATCGATAATGATGGAAAGATCAATGTAGGAACTCCCGTGATCAAGGGTGCTGTAGTCAGTGCTAAGATACTGGAGCACATGAAGGCCGACAAGGTTCTTGTTTTCAAAAAGAAAAGGAGAAAAGGTTATCAGAAGTTGAATGGTCACAGGCAGTATATGACCAGGCTCCTTATTGACAACATCCTCGAGAAAGCACCCAAGGCAACTCCAAAAGCTGAAAAAGAAGAGAAGAAGCAGCCTGTTGCCAAAACGACTGTCGTCAAAACAAGCACTGCAAAACCCAAACCTAAGACTGCTGCCAAGCCAAAAGCTGAAAAAGAAGACGTTAAGAAAGCAGCACCGAAAAAAGCTACTGCGAAAAAAGCAAGTCCGAAGCCAAAGGCTGAAAAACCTGCAGTCAAAACTGCAAGTAAAAAAGCTACACCGGCCAAGGAAACAAAACCCAAAGCTACTCCGAAAGCAAAGAAGACTGACGAGAAAAAAGAAGATAAATAATTAAGGAACACACTAAATCTATATATCATGGCTCATAAAAAAGGTGCCGGAAGTTCGAATAACGGTCGCGAATCAGAAAGTAAACGACTGGGAGTAAAGATTTATGGCGGGCAGTTTGCCAAAGCCGGCAATATTATCATTCGCCAAAGAGGAACGGTACATAATCCGGGCCTTAATGTAGGAATGGGAAAAGATCACACCCTTTTTGCCCTTGCTGACGGAAAAGTTGAATTCAAAAAGAGAAGGAACAATAAGTCTTATGTCAGCATTGTAGTAGAAGAAAATTAAGGAGAAAAATAAATAGAATATTTATAAAAATATTAGTAAGAGTAAAATCCTCTCCGGTCATCGGGGAGGATTTTTTTATTCCGGAAAACCTCAGACAACGAAAGTGTTTCTTATTTTTGCAAAAAAAATAGTATGCTGCAACTGAATACAATTAAAGAAGACCCACAAAGGATCATCGAACTTCTCCGGATCAAAAACTATGATACCGATGCACTCGTGAATGAGATCATAGCACTCGACATAAAACGAAGGGAAACACAAAAAGTGCTGGATAACGGGCTCGCCGAAGCGAACAGCATCGCAAAAGAGATTGGCATCCTGTTCAAGAGTGGCAAAGGTAAAGAAGCCGCTGTATTAAAAGAAAGATCGGCGGAACTGAAAAAAGAAACCCAGGTTCTTGGCGCTGATCTTGGCGACATTAAGCAAAAGCTTGATGAAAAACTGGTTTTACTGCCAAACCTGCCCCATCCTGATGTCCCGCCGGGAACGAATGAAGAAGACAATGAATTGATACTGTTAAAGGATTTTGAGATCACCCTTCATGATGAAGCCCTTCCTCACTGGGAATTGGCAAAAAAATATGATATCATTGATTTTGACCTTGGCTCGAAGGTAAGCGGTGCCGGGTTTCCATTTTATAAAGGTAAGGGAGCCGGATTGCAGCGTGCACTCATCAACTTCTTCCTGAAGGAGGCCACCGATGCAGGCTATACCGAATATCAAACCCCTCTGTTTGTCAATGAAGATTCTGCCTATGGAACAGGACAACTACCCGATAAAGACGGACAGATGTATCACATCACAGAGGATAACTTTTACCTGATACCTACTGCGGAAGTTCCGCTTACCAATATTTACAGGGATGTTATTCTAAACCACCAGGATCTCCCGGTCAAAAATGCTGCTTATTCGAATTGTTTCAGGCGGGAAGCCGGATCCTATGGCAAAGATGTTCGTGGATTGAACAGGCTGCACCAGTTTGACAAGGTGGAAATCGTACAGATCGTTCATCCGGATCACTCCTATGAAGTTCTGGAGGAGATGAGGGATTATGTTGCATCATTGCTGGAGAAACTGAAGCTTCCCTACCGTATCGTTAAACTTTGTGGTGGAGACCTCAGTTTTACTGCGGCCATGACCTGCGACTTCGAAGTATTCTCTGCTGCACAAAAACGCTGGCTGGAGGTAAGTTCTGTTTCAAATTTCGAGGCATTCCAATCCAATCGCATGAAGCTTAGGTTCAGGAACGAAAATGGGAAAACACAGCTTGCCCATACACTAAACGGCAGCGCCCTTGCGTTACCAAGGATAGTGGCCGCATTGCTTGAAAACAACCAGCAAACAGACGGAATCAGGATTCCTGAAGTGCTACATAAATATTCAGGATTCGATATCATATCCTGAGCATTCAGTCTGTCTGCAACAAATTAATTTGCTGTTACTCATCCTTTATGAGGGCTCTACTACATATCACGATCTTCCTAATCCTCCTCACGGGAGGAGGTTCTGCCGTGGCACAGCTTGATATCAGAGTGAACCCTCAGGGCCAGCAACAAAACAATGCCAGGGAACAGCAACGCATTGCCATACAATATTACCAGAACCGGGATTATGAGAAGGCGTATGAGATGTTTAGCGTTTTATATGAAAATGAAGCGTCTCATATCAACTACACCTATTATCTCTACACATTAATTGAACAAAGGAATTTTAAGGAAGCCGAAAAACTGGCTAAAAAACAGAGCAGAAACAACCCAAACAGACTCCGTTACGCTGTTGACCATGGTTTTGTGCTCATCAATGCATCAGAGCCTGAGAAAGCTGCCCGGAAATTTGATGAAGTCATCAAACGCTTGCCTGCCAATATTCATGAGATCAAGGAAATAGCCAGTGCCTTTTATATGCGCAACCAGGCAGAATATTCCATCCGGGCCTACCTAAAGGGAAAAGAGCTCATGAAAGGCGAATACACTTTCGATATAGAGTTGGCCACCATGTATGAAAGGAATGGAAATTACCAGGAGATGTGCGATACCTATCTCGATCATCTGGCCAACTTTCCCGAAGCAAGGGAAGAGGTACAAAACCGTCTTCAGTCTGCACTTGCCAGGGATATTGAGCACAACCTCCCCGAGATCCTGCGCGAATCCATGCTGGCCAGGTACCAGGAATCGCCTGAAGAAGTATATTTAAATGAACTCCTGCTCTGGCTTTCTATTCAGCAGAAAGATTTTGCCTTTGCCTTTATCCAGGCAAGATCCCTTGACAGAAGGTTTGGGGAAGATGGATTCAGGGTGCTGGAAGTGGCTGAACTTGCAATGGCAAACAGGGACTTCGATGCAGCCATTGAGGCTTACACCTATATCATGGACAAGGGGAAAGATGCAATATTGTATCTGAATGCCCTGATCGGATTTCTTGAAACCCGCTATCAACAGATCGCTGATAATATCAGGATTGAAGACCGGGAAATGCAAGAGCTTGAAACCGCATATATTGAAGCCATTGAAGAATTTGGAGTCCATCAGCAAACGATAGAGCTCCTGCGTGACCTGGCTCATATCCAGGCTTTTTATCTTGATAAGGAATACGAGGCCATAGACATACTGAACCAGGCCATCGCTGTGCCCGGACCGGAAAGCATAGCAAGGGCAAAATGCAAACTTGAACTTGCAGATATCTATCTCTTCCTCGGTGAGGTTTGGGAAGCCACCTTATTATATTCGCAGGTTGATAAAACCTATAAAAGTGAGCCCATTGGCCACCTGGCTAAATTAAAAAATGCAAGGCTTACCTATTATATTGGGGAGTTTGCCTGGGCAAAAGCCCAGCTGGATGTATTGAAAGCTGCCACATCCAAGCTGATCGCCAATGATGCGCTGGAACTCTCGTTGCTCATTGCAGATAACATCGAAGCCGATAGCAGCTATGCAGGACTTCGCCTGTTCTCAAAAGCCGACCTTTTACTTTATATGAACAAGCCTGATGAAGCCCTGGCAACACTGGACTCGATTAAGCTGCTGGGAGCATGGCATCCACTGTTCGATGAGGTCTTATACAAAAAGGCTGAGATCAGGATCATGCAGGGGTTTTATACAGAAGCCGACAGCCTGCTACAGGTGATCGGAACCGCTTATCCGGATGATATATTGGGGGATGACGCCCTATATAGCAGGGCAAAACTGCAGGAAGAAATCTTCATGGACAGGCTGAAAGCCATGGACCTGTACCAGGAACTGCTTACGAGCTACCCGGGAAGCATTTATACCATTGAAGCGAGGCGGAAGTTTAGAAACCTTAGAGGCGACCCTATTTAAGTGCCGAGTGCCTAGTGCCTAGTACCTAGTGCCTATTTGATTGTCGATTGTCGATTTTAGATGTTTAGCCAGTGAAATAAATTCCTGTATGCTAAGTTGTTCTGCTCTTTTAGAAAGTACGCCGGTGATGGTTGAGGTATCTTTTTCTGCAAGGAGCGGCTTTAATGCATTTCGTAAGGTTTTGCGACGCTGGTTAAACGCAGTTTTGACCAGCCTGAAATAAAACCCGGGATCACAGCCAATGTCCGTGATCCGATTTCTGCTGAGTTTGATCACTGCTGATTTTACTTTTGGTTGAGGATTGAACACCTTTTCTGAAACTGCAAAGAGGTAATCGATATCAAACCATGTTTGCAGCAGTACACTAAGTATGCCGTAGGTTTTGTTTCCCGGTCCGGAGCTGATCCTCTCAGCCACTTCCTTCTGTATCATGACAACTGCTGATTGCAGCCTATCCCTGTCTTCCAGCATCCTGAAAAATATCTGGCTGGAAATGTTATAGGGAAGATTACCAACGATCTGGTAATGATCAGGGATGAAGTTTTTCAAATCAACCCGCAAAAAATCCCCGTGTAATATTTTTTCTTCAATACCAGGGAAGCGGGCACTAAGGTACTCGACAGATTCCCGGTCAGTCTCGATAAAGAGGGGCTCAAAATTATTGCTTTCGAGGATAATTTTAGTGAGCATTCCCGTTCCGGGCCCGATTTCCAACAGCGTTTTCGGCTCTCCGGGAATGGCAGAAACTATTTTCCTGGCAATGTTGCCGTCAGTCAGAAAGTGTTGCCCCAGTGATTTTTTTGGGCGTACGTGCATACCAATAAGATTTATACAAAGATGAGAATCCCAAATCCTAAATCCTAATTTCTAAATCCTAAATCCTAAACAAATTCAAAACTCAAAACTCAAAACTTAAAACTTAAAACTCCGATATAATCCCTCCCGTCAGCCTCAACAATTCCGTCTGTATATCAATAAGGTTATAGATGGCTCCAAATTTAGCTGCGGCAGCACGCAGGTAGATGATCTGCACATCTCTGAAATTAAACGAGTTGATGGCCCCGGAGCGGAATTTGTCCGTTGAGATCTCCATGTTCAGGCTGGCACTTTCCAGGTTGGCCATTGACACCATATACAATTCCTTGCGAATGCTGTATAATTCATAATAGTTCTGCAGCAGGTTAGACAGGCTGATCTCCATTTCAGCAATTTCCAGCTGTCCTATCTGTTCACTGATATTTGCATTCCTGATCCCACGCCTTACATTTCCCCCGTTAAAGAGATTGAAGCTAAGCGTAAAATTAGCATAGTAATCCAGGCTGTTGGTATAGAGTGGGTTCGTGTCCACATACTTCAAACGGCTATTATTATGGTCGAAACCTCCATTCAGGGAGAGTACAGGGTACATGCTGCTTTTGGCCAGTTTTACATCCTTTTTAAGGATCTCCTGGTTGATGTACTGGTTGCGCAGGGTATTGTTATCAGCCCGCATCTGCAGGAGTAGCGAATCAAGGGAAAAATCCAACATCTGCACACTGAATTCGTCTGTAAGATTAAAACGAATATCTTCTTCCTCTCCCAGGAGCAGTCGCAGGTTCAGGTAGGCATTCTTTACATTCAATTGCTGCAGAAGGTTGGTAGTGGAATCATCCAGGTAAGCATTTTTGGCCTGCAGCACATCATAGGTTACCGCACCCCCCAGGTCTTTTTTGAACATCATGTAATGATAGCGGTCGCGGGAAAGCGTTTTCACCTCTTCCGTAACCCCAAGAAGCTCTTCCTGTAACAGTGTATTGTAATACGCCAGGACAATTCCCTGTATCGTATTTTCCACTACGATGGTGGCATAACCTTCTGAATATTCCTGTAAGGCGACAAACTTGTCTTTCGTAATGTGGACGGCAAATCCATTAAATAAATTCCATTTAAGATTAATGTAGGGAGTGATAAGATTGGTATAATACTTATCCCTTGTTCCGGGTACTGTCCTGCTATCGGCATCATCGTAGCGGTTATACTGAAAAGCACCGAGGGAGATAAAAGGGAACATGCCAGCTGCTCCCCAGCTGTTATTGTTTTCAGCGATCCTGACACCCTGGCCGGAAATCCTGATCTGGTAATTATTTTCCATCCCGATGGCGAGGGCATCTGCAAGAGAGATGTTTGTTGCCGGCTGTTGTGCATGTGCAGATTGTACAAGGAACACGATGCAAAATGCTATAAAAGCTGATTGTATTTTCATATACTTCATTCTTCTCATTTTCTGATGGTCTTCTCTATTAGTCAATACCTCTTTTACCATAAATATTGGCCGGTTCCAGCACCTCTGCAGGCTTAGTCTTTCCGGTCCATAGTTTGTACATGGCTCTCCTGATATCGTTGAGAACAAGGATCAATACCGGGAAAAGGATAAGGATAAATGCCGTTCCTATCATCACCCCATAAGCCAGGGAAATGGCCATAGGTATAAGGAACTGGGCCTGGAAACTTCCTTCCAGGATTATGGGATACAAGCCAACTGTGGTGGTGATGGTCGTTAGAATGATGGCCCTGAATCTTGCTATCCCTGCTTCAAAAACAGCATCTTTTACTTTCCTGCCTTCCTTTAAAAGTGAATTATACTTAGACAGGAATACCACGGCATCATTGATGATCACCCCTGAAAGGGCAACCATCCCCCATGCGGTGAGTATGGACACCGGGTAACCTTCAATCCCATGGCCCCAGATCGCACCCAGCCATCCAAGCGGGATCATCATTAAGACAATCGTCCCCTGGGTAAAGGATTTAAAATGGAACATGATTATGAAGATGATGATCATAAAGGCTATCCCGAAGTATTTGGAAAGGTCGTCCATGGCCTCATCGCTGCTGCGCTGTTGTCCTTGGTACTCTACGCTCACCCCCGGATAAAGTTCCTGCATCCGTGGAACAATGTTTGTCCTTATTTCTTCAATAATCGGAGGAACGGGCGCAAAGGCGTCGACCAGGTTGGCATCAATTCTCACTTCTCTCGACATATTGAAATGCTGAATATTGACCGGCCCACGTCTGATCTCATAGCTTGCAAGTGCCGATAGCGGATATTCTCCCTTCACCGTTTTTATCTTCATAGACTCCATCTGGCCAATATTCAGTCGATCCTTTTTCGGATACCTTACCCATACCCTGACCTCATCCTTTCCGATCTGCAGACGTTGTGCCTGTCCTCCGAAAAAGCCCTGCCTCACCTGGTTGCTGATATCATTATGTGTCAGGCCAAGAAAATAAGCTTTGGATTTAAGCTCAAGCTGGACTTCACGTTTTCCGATGGCGTTGTTATCATTAATATCTTTCAGGATCTTAATTTTGTTCATCTCCCGCATCACAAAATCCCTGGCCTTTTGTAATTCGTCCAGATCCTTACCCAATAAACTGACTGAAACCGGAATGCCAAAGGTAGCCATACCTTCAATTGTAAACTTTTCAGCTTCCGGTACAGGACCGATCTTTTCCCGCAAACGTTCCACGATCTCAAAACTCGTTATGGGAGCATCTTCAAGATTTCTGAGCAGGACAAAAATATTACCACTGTGTGCGCCATTTTCCATTCCATTGAAAGCATTGCCCATTGAAACAAATGTATAGTTCAACACCCCGGTGGTATCATCGAATTCCTCTTTCAGCTCTTCATTTAACTCCCACATGGCATCTTCAAAACGTAGCAGATAATCATAGGTTTGTTTTTCTCCTGATCCGGGCGTGAAAGCAACATTGACATTAAAAAAGTCGAAGGGAATGGCAGGGAAGAAGGTCGATTTGATCAGGCCGCCCTGAAAAAGCCCTACGGTGATCATGATCATGGCTATTGGAGTAATAAGCATGACGTATTTCCATCTCAACACCAAACGCAAAGTAGGTGCATACATTGAATATTTCATGAAGTCCATGACCTTGTCAAGAATACGCCTTATACGCATCCAGCGGCTTTTCTTTTCGCTTTTTTTAAGCACCCAGTTGGAGCCGACATGCGCCGGCAATACAAAGAATGCCTCGACAAGGGAAAACAGCAGGCTAAAGATCACTACGAAGGCCATTTCAAACATCATCTCCATCCGTCCCTGTAAGAAGAACAAAGGTGTAAAGGCAATGATGGTAGTAACAACAGCAGTGGTCACCGCAGGCAAGACTTCCATTGTTCCTTCAATCGCTGCTCTTTTTGGACTTTTACCCTGTTGATAATGTGTGTAAATATTCTCCGCAATCACAATGCCGTCATCAACCAGTATCCCCACGACCAGGATCATCCCAAACAGGGAAATCATATTAATAGTGATCCCGTATAAAGCAGCAACGATAAACATACCCAGAAAGGAGGCCGGAATACCGAAGGCGACCCAAAATGATAATCTCAGATTCAGGAACAATCCAAGTGAAATAAGTATAAGCAGGAGTCCCAGACCGCCATTTCTATACAGCAGGTTCAGACGATCACCCAGCATATCCAGATAGTCGTATGTAATTGCAAGATAGACTCCTTCATTCTTCTCATTAAATTCTTTGATGTAATCTTTCAGATATGCAGAGATCTCATCAAGGTCTTCATCCCTAAATTTATGGATCTGGAAAGAAATGCTCTGCTGTCCGTTCATATAGCTTCTATTGGCAACATCTGCAAATTTCATCTTCACCTGCGCTACATCACGGATATACAAATACCGCCCATCGGTATCTGCCCTGAGAATGATCTCCCCTATCTCATCGGGATTATATGTTTTCGCTCTTGAACGGATCATAATTTCCTCTTCGTCCGAGCGGATCATTCCTGCTGAAATATCACGGTTGTTAAGGGCTATAGCCCTGGATATATCGCTAAAGGTCAGATTATGCCGAAGCAGGTCTTCTTCCGATGCCTCAACTGATATTTCCAGGGCCGGATAGCCTGTGATCACCATTTGCGACATCACCCCGGAATTATACAGGTCTATCTCTATTTCATCGGCATACTTTTTTAATGTGAGCAAGTCTACGTCACCCGAAAGCCCCATAAACAGCGCCGGGCTCCTTGTCCGTTGTTTAAACACAACAGGTTGTTCCGCATCAACAGGAAAAGAGGTGATCCCGTCGACAGCATTCTTCACCTCTATCAGGGTTTCATCAATATCATAATCGCCGGTTGTGGTTACACGGACAGTGGTAAAATTTTCTGAAGAAGTTGAGCTCACCTCTTTGATTCCGACAATGCCGCGAATGGCTTCTTCTATGCGCATGGTAACACCTTCTTCCATCTCCTGGGGTGAAGCTCCGGGATATACGACACTCACCACGATATCTCTGGTAGAGCGCTCGGGAAAGAAAGATTTTTTCATGCTTAACAGGCCATATCCTCCGGCGAGCAACAGGATAGCAATGATCAGGTTAGCATAAAAAGGGTACTTAACAAATGCGGTTATTATATTCTTCATGATGATCTATTTCATCTAACATATTAATGTATGCCGGAGGAAAATGAGGGAATTAATAAATTTCCACCATCGTCCCTTCTGAAGCATTTATGAGTGGTTCAACAACAACATACACACCCTCATCCAAACCATTGAAAATCATACTTTTCTGATTGATTTTCAGGATATTGATCTCCGCCTTTTTCAGCGTACTGTCGATTACAATAAATACTTCATTACTGTTGAACACTGCGCGCCGCGGGATCTCCATTGCCTGTCCGGTAATCTTTCCCTTGAACCATGCTTTCAGATACTGGCCTTCGTACAGCGGATTATCAGACTTGTTCTGTACGCTAATAAATATACTTACCGACTGTGATTGGCTATCTACATAATCAGCTTTTCTCACCACAGTACCGGTCCATTCTTCAGCTTCATCGCCGGAAGTGACTTTTACTTTATCGCCTTTGGTGATCCACTTCACATCGGAAACCGCCACGGGGATTTCCAACTCAAGCATACCCGTGTTGATGATCCTTGCCAGACGGCTACCCGGGCTGGCAATGGAGCCTACCTCAAGGTTCACACTGGTAAAAGTCCCATTAAAAGGGGCAAATATTCTGTGCTTACTCAGCTGTATCTCACTGCTTTTAATAGAGAAATAATCATTCAAAATATTTCTACTGGCGAGAAATATCCTTTGCTGATCAGAATTGATCACCGGCAGCTCCGGCAGTGGTTCGTTGATCTTCAGCTGATCGAAAAAATCCTTTATTTTCTGGTAATCTTCCGGAAAATCGATCTTAAAATCAGGCAATATGTTAGCAATGCTATTCTGGTACCGGCTTTTGGCGGCCTTCAGGTTATAATCCGTGATCTCATCATAAATGCGGATGAGCAGGTCACCTTTCCTGAAACGCTGGCCTTTTTTCAAGGGCACATTTCCCGGCAGGATCTCTCCCTGAACTTCCGAGATGATATCTACATAGCTTTGTGAACCAAGCCGGCCCGTAGAAGAAATGGTATAGCTTACCTGTTCATAATCAACAGCTAATGCCTGTACCTTTCGTGCAATCACTTCAGGGGTTTCTGTTTCAGGAGTTTTCTTCAAGCCGGTAAAATAAGACATTGCTAAAAATGATATTGCCAGTATGGCAATAATTGTAATAACGACAATAAGTTTCCTTTGCATGACTATTAAAATCTTGAGTTTTTATTATTTATAACAGCAAATATTTATCATGATCGTTTAATCACTTTTAGCTAATAGCTTATGAATGGTGCAGATGAGGAAATCCTCAGGCTGTGATGCATCATTTTCCACGATACTTCTTATTGTTTCAGTTATCAATGCCTGGACATACCTGATGGTCATTTCATGATTAAAATCGGCAAACTCCCCATCTTTTACCCCTTCTTCAATGATCTCGCTTACCAGGCTGTAAAACGCCTGCCTGAATGCCCCTGAAGCAATTTCATATTGAAAGCTGTCGGCAAAGGCGTGGCCTTTCTTTTTGTGGATTTTCCTGAACTCAGATATATTGATCCTGATCATGGTTTCTATCTTTGCTCTGGCTGTAGTAATTTTCTTCAATTCTTTTTCGATCATTACCCTCCTGGCCTCTGCTTTTCTGCTGATAATGAAATAAAAGATGTCTTCTTTCGAATTGAAGAATTTATAAATGGTTTTTTTGCTGATCCCCAATTCGGAAGCAACATCATCGACTGTTGTTTTTTTAAAGCCAAAATGCAGGAAGTGCTTTGTAAAGGCTCCTGCGATTCTGGTTTTTTGCTTTAAATTATTTTCCATTCAACATATTAAATTTTCCATCAATTTTCTACTTGTATCCGGGCCAATGCTATCCATTTTTTGATGCAGGCATTGGAATTCCAAAAACAGACTGCAAAGAAACTAAAAACTAAATTAGTTTCCAAATTTTATTATAAAAATAAATTATAAAATAGAGGGAATGTGAGATCTGGGAAAATAATAAATAAGATAAAAGAAATATAGGATCAAAAGCAGAGGCCTGTATAATTTAGTTTTTGATCGGGGATCCACCCGCGTCCCCGAGGGGATCAATTCGGTTTTGAATTTTCAATTCACTTCGTTCTTGAAAATTTAGTCTCATTGATTTGACTAATAAATTTTTTTTATGTAAGTTTGGTAACACTTTGTTTTCACTACCAGATCTAAAACTACTACCATGAAAGCTCTAAAAGTTTTACAAGCAATCTTTATTCCTATCTTTTTATGTATACTCCTAAGCGGAAATTCTTTTTCTCAAGATGTAGAATTTTCTTTCGTGTGCCCTGTTGCGGGGTCAAAGAACCTTCAGCCTGAGCAGAATATCATCCTGAAATATGCCAATGGCTATGACATAGGGACAATTAGCTCCGGGCAAATCATAATCAGGGGATCACTTAGTGGGCTTATCTCCGCTAATCTGATCATAAGCAATGATCATAAAACATTAATTCTTAAGCCCCTTATTCCATTTCAAAGAGGCGAGATGGTTACAGTTATTATTCCAAAAGGTATCATGACGTCAGATGGGAAAAGCCTATGCGCATATACATTTAGTTTTACCATACTGGATTATGATAGAGATGAAATATATAAACAGATTGATGAGCTAAATATTAACAGAGAGATCGATGATCAATATCAGGACAATCCAAAATACAGGGGAGCTGATCATACCAGAGACAACAACCTTCCCCCGGACTATCCTGCACCAGCAATTTATTCTTATGGAGATCACGATAATGAATATATTTTTATAAACATGTTGTGCAGGAATACCACCCTGGGGTGGGGAAATTATCTCACTATCCTTGATTCCTATGGCACACCTATATATTACGATAAGAATGACATAAACCGTATCAATTTCGGAATATTGCCTAGTGGATTACTTGGTTATTCTACGAACTTCGTCAATAACATTCCCGAGGAGAAGTATTACATCATGGACAGTGCATATGTTGTGGTCGACTCAGTAAATACCGGCAATGGGTATATTCTGGATGCTCATGATATGTATTTGCTGAGCAATAACCATTATCTGGTGATGTCCTATGATCCTCAGCCTGTTGATATGAGTAAGATCGTGCCCGGAGGAAACCCAAATGCTATTGTGGTAGGCCTTGTTATCCAAGAGGTTGACAACAATCAGAATGTTTTTTTTCAATGGCGGAGCTGGGATCATTTTGAGATTACCGACGCAACTTATGACATTAACCTAATGGGTCCCTATATTGACTATGTCCATGGAAATGCATTTGAAATTGATGATGACGGGCACATTCTTCTTTCCAGCAGAAACATGGACGAAATAACCAAGATCAATTTCAATACGGGAGATGTCATCTGGCGGTTTGGCCTTAATTGCGAAAACAACATGTTTAATATTTTCGACGACCCTTATGGATTTAGTCATCAACACGATATCCGAAAGCTATCTAATGGTCATTATACCATTTATGATAACGGAAATCTTCATAATCCTCCTTTCACCCAGGTTCTTGAATATGAAATCGATGAAGTATCATTAACTGCCAACCTGGTTTGGGATTATCACCATTCCCCTCAGGTATATGCAGCAGCTATGGGCAGTTTTCGGACCCAGCTAAACGGAGAAAGGATAATAGGATGGGGAGGGACAACTTCTTTAGCTATTACAGAATTGCAAGAGGACAATAGCCTCTTACGAGAGTTTTTTCTCCCGGATTTTGTTACTTCTTACCGGGCCATCAAAGATCCCTGGGAAACCAATGTTTTTGAAACACAGGCAGAATTGTCTCTTGGAAATTATGCCGGGTACAGCGGATGGAAAGAAAACCTGCTCTACATCTTTAATAAGTCTGATCACATTGTCAAAATCACCAGTATACACCACCACCTCCCGGAATTTGACATTTTTGCAAATTTCCCATTATCTATCTTCCCCCATTCATACACTGCAATTACAGTTGCTTTTCAGCCCGGCAATGAAGGTAATTACAACGACAGGTTAACCCTGAACTACGACAATGAAGAAAATACACGACGAATTGCCAGGCAACTTAACATGCACGGTATTTTTGATGACGGCATCCCCTCCGTATTTTTCGAACCTGCACACGGAGTTGTGAATGTAAGCCCGGAAACGGAAATCCTGATCAGCTTTGATGAACCGGTCAGAAAAGCAATTGGTGGAGAAATCCAGGATAATGACATCCCTCAGCTGGTAGACCTCAAAGAAACAAATTTCAATGGAAATGAAATTCTTTTCAGTGGCACCATCAATGAAGAAAAGACGCTGATCACCATTACTCCTAACCTGGTTCTCTCAGAGAATCAACAATATTATGTAAAATTAAAACGGGGGCTTATAGCAGACTTTGATGGTAATATCATTAATCTTGATGAAGAATGCTATTTCACTACCGGGCTATTGATCGGTGTAAATGAAGAGATAACAAGGAATATCAGTATCTACCCAAATCCCTTTAACGAAACTTTAATTGTGCAAACTCCCGGAAAAACAGCAACAAGGATCAATATTTTCAATGGAACCGGGAAATTACTGTTTGAAGCTGGTTTTTCCTGCCCGGAATTCAACATCAATATGTCTGAGCATCCACAGGGGATCTATTTCATTAAAATATCCGATCAGTCAAGCGGTGCAAATCACGTTTTAAAAGCTATTAAACATACCCCATCCAGATAAAACATTTTCTTTTCAGATATAGTTTATCCGGTTATTAGTAAATTGATAATCGACCCTCCAGAGGCGGGCAGGCAATTAACAAAGCTATTTTTCCCATTCAGGAATACGTCCCGGTGTCCAGGGAGCGCCAATGGCATCCAGTTCATCTTCAAGACCCTTCAGTTCCACTGTGGCGATATTTCTGAGTTGGTCAAGGATCGGCGGAAACTCCTCAGCAAGAATATCATACATCTGTATCTGTGTTTCCGAAACCGCAGATGTTGATCCCCAGTGTGAATAAACCAGCGCACCAACACGCTCCCTGACAGACGGAGGTGCAGGCCAGTTTTCTTCCCTGCTGGCTTTCGGGCTTTGCCCGTTGAATTTCCACAGGATGTTATCCAGCTGGATCTCGATGGCAGTAGCTTTTACCATCAGTTCTTCAGGAGCATCAGCAGTGTTGCTGATGGCCTGTTTAACATAGTGCAGCCTTTCCATCAGGTTATCGGCAAGTTGTTGAGTTGCACTGATAGCGCGGGTCAATTTTGCAGTCTTCTCCTGGAATGCAAGTAATTCTGCACGGTCGGGTGCCGGCAAAGTCACATTATTCAGGACATGGGCATTGAATTCCACTGGCCCGACCAAATCGGTGACCTCTCCCCTTACGCACTGTGAAAGGCTGACAAAATATTTTCCCGGCATCACTGCCATCCCATCACGATCGTTGGACAGGGGGTCATATTTATCATTCCTTAGCCTCACATTGCTGCGGGCAGGATATCTTAGGTTCCAGCTCATCCTGTTCATTCCTTTCGAGAATGACTTATTGATCTTCCTGACTATATTTCCATCCCCATCGGTAATGGTAAAGACAAGGTAAGGTTTGATCTCATTTTTCTCTGCCCTGAGTTCTTCCATCGTGGGAATGGGGATAGGTGCTTTATCCTTCACGAGCTTTTTCTCTTCTTCCTTACGCATCTGTTTCAGGGTCTTCGGAGCTTCCTTAAGATAGTAGGTAAAGACAGCGCCAAAATCAGGGTTTGTTGCAAAATAAGGTGTCGAACCCTGCCCGTATCTTCCCCTTGTGGAAGTATACATAAGGGCATCCTTTATAGGAAAGATATATGCAGTGGAATCGAGCAGATCCTTATTAAGCAGACGAAGAGGCGAATAATCGTCGAGGATATAAAAACCACGGCCGAAGGTGGCCAGCACAAGGTCGGTTTCTCTTTCCTGGATTACCATATCCTTCACTGCAATGGCTGGAAGGCCGGATTTCAGCTGTGTCCATATCCTGCTAGCGTCAATGCTAAAAAACACTCCGAATTCAGTCCCGACAAAGAGCAATTCCGGACGGACAATGTCCTGCTCAATGGTATGTACTGTCCCATTTTCAGGGAGATTTCCGCTGATGGAAACCCATGTTTTCCCTTTATCGGTACTTTTTAATATATAAGGTGTAAAATCGTCACGCTTGTGATTATCAAAAGATGCATAAACCACATTCTCATCATACTTATCGGGAAGGATATCGCTTACATAGGTATATTCCGGTACCCCGGGAAACTTATCTACCCTTGACCAGTTTTCGCCGGCATCTTCCGTAACAGAGATCACCCCGTCATCGGTCCCGACATAAAGCAGGTTTTCCTGAAGCTTTGATTCGGCGAGGGAAACAGCCATCCCGAACAGTGAGGTGGATACGTCTTTCTGTACGGCATCCACGCCCCAGTACCTGTCCATCACCGGCCAGGTGTTCCTGTCAATCTGTGCAGTGATGTCATCACTGATCACTTCCCATTTGTCACCCCTGTTATCGCTTCTGAAAACTTTATTGGCAGCCATATAAAGGCGTGTATTGGAATGCGGGCTGAGGATAAAAGGCGTATTCCAGTTCCATTTATAGGTGTCTTCCCCTTTGCGTGGCTGTGGTTTTATCCCTGTATTCTGCCCGCTTTGTTTATCATGGCGATAGATATTTCCATACTGGTATTCGGAATAGACAATGTCAGGATTCTCAGGATCGATGGCCTGCCAGAATCCATCACCTCCAAGAGTAACTACCCAGTCACTGCTACCAACTCCCTGGCGGCTCAGGTTCCTTGAAGGGCCTCCCATACTGGCGTTATCCTGGGTGCCACCATATACCCAGTAGAAAGGCAGGGTATTATCAACATTTACCCGGTAGAACTGTGTCACGGGCAGGTTCGATTTAAAAATGTAATTTTTGCCTTCATTAAATGTTTCATACACTCCCCCATCACCACCGATCATAAAATGTTTGGTGTCTGAGGGGTCGATCCACAGGGCATGGTCATCCACATGGCGACTGTTGTTGCCAACACTTTTCCAGGTCTTCCCTCCATCGAGAGTGACATGTGAAATGGTTTCCACAGAATAGACCTTATCGACATCAAGCGGGTCGCAATAGATCTCGTTATAGTATTGTCCGCTGGCATGGTGGCTACTCATCTTTTTCCATGATTCACCACGATTTGTTGTGCGAAAAAAACCTCCGCTTTCCCCGGCAGCTTCGATGATGGCATATACAACATCCGGGTTCACCGGTGAAATAGCCAGTCCTATGCCTCCAACATCACCTCCCGGCAAGCCTGATTTTAATTTTTTCCATGTTTTTCCACCATCCGTGGTCTTATGGATTCCTGATTCCGGGCCCCCACCGATCTTGCTATACACATGTCTTCTTCTTTGTTCGGATGATGCATAGATCACATCCGCATCGCGAGGATCCATCACCATATCGTTGATCCCGGTATGCTCACTGATCTCCAACACCAGCTCCCAGGTTTCTCCGCCATCAGTAGTTTTATAGAGGCCTCTTTCCCCGCCGGGGCCCCAGACAGAACCTTCAGCAGCAACATAAACTACATCCGAATTCCGTGGGTCAATGAGTATCTTTCCTATCTGTCGAGACTCTTTAAGTCCCATGTTCTTCCATTTTTTCCCACCGTCGACAGATTTATATACACCATTTCCATATCCCAGGGCACGCTGGTGATTGTTTTCTCCTGTGCCGGTCCAGACCACGTTGTGGTTGTTGGGATCCATGGCCAGACAACCAATGGAATAGGCTCCGTAATTATCGAAAACCGGGCCAAATGTGGTTCCGTTGTTTACGGTTTTCCAGATGTGTCCGGAAGCAACCGCTACATAGTATTCACTGGGATTACAAGGGTTTACTGCAAAATCGGCAATACGCCCGGAAGCAAAGGCCGGGCCGATGCTTCTCCATTTCAGGCCGCTGACCTGTCCGGAAGTGATGGTATCATTTTTATCTTCTCCTTTTTTCTTTTTCTGTGTAAAGGCAGGGTTTGCAGCAAACACAAACAGCAGCAATGCTACAGCAGATAATACAGTGCCGCGTCGGGATAATAGAGACTTCATAGTTTTTGTTTTTTAGTTAGAATTATTGGCAGAAGGTGTCAAAGATAGGAAAAACATAGGTACAAGGTACAAGGTACAAGGTACAAGGTACAAGGTACAGGGCATAAGGCAAAAGGATGATTATGTACGATGGAAATAATTATGTATGATGATAGCTTTGGATTTTCCGATAACTTCTGCCAATTGTTCATGCGTAGCTTCGCGAATTTTTTTTACCGACTTAAATTTCCATAACAGCTTCTGAGCTGTATTGTACCCGATGCCTTTGATGCCGGTAAGCTCGGAGCGGATGGTTCCCTTTTCCATCCGCCTGCGGTGATGCGTGATCCCAAAGCGATGGGCTTCATCGCGCAGATGGCGTATCACACGCAGAGTTTCTGAAGTCTTGTCGAGGTACATAGGCAGTGAATCACCGGGATAATAGATCTCTTCCAGCTTTTTGGCGATGCCGATGATGGTGATCTTTCCACGCAATCCCAGTTTCTCAAGACTTTTCAGGGAGGCACTCAACTGTCCTTTCCCACCATCGATCACGATAAGTTGTGGCAAAGGTTTCTTTTCATCCAGCAACCTCTTATACCGCCGGTGGATGATCTCCTCCATAGAAGCATAATCATCAGGGCCCTGTACGGTTTTTATATTATAATGCCTGTATTCTTTCTTTGCGGGCCTGGTATTTTTAAAGCAAACCATGGCAGCCACCGGGTAATCGCCCTGCATATTTGAATTGTCAAAACATTCAATATGCTTTGGGAGTTCCTTCATACGGAGGTCCTTTTTCATAGTCTCCAGAATACGGCGTGAGTGTCTTTCAGGATCTGCAAGGTCAAGCTTCTTTCGTTTCTCCAGCTTGTAGTATTTGGCATTGCGTTCTGAAAGCTCCAGGAGTTGTTTTTTATCTCCGCGGCGCGGAACGATTAGCTTTACATCAGGGTTCTTAAGCTCAATGGCAAATGGCAGGATCAGCTCTCTGCTGCTATCCCCGAAGCGTTGCCTGAGGTCAGTCACAGCCAGGCTCAGCAACTCTGCCGGTGATTCGTCGAGTTTCTTCTTCAACTCTACAGTGTGTGCCTGAACGATGGCACCATTTATCACTCTGAGAAAGTTCACATAAGCGGATTTCTCATCCGTGATAATGGAAAACACATCCACATTGTTGATCTTTGGATTTACAACCGTAGACTTGCTCTTATAGTTTTCAAGCAAGGCTAATTTTTCCTTGATAATCTGTGCCTTTTCAAATTCAAAAGCCTTCGCATGTTTCATCATGAGCTTTTTCAACTCCCTGATGATGGTGCTGATATTTCCTTTGATGATCTCTTTGATCTCCTTTATCGATTGCTCATAATCCTCCTCTTCCTGCAATCCAACACAGGGCCCAAGGCAATTCCCGACATGATATTCCAGGCAAAGCTTAAATTTCCTGCTTTCTATATTCTTCAAGCTGAGCTTGTGTTTGCAGTTCCTGAGTGGATATAGTGACCTGATAAGCTCCAGCACGGTGTTCATCATCTTCACCGAAGCATAAGGGCCAAAATACTCCGACCCATCATGCACAATGTTCCTGGTTGAGAAGATGCGCGGAAAGCTTTCATTCCTGACGCATATCCAGGGAAAGGTCTTATCGTCCTTCATCATCACATTATAGCGGGGCTGATATTTTTTGATCAGGTTATTTTCCAGTAAGAGGGCATCCAGTTCCGTATCCACCACCATATGATGAATATCAGAGATCTTTTTCACCATCACTGATACTTTTCCGCTGAGCATGCGATCCTTGTTAAAATAAGAAGCCACTCTTTTCTTCAGACTTTTGGCTTTTCCCACATAAATGATCGTTGCGGTCTCATCCAAAAACTGATAAATACCGGGTTCATCAGGAAGGACCTTCACCAGGCCGGAAAGATCTTTATGGAGTGCTTTTGTCATTCAGCTGCTTTAGAATTGCCACGGTCCTTGAGGCTATCCCAACCCTGGGCCTTGAGTGCAACAGACATTCCATCTTTCGTAACGAGATTCATCCCTGCTGATTCTTCTGTCATATGCCCAATGATGGAAATACCATTGATCTCTTTGATCTTATCATAATCTCCCGGGCCGATTGTGAAAAGGAGCTCATAGTCTTCTCCCCCATTCATGACTATGGTATAAGGATCGATCTGAAACTCTTCAGCAACCTTGATCGTGACCGTATCGACAGGAAGCTTTTCCGTAAATAACTGGCATCCCAGTTTAGAGCCTTTACAGATATGCATAATATCGGATGCCAGCCCGTCGGAAATATCGATCATGGCTGTAGGTTTCACTCCTATACCTTTCAGCATCTTCCCGATGTCCTGTCTCGCTTCGGGTTTCAACTGCCTTTCGAGGATGTAATCCATCCCTTCAAGGTCGGGCTGCATATCAGGATTGACTTTAAACACTTGTTTTTCCCGCTCCAGTACCATCAGCCCCATATATGCTGCACCAAGATCTCCGCTCACGCAGATCAGGTCGTTTTCCTTTGCAGTGTTTCTGTATATGATCTCACTTTCAACAGCAGAGCCGATCACAGTTATAGAAATAAAAAGGCCACTCAGGCTGGAAGTGGTATCCCCTCCGACAAGATCAACCTGATAAGCTTCACAAGCCAGGTAAATGCCCCGGTAGATCTCCTCTATTGCCTCAAGAGAAAAACGGTTGGATATTGCAAGGCTTACCGTGATCTGCTCAGGTGTGCCGTTCATAGCATAGATATCTGAAAAGTTGACAACGGCCGCTTTATAGCCAAGATGTTTCAGGGGTGTATAGCTCATATCAAAATGGATCCCTTCAACCAGCATGTCTGTTGTAACAAGTGTCAATCTTTCCGTATTGCCAATCACTGCGGCATCGTCTCCGACACCAACAAGGCTGCCCTTGTTTTTCAGCTTAATGTTTTTTGTCAGCCTGTCGATCAGGCCAAATTCTCCGAGTTCAGCTATTTCAGACCTTTTTTGATCATTCATATTTTTTACACTTAGATGAAATAATATCCAAAATTATCAATTTTATCAGATTCCGGCACCTGGTGTTAAGTCAAGTGTATTCTTAAGCTGAACAAAGAAAAGCTTTTATTGTTGTATTTATACAGTCACCAGGGAGTGGAAGGAACAAAAAATTGTACCTTTGCAAGCTACTTAAACCACTATTGAAAGTCTACAGACGTCTCATTATCATGGAAGAAGAAAAGAACCAGATCATAGATGAAGTTACCCGGTCGGAATACAAATACGGCTTTGTAAGCGATATTGAGATGGAAACAGCCCCTAAAGGCCTGAGCGAAGACACTATTCGTTATATCTCTGCGAAAAATAACGAACCGGAATATTTTTTAAAGGCACGCCTTAAAGCATTTCGTCACTGGCAAACCTTGGAAGAACCCGACTGGGCCCATGTAGACTATCCGCCCATCGATTATCAGGACATCATCTATTATGCGGCACCAAAGAAAAAGCCCGAATTAGAAGGCCTTGATGAGGTGGATCCGGAATTGCTCGAGACCTTCAAGAAGCTGGGCATCTCCCTGGAAGAACAAAAACGCCTGAGCGGAGTGGCTGTGGATGCTGTAATTGACAGCGTATCGGTGAAAACCACCTTCAGCGAAACGCTGGAGAAATATGGAATTATATTCTGTTCATTCAGCGAGGCGGTACAGAAGCATCCGGAACTGGTAAAGAAATACATGGGTTCGGCAGTACCATATTCTGACAACTATTTTGCAGCCTTGAACTCTGCAGTTTTCAGTGATGGTTCTTTCTGCTATATCCCCAAAGGGGTTCGTTGTCCGGTGGAGCTATCCACCTATTTCCGCATTAATGCTGCGAATACAGGGCAGTTTGAAAGAACCCTCATCATCGCCGATGAAGGCAGCTATGTGAGTTACATGGAAGGATGCACTGCTCCCATGCGTGATGAGAATCAACTGCATGCAGCCATCGTGGAGATCATCGCCTTCGACAATGCGGAAGTAAAATATTCCACCGTGCAGAATTGGTACCCGGGAAATAAAGAGGGTAAAGGCGGCATCTATAATTTTGTCACCAAGAGAGGAATGTGTAAAGGTGTGCATTCGAAGATCTCCTGGACACAGGTTGAAACCGGTTCGGCCATAACATGGAAATATCCTTCGTGCATACTTTTGGGTGATCATTCCGTTGGTGAATTTTATTCGGTGGCGGTAACCAATAACCACCAGCAGGCAGATACCGGATCAAAAATGATCCATATTGGAAAAAACACCAGAAGCACCATCATCTCCAAGGGAATCTCAGCAGGTTTCAGCAATAATAGTTATAGGGGGCTGGTGAAAATAATGAAGAATGCAAGCAATGCAAGAAATTTCTCACAATGTGATTCACTGTTGCTGGGTGATCAATGTGGAGCGCATACTTTTCCCTATATTGAGGCAGAAAACCAGTCATCCATCGTGGAGCATGAGGCCACCACCTCAAAGATCTCCGAAGACCAGATGTTTTACTGTAACCAGAGAGGGATTGATACTGAAAGTGCCATTGGCCTGATCGTAAATGGTTATGCCAAAGAAGTATTGAGTAAACTCCCGATGGAATTTGCTGTGGAAGCGCAGAAGCTGTTGTCCATTAGCCTTGAAGGAAGCGTGGGGTGAAAATAGAGAATAGAGAACAAGGAACAAGGAACAAGGAACAAGGAATAAGAATTAAGAATTAAGAATTAACGATTTAGCGATGTTATTGAAGATAGAAGATTTACATGTATCGATTGGGGGAAAAGAGATTGTAAAAGGGCTAAACCTACAGGTTAATGCAGGTGAAACGCATGCCATCATGGGACCGAATGGTACAGGGAAAAGTACTCTTGCACTGGCCATTGCCGGCAGGGAAGGATATGAAGTCACCAGTGGAAAAATCATCTACCAGGGAAAAGACATTATCGGGATGGCGCCGGAAGAAAGGGCGCGTGCAGGGATATTCCTTGGTTTTCAATACCCGGTGGAGATACCGGGAGTGAGCATCACCAACTTTATGCGTACCGCACTCAATGAGATCAGGGAATATCGTAAGTTACCGATACTGTCAGCTTCCGAATTTCTTGGCAGGATGGAGGAGAAAAAGAAGCTGGTGGAAATTCAGAATAAGCTCACCAATCGTTCGGTGAATGAAGGTTTCTCCGGAGGGGAGAAAAAAAGAAATGAGATCTTCCAGATGGCTATGCTGGAACCTACATTATCCGTATTGGACGAAACGGATTCAGGACTGGATATTGATGCCCTTAAGGTAGTAGCCAACGGGGTAAATACCCTGAAGACAAAAGAAAATGCTTTCGTTGTGATTACACATTACCAGCGACTGCTCGAATATATCGTTCCAGACATTGTTCATGTACTTTATGACGGGCGAATTGTGAGATCGGGCGGCAAAGAATTAGCCATTGAACTGGAAAACAAAGGATACGACTGGATAAAAAAAGAACTTTCACTGGCATAAGACCATGAGCAAGATACAGGACAGTACGGCATTGAAAGAACAACTGGAACAGATGTTCAGGGAGAACTGGGAGCTGATCTCAAGTCATGATCAGCCTTTCATTTCCAAAGCACGGGAGGAAGCCATCCAAAGCTTTAGCAATATTGGATTTCCACACAGAAAAATGGAAGACTGGCGAAACACAGATCTGAATAAAGCCATGTCAGGGAAATTTACAAGCCTATTTAAACCGGGTCATGGCGACCAGACCATCGACCAGATCTTCAAATGCAATATCCACGAGCTGGAGACTGACCAGATATCCCTGCTGAACGGCTGGTATATTGATACTAAAAAGCCCCTTGTAAAACATGATAACGGAGTGATCTCCGGCAGCATGGCCAGGGCTATGGAAGAATACCCGGAGATCTTCGAGAAACATTACGGGAAATATGCCGACAAGGATAAAGATGGTTTTCAGGCGCTGAACCTGGCCTTCGCACAAGATGGGTTTTTTATCTATGTTCCCGACAATGTAGTTGTTGAAAAGCCATTGCAAATGATCAGCATCATCAACTGGAACGAAGGCCTGTTCATACAGACCCGCAACCTGGTGATCCTCGGAAAAAACAGCAAAATTACAATGGTCCACTGTGATGATTCCACCAACGAGGAGGCCATGATTAAAAATTCTGTAACCGAAGTTTTTATTGATGAAAGTGCCCATCTCGAACATTACAAACTCCAGAACCTGAATAATCAGTCGACACTTATGAATGCCACATGGTTCAGGCAGATGAAAAACAGCAGCCTGAAATCAAATGCCATCACCCTCAATGGCGGGCTGATCCGGAACTATACACACACCGTACTTGATGGCGAAGGTGCTTCTGCAGAAGTGTACGGTGTTTACCTCATGGACAAATCCCAACATATCAACAACCAGGTGTTTATCGACCATGCGAAACCGAACTGTTACAGCAACGAACTTTTCAAGGGCATCCTCGATGAGGAAGCAAGTGCCGTATTTAACGGGCACATCCTGGTAAGAAAAGATGCCCAGCAAACCAATGCCTTCCAGCACAATAAGAACATATTGATGACGGATACGGCGAAAGCCAATACCAAACCATTTCTGGAGATCTATGCCGATGATGTAAAATGCTCGCATGGAGCCACTATTGGACAACTTGATCCCGAGGCTATGTTCTACCTCCGTTCAAGAGGAATATGTGTAGCCAACGCCAGGCTGTTGCTGCTATATGCTTTTGCGAGGGAAGTGGTGGATAAGATCAGCATTGAAGCCCTGAAAATGCGGGTGTATGATATGATCAGAAAACGACTGAAAGGCGAACTTAATATCTGCGACACCTGTGCGCTGCATTGTGATGGTCCGAATAAGGAGATCTTGTTTGAGATTGATATGTCGAAAATTTAATAAAATAGTGTTGGGTTTTGAGTTTTGAGTTTTAAATTAATTGATAATTTTAAATTTCCGGTGACCAGTGACCGTTAGCCGGTGGCCGTTAACCGTAAATAATCGTATCTTTGAACAATCAATATAACACACTGTGACATTCGATATAAACAAGATCCGTTCCGACTTTCCCATACTGCAAAGGAAAATTTACGACAAGCCTCTGATATACCTGGACAATGCGGCTACCACTCAAAAACCGCAGATAGTCATCGACCGGATCACGGATTATTACACATACGAGAACGCCAACATCCATCGCGGGGTACATTACCTCAGCCAGATTGATACAACGGCATTTGAAAATGCCCGCGAGTATATTGCCCGGTTCATTAACGCCCCAAAGAAAGAGGAAGTCATCTTCACCAAAGGAACCACTGAATCCATAAACCTTGTCGCTGCATCATTTGGCCGTAAGATACTGAACAAAGACGATGAGGTGCTTGTAACAGCCATGGAACACCACAGCAACCTTGTCCCCTGGCAGATGTTGTGTTATGAGAAGGAAGCCAGGCTGAAAGTTATTCCATACAGTGATAAGGGTGAAATTAACCTTTCAACATACCAGATGATGCTTGGTGATAAAACAAAGATCGTTGCCCTTCCACATATTTCCAATACACTGGGAAGCATCAACCCCGTGAAGGAAATGATACGTATGGCTCATGAAAAGAACATCCCTGTTTTGATTGATGGTGCCCAGGCTCTGTCGCACCTGAAAGTAGACATTGCAGATCTGGATTGCGATTTTTATTGCTGTTCCGGACATAAGGCCTATGGTCCGATGGGTGTTGGTATATTATACGGCAAGACAGAGCATTTAAATTTTATGGACCCTTACCAGACCGGAGGGGAAATGGTCGAGCACGTTACACTCTACGAAACAAGCTTCAATGAAATCCCATTCAAATTTGAGGCAGGCACGCCCAATGTGGAGGCTGTGCTGGGGATGGAAGCTGCATTGCACTACGTGGAAGAAACCGGCCTGGATGAAATCACTGCACATGAAAAGAACCTGCTGGTATATGGAACAAAGAAACTTCAACAGATCAAGGGGGTTCAAATATACGGGAAAGCGGCTGAAAAGGCCGGTATATTGTCATTTCTGATCGATGATATACATTCTTTTGATGCAGGTACGATCATTGACAAGTTTGGCATCGCTATACGGACAGGGCATCATTGTGCGCAGCCTGTTATGAATAAGTTTGGCATACCCGGTACCGTCAGGGCATCCTTTGCAATGTACAATACCCGGGAAGAGATCGATAAACTCGTGGAAGCCATCCTCCAGGTGAAAAAAATGTTTGGATAAATAGAGAGCAAAAGATGAGTATGGAAGAAATACAGGAGCAGATCATCACGGAATTCAGTTATTTTGATGACTGGTTGGACCGCTATAACCATCTTATAGAAATGGGAAAATCAGTTCCGCTGATCAATGAAAAATACAAGACAAAAAACTATCTGATTGGTGGCTGCCAGTCGAGAGTATGGTTACACGCGGCCATGAAAGACGGGGTGATCATCTTTTCGGCAGATAGCGATGCCGTAATCACCAAGGGCATTGTAAACCTGCTTATCAGGGTCTTTAGCGGACAAACACCCGATACCATTATCGATGCAGATATTTCATTCATTGACGAGATAGGCCTGAAGGAGCATCTGTCTCCCACACGTTCCAACGGGCTGATGTCGATGATCAAACAGATGAAACTTTATGCACTGGCCTTTAAGACCAAGTCAGCGAATCAATAATGAGAAAGAAAGATGAGCCACAGCAAGACTGAGAAACAGATCATCGAAAAACTGAAAACAGTTTTTGATCCGGAAATACCGGTTAACATATATGATCTCGGCCTGATCTATGAAATCAACTTCCGGGAGGAAGGATTTGTACACATTCTGATGACCCTCACCAGCCCTAACTGCCCGGTTGCAGAAAGCCTGCCACTGGAGGTTAAACATAAAGTTGAAGAAGTTGAGGATGTTACCTATGCCGACATCGACCTTACCTTCGAGCCCCCCTGGACGGA